>DHNJ01000139.1:918-12150 GCA_002409445.1 Armatimonadetes bacterium UBA5419 | reverse complement strand
GTCGGCCGCGGCCCATTCGCCGGCGCGGGCCTCCAGCGCGGCGAGCCGGGCGCGATGGTAGCCGGCGCTGTGGGCGCTGCTCAAGCCGATGATCTGGTCGTAGATCGCCGGCAGCGCGGCCCGTTCAGCCGCCAGGCTCTTGAAGCTGCCAAAGCACTCGCAGTCGTCATCGGCGCCGAGCGCGGTCACGGCGACCAGCGGCAACAGGAACAACAGCGCGAGGCACGGCCTAGGCATGGGTCGGCTCCCCGGCGAGTTCGGTCTGGCGCTGGTCTTGGCGGTCCAGGCGCGGCGCAGCGGCCAGCAGCGCNNCCGCAGCCGGATTCGCCCACCAGGCCCAGCGTTTCGCCGGGCGCGATCTGGAACGATACGCCGTCGACCGCGTGCTGGGTGCCCTGGCGCGTCACGTAGTCGACCCGCAGGTCGCGCACCTGCATCAGGGGCAGGGGGTGGGGGTCGCCCGCGGCCGCGTCGTTGGCCGCCGCCACGCGCGGCGGCGTCACCAGGCCGAAGACCGGACGGCCCGAGGCCGGATCGAGCCGCGAGCGGATCTCCGGCAGGCGCCGCTGGCGGTAGTGGGTGGCGTCGTCCAGCCGCAGCGAGGCGCCCAGCAGGCCCTGGGTGTAGGGGTGGCGGGGCCGCGCCAGCAGCGTGGCGGCGGCGCCTTCCTCGACCTTCTCGCCGTTCACCATGACCGCGACGCGGTCGGCCCAGTCGCCCACCACCGCCAGGTCGTGGGTGATCAGCAGCAGGCCCATGTTGTGCTCGGCGCGCAGCCGGCGGAGCAGGTCGAGAATCTGTGCCTGGACGCTGACGTCGAGGGCCGTGGTCGGCTCGTCGGCGATGAGGAGGGCGGGGCGGCAAGCGAGGGCCTGGGCGATGACCACGCGCTGGCGCTGGCCGCCGGAGAGTTGATGCGGGTAGTCGTGGGCGCGACGCTCCGGGTCGGGCAGGCCGACCGCGGCGAGTTCCTCGACCGCCCGCGCCCAGGCCTCGCGGCGGCTGAGCGGCTGGTGGGCGCGGAGGGCTTCGGCGACCTGCGCGCCGACCGTGAAGACGGGGTTCAGCGCGGCCAGCGGGTCCTGGCTGATCAGGCCGATGCGCGCGCCGCGCAGCCGCCGGCGGGCGTCGGGCGTCAGCGTCAACAGGTCGTGGCCATCGAAGACGATCTGGCCGCCGACCACCTGGCCCGGGCTGGGCACCAAGCCCATTACCGCCAGCGCCGAGAGCGTCTTGCCGCAGCCCGACTCGCCGACCAGCGCGGTCGTCTGGCCGACGTCGACGCTCAGGTCCAAGCCATCGACGACCACCCGCGCGGGCTGGCCCGGGAACTGCAGACGCAAGCCGGTGACTTGGAGCAGGGCCATCAGATCCGCCCCTCGTCGCGCAGGCGCGGATCGAGCCAGAAGTAGAGCAGGTCGACGACCAGGTTGGACATCACGACCAGCGCCGCGGCGAACAGGACGGTGCCGAGAACCAGCGGGATGTCGAGGTTCGGGATCGCCGCGACCATCTGCGAGCCGAGGCCGGGCCAGGCGAAGATGGCTTCGGTGAAGACGACACCGCCGAGCAACCGCGCCGCGTCGAGGCCGAGGATGGTGACGACCGGCAGCATGGCGCAGCGGAAGGCGTGGCGCCAGACGACGACGCGCTCGGTCAGACCCTTGGCGCGCGCGGTGCGCACGTAGTCGGCGGGCAGCGCTTCAACCATGTTGGTATGGACGAGCCGAGCGTAGTAGCCGACCCCGGCCAGGCCGAGGCAGATCGAGGGCAGGACCAGATGCGCTGGCGAGCCATAGCCGCCGACGGGGAACCAGGGGCGGTCGTAGGCCAGGTACTGCTGGAGCATGCGACCGAGCCAGAAGGTCGGCAGCGAATAGGTGACGATCGAGACGACGAGTATGGTCCGGTCGACCCAGGTGCCGCGGCGGGTCGCGGTCAGGACGCCGAGCGGGACGCCGACCCCGACCCAGACGAGCAGGCCGCCGAAGGCGAGGGCGATGGTGAACGGCAGGCGCTGGCCCAGCAGCTCGGCCACGGGCCGGCGGTAGAAGCTCGACTCGCCCAGGTCGCCGCGTACGACCCGGCTGAGGTAGCGGCCGAGCTGGACGTGCAGCGGCCGGTCGAAGCCCATGCTGACGCGGATCTGCTCGACGGTCTCGGGGTCCGCCTTCTCGCCGGCCATGGCCTGGGCGGGGTCGCCCGAGAGGTTCAACAGCGTGAAGACGATGAACGCGGTGGCCAGCAGCGTGACCAGGCCCCAGAACAGCCGCGCGCCGACGGCCCGCCCCAGCTGGCGCCAGGACGAAGGGCGGGGGCGGCTGACGGGGGCGGCGCGTCTCATGCGGGCTCGATCCAAGTCGGCTGGGTGTACGCGGCGCGGCGCAGCGAGGCGTAGCAGGCGGCGCGTACATAGCCCTCGTTGCCGCGGAACTGGTAGGTCGCGCGTGGCCCGGCGGCTGTGGCGAGCAAGCGGCCCCACTGGCCGGTGAAGACGATCGTGTCGGCGTCCGGCGCGACGATGGTCAGCCCATCGGGCTCGACGGCGATCGTCTCGATCGCCAAGCCGCCGAGCGAGGCGTAGCAGCGGCCGGCGGCCAGGTTGGCGAGGATCGACGCCGGGTCGGGCTCCGCCTGCACGACGTTGGCGCTGAACGGGCCGTCCTCGGGCCCGTGCAGGTCATCGTTGGCATAGCCCCAGACCTGCCTGCCAAGCGACAGCAGCCAGTCCCAGCGGTCCGTCGCCAGCGCCTCACCCTCCAGCCGCTCGATCACCGTGTTGTAGATCTCGATGCCGGCGTAGCCCTTGAGCTCGCCCAGCAGCGCGCGTGGCCAGTGCTCCCACGACGTGCCCCAGTTGGGGTGGTTCAGGATGGCCAGGGCGCCGCTCGCGGCGATCGCGTTGATCGTCTCTTGGCGCGAGAGATCGGTCGGCCAGGCGCGGTCGGAGCCGACGGCCAGGATGTGCGGGCCGCCGGAGACCTCGCTGGCAGGGATCCAGACCAGCCGGTCGTCGGCCGGTGGCGGGGTGTAGCGCTCGTGGTCGGAGATAGCCAGGAAGTCGTAGCCGGCGCCGGCGTAGAGGTCGGCGGCCTGTTCGGGGCTCAGCACACCGTCCGAACACGTCGTGTGTGTGTGCAAGTTGCCGCGCAACCAGGGCCCGGCGGTCGTCTCGTACGGCGTGATGATGGTCATTGGGCCACCTCTTCAATCCAGATTAGGTCCTCACGCGAGGTCCAGACCGGATGCAGATGGTAGTTCTGCAGCCACGGCTGGACCAGCACCATCCGGGTGGGATGGTACAGGAATAGCCACGGCGCGTCGTCGACGATGATCTGCTCGGCCGCCTGGTACAGCTTCAGCCGCGCCGCGGCGTCGGTCATCACCGCCGCGCGGTCGAGTAGGTCGTTGACCTGTGGGTTGTTGTAGAACGAGCGGTTGCTGCTACCGGCGTACTCGACGTGTCGCCCGTTGAGCAGGACATCAAGGAAGTTGCTCGGGTCGGGGTAGTCGGCGATCCAGTTGTTGATGGTGAACGGCAGGCCCTCGTGGCGGTTGACCAGCTCGAGCCAGACCGGGAAGGAGACCGCGCGCACCGCGACCGACACACCCACGTCGCGCAGATCCGACTGGATCGCCTCGCCTAGGCGCCGCTCGGCGGGCCGGTCGCGGGTCGTCAGCTCGACCTGCAGGTTGTCGCGGAAGCCCGCGCTAGCCAGCAGTTCGCGCGCCTTGGCCGGGTCGTGGGTGTAGCTGCGGAGGTCAGGATTGTAGCCTGGCATGCCCGGGGGCAGGACGCCGCGGGCGGCGCGGATGGTGCCCGCGTAGAGTTGCACGAGGCGGTCGCGGTTCAGCGCGTAGTTGAACGCCTGGCGCACGGCACGGTTGTCGAAGGGTGACTGCTCGGTGTTGAACGAGGCGTACGCGGTGGTCAGGTCGGCCGAGGTGCGCATGTACGACTTGAGCCGCGCGTCGCCGTCGATCCGTTCGAGGTCGGTCAGCGGTACGCCAGTCACGTCGATCTCGCCGCGCTCGAACATCATCAGCTGCAGATAGTCGGCGACACCGAAGCGCATTTCGATCGCCGGGAGGATGCCGCGGCTTGGATCGTAGTAGCGGTCGAACCGCCCAACGCGGATGCGCACGCCCGGCTCCCAAACGTCGAGGCGGTACGGCCCACAGCCGACCGCGTGGCGCGGCCAGTCGGAGGCGGAGTAGCGCTCGACTTCCTCGCGCGGAACAGCGTAGGCGAAGGGCAGAGCCATCAGGTTGAGGAAAGCCAGGTCGGGCGATTCGAGCTCGACGACGAAGGTTAGCTCGTCCGGGCACTGAAGGCCCGCGACGGTGCCGGCCTCGCCCTTGCCGAAGGCGCGTGCGCCGACGATGCCCTCGTAGAGGCTGCGGCCGGGCGAGGCGGTCTGCGGGTCAAGAATGCGGGTCAGCGAGTAGCGGAAATCCTCGGCGACAACCTGGCGGCCGTGGTGGAAATAGACGTTGTCGCGCAGGCGGAAGGTGAACCGGCGCCCCTCCTCGATCTCGGGCAGCGCCTCGGCGACGGCGGGCACCAGCGTGCTGTCGGTCGGCGCAAAGTTCAGCAGGCCGTCGTTGATCAGCCGCTCGAAGCGCCAGGAGGAGGCGTCGTAGCCGATCGCGGTGTCGAGCGTGCGGATGTCGACCGCGTCGGCCAGGCGCAGGCTACCGTCGGGGGCGGGGCCGGGGCGGGCGCAGCCGCTGAGCGCCAGCAGGCAGGCGAGCACACCGGTAGCACGAACGAACCAAGACATGGTGCTGAGTATAATGGGCCCGGCGTCCGAGGTCACCCACACGGGAGGAATCGCCACGGTGGCGGGGTAACTGGACGCGCGAAGAGGCTGCATGTACCTCAACCTGCTAGCGTGCGAGATCATGGTGCGCGAGGCCTGCCAGGTCATCGCGCGCTCGCCCCACATCTGCGACGTGACCTTCCTGGATCAGGGCTACCACGACCGCGTTGACGAGGGCCGTGCTGCGATCCAGGCGGCGATCGATCTCGATCGGCCGACGCCCTACGACGGCGTGCTGCTGGGCTACGGCCTGTGCAACAACCTGCTGGTCGGCCTGCGCGCGCGCTCCAGCCCGCTGATCGTGCCACGCGCCCACGACTGCATCACGCTCTTCCTGGGCAGCCGCGAGCGCTACAACGAGGAGTTTGCCGGTAAGCCCGGTACTTACTGGTACACCAGCGGCTGGCTCGAGTGCCGTACGCGCCGTGGGCGCAACGTCATGGACCAGACGTCTGGTGTGGTCACCGCCACGTACGAGCAGTTTGTCGAGCAGTACGGCGAGGACAACGCCCAGTTTCTGATTGAGGCGCTCAGCGCCTGGACCGAGCACTACAAGCGTGGGGCGTTGATCTTCTTCGAGCACGACCATGTGCCGGCCCTGGAGGCACAGGTGCGAGCCATCTGCGAGGATCGCGGCTGGCAGTACGAGGCGATGACGGGCGACATCGGCCTGCTGGAGCGGCTGGTCGCCGGCGAGTGGGACCCGAAGGAGTATCTCGTCGTGCCGCCGGGCCACGAGATTGTAGCTGACTGGCACGGGGGCGTTGTCGCCGCGGTGCCAAGCGAGGAACGACCATGAAACTAGACCGGTTCACCGCCTGCAGTATCCCGCTGATCGGCCTGCCGCTGGGCGAGGCGCTGCAGACCCTGGCCGATGCGGGCTGGCAGCGGATTGACCTGCTGGGCCGCATGCCGCACTTCTCCGCCGACCCGGCCGAGCAGGACATCGCCGACGTCGAGGCCGCGGCGGCCGCTGCCGGCGTGACGATCGCCAACCTCGGCACCTACCTGGGCCGAAACTTCCACGACCCGGACCCGGCCGTCGTGCGCGCGGACATGGAGCTGGGCCTCCACGGTATCGAGCGCGCCGCGCGGCTGGGCTGTCGCACGGCGCGGGTGCTGCCCGGGCGCGGCGACGACCCGGCGCAGATCCCGGTCATCGCCCCGCACTTCGCCGAGCTGGCCAAGGCCGCCGAGCAGGCGGGCATTTACCTGGTCATGGAGAACCACGCCGGCTCGATCGCCGGCGACCCGGGCCTGGCCGTGCAGCTGTGCGAGGCGGTCGATAGCGAGTACTTCGGCGTGATCTTCGAGCCGGCGAACCTGCTGATGGGCCGCGTCGACTACTGGTCCGCCTATGGCACGATGCGCCGCTGGGTGCATCACGTGCACTTCAAGGACGGCCACTGGGTCGATGGCAAGTACGTCGCCACGCACTACGGGGACGGCGACATCCGCATCGCGGAGCTGGTCGCGTTGCTCGATGCCGAGGGCTATACCGGGCACTACGCGGTCGAGTATGAGGTGGGGCACCTCGAGCCCGCGGCGACCGGGCTCATCCGGTGGCGGCAGTGGCTGGAGGCGCTGTGACCATCTCGCGTCGAGCCGACTACGCCGTCTTGGCGGCGATTGAGCTTGCCCAGGCCCAGACCGGGGTGTTGATCACGCTGCGTGAACTCGCCGCGCGGCAGGAGATCCCCGAGAAGTACCTCGAGCAGGTGCTGCGAGCGCTGCGCACCGCCGGTCTGGTCACTGCGACTCGCGGCAGCCAGGGCGGCTATCAGCTGACCCGTCCGCCCAAGGAGATCAGCGTCCTCGATCTCTACGAGGCGGCCGAGGGCCCGGTCGAAGTGGAGGCGTTAGAGCACCAGTCGCGGCCTGGCCCGATGGTGGTCTACGACCTCTGGGAGTCGACCGCGGCGGTGCTGCGAGCGCATCTGACGAGCCTGACGCTGGCCGACCTGGTGAAGCGCTACCGCGCCAACCTTGACCAAGGCGAGTCCTGGGTGATCTGAACGGTAGGTTGTCATGTTCCATCCGATCGACGTGGCCGTTGTCTTCATCTACTTGTTCTTCATCGGCCTGTTAGGGCTGTGGCAGGCGGTGCGCATCCGCACCGCGGGTGACTTTTTCGCCGGCGGCCGCAAGTTCAACAAGTTCCTGATGATGATGCACGCGCTGGGCACCGGGACCCATGCCGATGACCCGGTTGGTGTGGTGGGCGCGTCGTTCCAGCGCGGGTACAGCGGTATCTGGTACACCTACGTCTACCTATTGGCCACGCCGTTCTACTGGCTCATCGCGCCGCTCTTCCGCCGCAGCCGCTACCTGACCACAGCCGACTTCTTCGAGCAGCGCTACAGCCCCGGCCTCGGCCTGTTGTACGCAGTGATGGGCGTGCTCATCTTCGCCATCAACACCGGCACGCTGCTCGTGGGCACCGAGATGATCACCACGGCGGTGACGCAGGGTGCCGTGCCGGGATGGGCGGCGATCCTGGCGATGACGGTCGTCTTCGTCGTTTACGGCAGCGCCGGCGGCCTGCTCGCGACGGTCATCGTCGAGGGCGTCCAAGGCCTGCTGATCATCGTCATGTCGCTGCTGCTGGTGCCGTTTGGACTGGCCGCTGTGGGTGGGTTTGCCGGTCTGCGCACATCCTTACCGGCGGACACGTTCAACCTCGCGGCGAACACCGAGATCACCTGGCCGTGGGTCATCGCCGCCTCGATCGCGATGGTTATCGGCATCGTCGCCCAGCCCCACATCATGGAGGTCTGCGCTAGCGGCAAGACCGAGTTTGAGGGCCGGGTGGGCTTCACTTACGGCAACTTCGTCAAGCGTATCTGCGCGCTGGGCTGGGCTATCACCGGCGTTGCCGTGGCGGCCATGGTCGCCCAAGGCGCCACCGCCGCGCCCGCGCATCGTGAGGAGGCGTTCGGTCTGGCCATCGTGCAGCTGCTGCCCGTCGGTCTGACCGGGCTGATGTTCGCGGCAATCCTCGCGGCCCAGATGTCGACGCTCAGTGCCTTCATGGTCGCCGGCTCGGCGCTGATGTCGCGGAACCTCTACCAGAAGTACTTCCTCGCCAATCTTGCGCCCGAGGAGCAGGAGCAGCGCACCTTGCGCTTCGGACGCTTCGCCGGCCTGGTCGTGGTTGGCTTGGGCGTGGTTTTCGCCTTCATGGTTGATGGTGTGGCTGAAGCGCTGACATGGTTCTGGGGCGTCAACGCGACGCTCGGGGTGCTGGTCTGGGCCGCGGTGCTCTGGCGGCCGAGCAACTCGGTCGGCGCTTGGCTGGCGTTCACGATCATGTCGGCGCTGTGGACCGTGTTCGGGCCGGTGGGGGCCAAGATTGCCGGCGCCATGGCGGCCGCGCCCGCGTGGCTCGGTCAGTTCGGCGACAAGGGCGACCTGCACCTGCTGCTGTTGACCTACATCCCCGCGGGACTCGCCGCGCACTACATTGGCAGCGTCGCCAGCGACACCCGCTGGTATCCGTCGTTGGGCGGTATGTTCGCGGTGATCGCGGTCGTCGTGGGCATCGGTCTGCTGTTCGTCCTGCCGGTGGCCGGGTGGGCGGTGATCTTCTCCGCCATGGTTGCCCTGCTGGTCGGCGCTCAGTTGCGCGACGATCGCGACACGACCGAGGCCGACCGCTTCTACAAGCTGATGGCCACGCCGGTCGGGCGCGAGGAGGAGCTGGCGGAGGCAGGCCTCGATGTGGTCTACGCGGGCCACAGCGAAGGCCACCCCTGGGAGCTGAACCATCCTAAACTGGTCCAGTGGGGCGGCTTCGCGGTCGCTTGTGTGTTCACGCTCGTGATCCTCGGCCTGCTGGTCTGGATCACTGGGCTCTAAGCAGCCTTAGCAGATCCGCATCGACAGGCCGCCGTCGACGGTCAGCGTCTCACCGGTGATGTAGGCGTTGTCGACCAACGACAGGATGGCCTGGGCGATCTGCTCGGGCTGGCCCTCGGCGTGCAGGGGGATGCGCTGTTCGAGGTTGCGCTGCTTCTGCTCTGGGGTCATCGCCGCGTGGAAATCCGTGCGGATGACGCCGGGACAGACCGCGTTGACCCGCACGCCCAGTTCCGCAACCTCCCAGGCCAAGCAGCGGGTGAACTGCAGCAGCGCGCCCTTGACCGTGCCGTAGCCGACGGAGCCGGGCAGCCCGCGCAGGCCGGCGACCGAGCTGAGGTTGATCACGTTGCCGCCCCCGGTCTCGGCGAGCCAGGGGATCGTCGCGCGGCAGACGTGGAACGCGCCCTTGACGTGCGTGGCGAAGGCGCGGTCCCAGGCCTCCTCGGTCAGGTCCAGTAGCTTGCCCGGGCAGTTATAGCCGGCGTTGTTGACGACCACATCGAGCCGCGGCCAGGCGCCGCGCAGCTCATCGACCATCGCGCGCACCGCCGCCCCGTCACCGACATCGGCCTGGCAGATGCGCACATCGGCCGCCCCCGCGGCGCGACAGGCGGCGGCGGTCTCCTCGGCGGCGTCCTGGCGGCCGAAGTAGTTGATCGCGACGTTCGCGCCACGGGCCGCGAAGGCCTCCGCGGTGGCCCGGCCGATGCCGCGCGCGCCGCCGGTGATCAGAACGCCTTGTGGTTCGGTGGACATGCTGTGTTGCTCCCGTGGGCCAGTGTACGCGCTGGGCGACTGCCGTGGGAGGGCTGCGCGGTTGTCCGCCGAATCCACAGGCCGAGGATCAGTCCATGAGAACCTTGGCCCCCTTGCTGCTTGTTGCCACGCTCGCGAGCGCCCAAGTCCTGACCGATGACTTCTCCGGCTATGCCGATGCGGCGGCGCTAGAGACCGCCTGGCACTCCGACCTGCTGGCCCTGACGTGGCAGGACGAGGCGATGCGCATCGACGACGGGATCGCCCTGTGGCAGGCCGCGCCGTATGCCAGCCAGGCGAGTCTGTCGGCGACGATTACTATCCGCGAGGCCTTCGGCCAGCGCACCGGCTGGTCGGTCGGTGGCCTCGGCTTCGGCCGCGACAACGACAACTTCTGGGCGCTGCAGGTGGTTCAGGGGCCGGGTGCCGACGGCGATCCGGACGGCGTGCGGCCGTTCTTCGTCGAGATGGCCGAGTTGCGCGAGGGCGTCTGGCAGGCCGAGTCGAAGGAAGGCACGCGGCTGCCAAGGCTGGTCTACGAGTCGCTGGGGACCTGGGCCGTCGACCAACCCCTGCGCTTCGAGCTGGACTGGTCACCGACGCGGGTCGAGGGGCGGATCCTCGCGGAGGGGCAACTCCTGGGCCGCTGGGCGTTCGACGTCAGCGCGCCGCTGCCCGCACTGCGCGACGGCCGGCCACTGGTCCGCGCCGCCGGCTTGGAGGTTGACGTGGACGATGTCACTTACGACGTAGCCGCGACGGCGCCCGAGCCGCCGCCGGCGGAGCGGCCGGCGCCGCCCGCCTGGGTGTCGCGCGAGGGCGAGGCGATTGTGCCGGGCACGGGCTTCTTCCGCGCGCTGCAGCAGGACGGCCGCTGGTGGGTCGTCGACCCCGAGGGCAAGCCGTACTACATCCTGGGCACGGACCACATCCGCTACATCGGGCACTGGTCCGAAGCCTTGAGCTACGCGCCGTACGCGCTGGTCTCCGCGGCCAAGTACGGCACCGAGGATCGCTGGGCCGAGGCCGCGGTCGAGCGGCTGCTGAGCTGGAACTTCAATACCGCCGCCGCCGGCCACTCCCAAAGCGTGCGCCACCGCGGGCTAACGCACATCCTCTTCGCCAGTTTCGGCAGCCAGTTCGCCTCGCGCTCGTGGATCGCCGAGCCGATCCACTGGACTGGCTTCCCGGACGTCTTCGACCCACGCTGGGAACGCTGGTGTCGGGTGCGCGCGGGCCAGATGGCCGACGAGATGCGTGACGACCCGTGGTGCCTCGGGGTCTTCCTGGACAACGAGCTCGAGTGGTTCGGCAAGACCGGTCACTTGGTCGATGACGTCTACCGACTTGCCCCCGAGGGCCCGGCCAAGCAGGCGCTCTGGGACTGGCTGATCGCGCACTACGGCGACCTGGCCGCGGTCAATCGCGCCCTGGGTACCTCGCATGCCGACCGGGACGCCTTCCTGGCCGACGTCGCGCCGCCGCGCGGGCCCGAGTACGAACTAGTCCGCAACGAGTTCCTCAAGGTCATCGCCGATCGCTACTTCCGGCTGCCCTTCGAGGCCCTGCGCGCCGCCGACCCGGACCACATGGTGTGGGGCACACGCTTCGCGGGCCGCGTGCCGGCCGAGGTGCTGCCGCCGGCGGGCGAGTTCACCGACATCTTCACCATCAACACCTACCCGCGGGTGGACATGGCCGGCCGCCGGGTGATCGACACGCCGCGAATGCTCAACGAGTACTACGAGGTCGTCCAGCGGCCGATGGTCATGCGCAGGCTGCTGTGCGCCAG
>DHNJ01000139.1:528-764 GCA_002409445.1 Armatimonadetes bacterium UBA5419 | reverse complement strand
GTCGTCCAGCGGCCGATGGTCATCACCGAGTGGAGCTTCCCGGCCCTAGACACCGAGCTGCCCAGCCGCCACGGCGCGGGCATGCGCGTCGACACCCAGGAGCAGAAGGCCCTCTGCTACGAGATCTTCGCCAACCAGATGGCGGATCTGCCGTACATGGTCGGCTACCACTACTTCATGTACCTCGACGAGCCGAAGGAGGGCATCTCGCCGACCTTCCCCGAGGACAGCAACTA
>DHNJ01000139.1:0-296 GCA_002409445.1 Armatimonadetes bacterium UBA5419 | reverse complement strand
ACGTCGAGCTGACCGAGACGGCGACGCGGGTCAACGCGGGCGCGGCCGAACGGCATGCGCGCAGTGCATGGCGCGACTTCCCGCAGGAGACCGACAGCTGGCTGCCCGCGGGCGCGGCGGTGGAACTGGTCAACCGCGGCCAGACCGAGGTCGTCGGCCAGTTCGCCGCGCTCGATGGGGCGCAGCCGGGCGCCGGCCGCATCAGGACGCTGGCGCCGGGCGCCGCCTGGACGCCGCCGGCGCGGCCGGCGGGGCGGCCGGCCGACGAAATCGTGCTGAGGACCGCCGGCACCACG
>DHNJ01000014.1:1142-5244 GCA_002409445.1 Armatimonadetes bacterium UBA5419 | reverse complement strand
GTCGAAGATCGGCGGCGCGAACCCGCAGCCCGCGGCGGCCAGCAGCGCGCGGTCCGCCGCGGCGAGCGGCCCGACGACCAGCGTCTCGTGACCGATCGCGCGCAGCCGGTGCGCCAGCTCGGTGATCTCCAGCAGCTCGGGGCCGAAGAGGCAGTTGCTCGAATGCTCATCGAGCCGCGCGTAGGTCGCCGCGTAGACGCTGCGTTTGGGCGCTGCGAGCACCGCGCAGACCGGCCGCCGCGTGGTCAGCGGCGCGCCCGCGGCCAGGACCTCCAGCGTGCCGACGCCGAGCAGCGGCGGCTCCTCGGCACAGGCTAGAGCAATGCCCTGGGCCGTGGCTAGCCCGACTCGCAGGCTGGTGAACGAGCCCGGCCCCAGCCCCACCGCCAGCGCGTCGATCTCCGTCGGCGCCAGGTCGACCGACGCACACAGCGCATCGAGCATGGGCAACACGCGGCTGGCCATGGTCCGGCGCGCAGCGAAGGTGGTCTCGGCCAGCAGCTTGCCGTCCGCGCGCAGCAGGGCCAGCGAGGCGCTGCCGGTTGCCGTCTCGAGCGCGAGGAGCGTGGTCATGCCGCGTCCCCCGCGCCGGCCAGCCAGCGGCCGAGTTCGGGCCCGCGCAGCTCGGCGCGACGGCCGGCGCCGGCGGTGCTCAGGTGGACGTGCAGCGTCT
Source organism: Armatimonadetes bacterium UBA5419 (assembly GCA_002409445.1). Lineage (GTDB taxonomy): Bacteria > Armatimonadota > UBA10988 > UBA10988 > UBA10988 > UBA10988. The sequence goes on along the minus strand of DHNJ01000014.1, from coordinate 4,571 downwards.
GCGCGGGCAGCAGGTCGTCGACGATCTCCGCCCACTCGACCGCGGTCACGCCGGGCCCGCCCAGCAGCTCGTCCAGCCCGATCGCCAGCGCCTCGTCGGACCCGCCCAGGCGGTAGGCGTCGACATGGGCCAGCGGCAGGCGGCCGGTGTACTCACGGATCAGCACGAAGGTTGGGCTCGGGACGGGGCCGACAATGCCGAGGGCGGCGGCCAGGCCGTGGACGAGGGTCGTCTTGCCTGCACCCAGCGTGCCGTGGAGCGCGAGCACGTCGCCCGCGCGCGCGGCCGCGCCGAGGCGCCGGCCCAGCTCCAGGGTCGCCGCTTCGTCGGGCAGCTCCACGCTTGTTGTCGCCACGGTCATGTCGGCCGCTCCTCCGGCGGCGTCAGCCATGATAGCAGCCAGGCGAGCGGCGGCGTGAGCAGCGCGGTGTAGCCGGTGCGCCAGAGCAGCCGCTCGAGCCAGCCGGGCTGTTGCAGGACCGCGGGGTGCAGCAGGGCGAAGCTGACCTCGACGAGGACGACGCCGCCCGCGACCAGGGCGACCTGACTCAGCGTGTGGCGGCCCTGGACCACCGGCCGCAGCTCGCCGGCGACCGCACCGGTCAACCCGCGCGAGAGGACGAACGGCAGCGCCGCGAGGCCGGTACACCAGCCCATGACCAGCCCGGCGCAGAGCCCGGTCAGCAGGCCCGCCGGGTTGCCCGCGAGCAGGCCGACGAGCACGACCATCGCCAGCCCCAAGTCGGCCTGCTCGCCACGCCAGGTCAGCAGCGCCGCCCACTGGCTCTGGGCCAGCACCGCGCCGCCCGCCAGCCAGGGCCCGAGCCGGGCCAGTCGTGTGGTCACGGCGCGCTCGGCGGTTCAGGCGGCAGCAACACGAGCACCTCCTCGACCGCGTCGGGATGGACCGCGGGGATGATCGTCAGCAGCTGCGCCGACTCCTCGGGCCGCCGCTCGATCGCCGCGACGCTGCCGACGGTCAGCCCGCCGGGGAAGACGCTGTGCGCCTCGCTGCCCGAGGTGACCACCGCGTCGCCGACCTCGACCGCCGCGTCCAAGCTGTTGAGCAGCCACTGCAGCCGCCGCTCACCGTCGCCATGGGCCACGCCGACCAACCCGCGCACAGCCTCGCGCTGGAGCCGTACGCCGACGCTGCCCAGGCGGTCGACCAGGCAGAGGACGCGGCTGGTCGAGGCGCTGGACTGATAGACCTGGCCGACCAGGCCCTGGGGCGAGAGGACAATCGAGCCGGGGTAGATGTCGGAGTTGGTGCCGACGCTGAGGGTCAGGGTGCTGAACCAGGGGCTCGGGCTGCGCGCGATGACGCGGCCGGCGACGGTCGGGTGGGCCAGGCGGTCCTGCAGGTCGAGCAGGCGCACCAGCCGCGCGTTCTCCTGGCGCAGCTCCTCGGTCTGGCTGGCCAGGGCGGGCAGCGCCTCGAGCTGGGCGGTGAGCTTGTGGTTGGTCGCGCCGAGTGTGCGCAGGTGGGTGATGTTGTAGAAGAAGCCGCCCAGCCAGTGGGTCGTGCCGGTCAGCGCGCTGCGCACGGGGCGCAGGGTGCCGTCGGCCAGGCGCGTACCCAGATCGGTGCGCGGCGCGCCGGGCCGGCTCTGGCTCCAGGCCAGGGCGACGACCAGGACGACGATCACCAACCACCAGCGCGAGGGCCGCTGCCGCTCGCGTTCGAGGGCAAACACGTCAGAGAAACTCCATGAACACGCGGTTGGACCAGAGTAACCCGTCGGCGGTCAGCCGCCAGGCCCGCGGCGTGCGCTCGAGCCAGCCGACCTCGACCAGGCGCGCCAGCTCGGTGCCAAACCAGGCTTCCGGCGGGCCGCCGTGGCGCGCGGTGTAGGCCGCGACATCGACCCCGGCCAGCTGGCGCAGGCCCAGGTACATCGTCTCGCGCCGCTCCTCGTCCTCGCTGCGGGTCTCCTCCTCGCTGACTGCCGCGCCGCCCGCGGTGACCGCCTGGCGCCACAGCTCGGCGCGCGGCTCGTTGGTCCAGCGCCGGCGGCCGACGTAGCTCGCCGCCCCGGGCCCGTAGCCGCGATACTCCTCGTTGCGCCAGTAGACGGCGTTGTGCGCGCTGCTCCGGCCGGGCCGGGCGAAGTTGCTGATCTCGTAGTGCTCCCAGCCGGCGGCGGGCAGCAGTTCGCGCGCCGCCTCGTACATCGCCGCGTCGACCTCCTCGTCGGGTAGCAGTAGCCGCCCGGCGGCGACATCGGCGGCCAGCGGCGTGCCGGCCTCGACGCTCAATTCGTACAGGCTGACGTGCTCGGGGCCGAGCTGGATGATCCGCTGCAGGTCGTCGCACCAGTCGGTGAACCGTTGGCGCGGCAGGTTGAACATCAGGTCGACGCTGATGTTGTCGAAGCCGGCGGCCCGCGCCAGGCCGAACGCGGCCAGCGCCTCGGCGGCGGTATGGGTGCGGGTGAGCACGGTCAGCAGCTCGTCGCGTAGGCTCTGCAGGCCGAGGCTGAGCCGGTTGAACCCGCCGGCGCGGAGGGCTTCGAGCAGGTCGGCCTCGACCGAGGTTGGGTTGGCCTCGACGGTGATCTCGGCCTCGGGCAGGAGGCCGCCGTGGCCGGCGATCGCGGCCAGCAGGCGCAGTAGCCGGCGCGCACCGAGTTGGCTCGGCGTGCCGCCGCCGAAGTAGACGGAGCGCGCGGGCCGCGGCGGGCTGGCGGCCAGCTCCGCCTCGAACGCGTCGACGTACGCGTCCATCAGCCCCGCGGCGGCGGCGCGGTCGGCGGGCAGCGCGCTGGTCGCGAAATCGCAATAGTTGCAGCGGCGCGCGCAGAACGGCACATGGACGTAAACCGCCCAGGGCGCGAGCGTCGAGTCAGCAGGTGTGTGGTCCACACCGCCATTCTACCAGCGAGGCACCGCCCGCGCGTGGTGGACTCATGCTGAAAGGACGGGGCGTTGATCGCTGGAGGACATCATGGCCCAGAAATCCAAGACGGCTCAGGACAGGATCTACACGATCGGCTACGAAGGCTGGGAACTCGACGACTTCATCGCCCATCTGACCGAGGCGGGTGTGCAGCACGTCGCCGACGTCCGCGCGCGGCCGGGCAGCCACAAGAAGGGCTTCTCGAAGACGCCCTTGGGCGCGGCGCTGGCCGCGGCGGGCATTGAGTACAGCAACTGGCGCGAACTGGGCACCTCGCCCGAGACCCGCCAGGCCTACCATGAAACCGGCGACGCCAAGGCCTTTTTCGCCGCCTACGCCAAGGAACTTGCCCAGCACAAGGATCGTCTCGCCGAGCTCGCCGACCTCGCCCGCGAGCAGCCCGTCGCCCTCCTCTGCTTCGAGTCCGACGCCGCCACCTGCCACCGCAGCGCCTGCGCGGCGGAGCTGGCGAAGCAGACGGGGGCGGAGGTGGTGGATTTGTGAAGTCGGCGGCCAGATTGTACCGCCGC
>DHNJ01000014.1:0-896 GCA_002409445.1 Armatimonadetes bacterium UBA5419 | reverse complement strand
GTGCCGTGGCTCTGCCGCCGAAGTGGCGGCGGTACAAACTTGCGCCGTCGAGGCCGCGCCGCGCCCCTAGTCGTACACCAACTGCGCCGTCGCGTTGGTGGCCGTGTCGCTGACGACGCGGAGCCAGGCGGCGCCGAAGGCGCCGGGGAACTCGTGGCGAAGCTGTTCGCCGGGGGCGACGACGAACTCGCGGTAGGTGGTCCAGAGGCCCTCGGCGGCGGCGTCGACCTCGACGCGCAGGGTCACCGGCCGGTCGCTGTCGTGCGACAGGGTCAGCACCTTGCGGTCGTAGCCGCACATCAGGTATGGGTCGGAGGCCTCGCCGGCGCCGACCGGGGTGTCGCGCCAGGGGCCGCCGCGGCCGGTGGGCTTGCCCAGGCGCCAGAGGTCGTCGACCGCGCCGACCCAGACCGCCATCTGGCCGTCGTCCGAGCGGATGACCCGCGGGCCGCGCGCGTCGGGCGAGAGGCCGCTGAGCACCAGCAGGCCGCGGTACGAGCAGAAGTCGGTGATCGCTCGGTTGTGCGTGGCGATCGGCCGCACCTTGGCCACGCCGCCCGCGTTGTCCGCCGGCAGTTCGTAGAAGGAGCCGTGGATCTGCAGGAGGTCGCGCTCGGTGACGACTTCGCGGGCGATGCGCAGGCGGCCTTGGCCGACGGTCGCGTCGAGCTCGGCCGCGCCGCGCGGGAAACGCCAGCGTTGGCCGGCGTCGTCGACGTAGACCACGGAGGCCGCGTCGATCGTCAGGATCGCCGGCGGGATCGGCACGTAGCCGCGCTGCTCCTGCCCCGCCTCGGGCCCGCCCGTGCGCGTCAGCTGCAGGTCGGCGTCGAGCTCGTACATGGCCTCCGGCGTGCTGACCGCGAGGGTCTTCAGCTCGCCGCCGCGCGCGCGCA
>DHNJ01000066.1 GCA_002409445.1 Armatimonadetes bacterium UBA5419 | reverse complement strand
CGGGCTATCAGCCCACGCCACAAAGGGGAGGTGGCTGCCCGTTGCCACCCCGCCACCCGCCCCCTTCACCGAATCGCGATCGTAGGCCACACTAGGATTATGAGTCTGTCTCCAGTGATTACCGCGGCCCTCGAGCGGGCGGGGTTGGCGGATGTGGCGGCGCGGGTGGTGGCGGGGGAGCGGCTGTCGGCGGACGATGGCTTGCGGCTGTACACCACGCCGGATCTGCACGCGGTCGGCGCGTTGGCCAATCTGGTGCGCGAGCGGCGGCACGGCGACACCTGCTACTGGGTGCGCAACCAGCACATCAACTACACCAACGTCTGCAACAAATCGTGCGTCTTCTGCAGCTTCTACGCCGCGCCGCGCGACAAGGACAAGGGCTACACGATGTCGGTCGAGCAGGTCGCCGACAAGGTGCGCGCGTACCTGGACCTGCCGATCCGCGAGATCCACATGGTCGGCGGGGTCAACCCGAAGCTGCCGTACCAGTACTACCTCGACATCGTCGCGGCGATTAAGGCGGTGCGGCCGGACTGCACGCTGAAGGCGTTCACGATGGTCGAGATCGAGCAGATCGCGCGCGTCGGGCGGGTCAGCGAGGAGCAGTGCTTGACCGACCTGCGCGCGGCGGGGCTCGATATGCTGCCCGGCGGCGGGGCGGAGGTCTTCAGCGACCGGATCCACCGCGACCTGTTCTGGGCCAAGGGCGACAGCCAGCGCTGGGTCGAGATCGCCGCGACGGCGCACCGGCTCGGGCTGCGGTCGAACGCGACCCTGCTGTACGGCCATGTCGAGCAGACCGAGGAGAAGGTGCGGCACCTGCTGATGCTGCGCGAGCTGCAGGACGAGACGGGCGGCATCGTCGCCTACATCCCGCTCAGCTTCCACCCCGAGAACACCGGCCTGGCGCACCTGGCGCCGCCCACGGGCATGGCCGACCTGCGCGAGGTGGCCGTCTCGCGGCTTCTGCTGGACAATGTTGAGCACATCAAGAGCTTCTGGATCATGAACACCATCGCCGTGACCCAGGCCGCGCTGTGGTACGGCGCGGACGATACCGACGGGACGATCCAGGAGTATGAGGTCACGCGCGACCCGCAGACCGATCGCCGGCAGGTGCTGGCCGCCGAGCAGCTGGAGGCGCTGATCGCCGAGGCGGGCCGCCGGCCGGTCGAGCGCGACGCCCTCTATCGCCCGGTCGCGGAGGCCGCCCATGCCGTCTGATTTCGCCACCGTCGAGGCCAAGGTCATCGCCGGCGAGCGGCTCGACCGCGCCGACGCGCGCGTGCTGATCAGCCACCCGGACCTGACCCAACTGGGCGCCCTCGCCGACCTGGTCCGCCGTCGGCTGCACCCCGAGCCGATCGTCTCGTACGTCGTCGGCCGCAACATCAACTACACCAACGTCTGCTGGGTGCAGTGCGGGTTCTGCGCGTTCTACCGCCGGCCCGACGACAAGACCGGCGAGGCCTACACGCTGGCCCAAGAGGAGCTGCACGCGAAGGTCGAGGAGCTGCTGGCGGTCGGCGAGCCGGAGGGGCAGGTCGAGCTGCTGCTGCAGGGCGGGCTGAACCCGAAGCTGAAGATCGACTGGTACGAGGACGTCTTCCGCGATCTGCGGGCGAAGTACCCGCGGGCCTGGCTGCACGCGCTGAGTGTGACCGAGATCCTGTACATCGCCAAGATCTCGGGGCTGTCGGTGCGCGAGACGATCGCCCGGCTGAAGGCGGCGGGGCTGGGCAGCATTCCCGGCGCCGGCGCGGAGCTGCTCGACGACGAGGTCCGCGCGCGGGTCGCGCCTCACAAGGAGATGACCGCCGAGTGGCTCGACACGATGCGCATCGCCCACGAGCTGGGGCTGCGCACGTCGGCGACGATGATGTACGGCGTGGGCGAGCCGCTCGAAGCGCGGTTGAACCACCTGTTCGCCCTGCGCGATCTGCAGGACGAGACGGGCGGCTTCTCCGCGTTCATCGCCTGGAACTTCCAGCCCGAGGCGACGCCGCTGGGCGAGTCGCTCGGCTATGCGAAGACCAGCGGCTACGACTACCTGCGGACGATCGCCACGGCGCGCCTGGTGCTCGACAACTTCGCCAACCTGCAGGCCTCGTGGGTCACCCAAGGGCCGAAGATCGCGCAGATCAGCCTGCGGTTCGGGGTCAACGACTTCGGCAGCACGATGCTGGAGGAGAACGTCGTCTCCGCCGCCGGCACCGACTTCACCGACGACCTGCCGCTGAGCGAGATGACCCGCCTGATCGAGGACGCCGGCTACGAGGCGCGACGCCGGACGACGCTGTACGACTGGGTCTAACAGGCGTTAGATGCGGCTAACGCCGGTTAGACAACGATATTGACCAGCCGGCCCGGCACGTAGACGACCTTGCGCGGGGTTTTGCCGTCCATGAAGGACTGGACCCGTTCGCTGGCCAGGGCGGCGGCGCGGATGGTCTCCTCCGGCGCGCCGGCGTCGACCTCGAGCTTGTCGCGGACCTTGCCGTTGACCTGGACGACGATGGTCAGGCGCTCGCGGCGGGCGAGGGCGGGGTCGGAGACGGGCCAGGCGGCCTGGTAGGTGCTGCCTTCGTGGCCCGTGGCGGCCCAGATCTCGTCGGCCAGGTGCGGGGCGAAGGGGCTGAGCAGCAGGGCCAGGGTCTCGGCCAGCTCGGAGAAGACGGCGCGGTCGGCCTCGGCGCCGGCGGCCAGGCGGTCGGCGGCGAAGGGGGCGGCGGCGTTGACCAGCTCCATCAGCGCGGCGATCGCGGTGTTGAAGCCGAAGTCCTCGATGTCGGCGGACAGCCGGGCGATGGTCTGGTGCAGCTTCTGGCGCAGCGCGCGCTGCTCGGCGTCGAGCTTGGCGCTGGCGAGGACCTCGCGCCAGGCGGGCAGGTAGCTGGCCGCGCGGGGCAGGGTCAGGCGCCAGACGCGGGTCAGCCAGCGGTGGATGCCGACGACGCCGTCGTCCTGCCACTCGGCCTCGGCGTTGGGCGGGCCGATGAAGAGGATGTAGCAGCGGCCGGTGTCGGCGCCGTAGGCCTCGCAGATGCCCTCGGGGGCGACCACGTTGCCGATCGACTTGGACATCTTGGCCACCTGCCGCTCGACCGGCGCGCCGCCGGGCGTGTGCAGGCCGTCGGCGGCGAGCTGCTCGGGCTCGGTGTACCAACGCTTCTCCGCCGCGGCCCACCAGGCGGCCTTGGTCACCATGCCCTGGGTGAAGAGGCGGGCGAACGGCTCGGTGACGCCGATCAGGCCGAGGTCGTAGAGGACCTTGGTGAAGTAGCGGGCGTAGATCAGGTGCATCGTGGCGTGTTCGATGCCGCCGACGTACTGGTCGACGGGCAGCCAGCGGTCGATCTCGGCGCGGGCGAAGGCGGCGTCGGGCGGCTGGCTGGCGAAGCGCAGGAAGTACCACGAGCTGTCGACGAAGGTGTCCATCGTGTCGGTCTCGCGGCGGGCGGCGGCGCCACAGCGCGGGCAGTCGACATGCTGGAAGGTCGGGCTGGTGGCCAGCGGGTTCTCGTGGCCGGTGAACTCGACATCGGTCGGCAGGCGCACGGGCAGCTGGTCGTCGGGCACGGGCACGGTGCCGCACTGCTCGCAGTAGATGATCGGGATCGGGCAGCCCCAGTAGCGCTGGCGGCTCAGACACCAGTCGCGCAGGCGGAAGTTAACCGTCCGCTCGCCCAGGCCCTCGCCCTCCATCCACTCGGCGATGCGGACCATGGCCTCCTGGTTGGGCAGGCCGTCGAACTGGCCGGAGTTGGCCTGGAAGCCGTCGCCGATATACGGCAGGGCCAGGCTCTCGGCCGTCTCGCCCTCGGGCACGATGACCGCGGGGATCGGCAGGTTGTACTGCGTGGCGAAGGCGAAGTCGCGCTCGTCGTGGGCGGGCACGGCCATGATCGCGCCGGTGCCGTAGTCCATCATGACGTAGTTGGCGACCCAGATCGGCACGGGCGCGCCGGTCAGCGGGTGGGTCGCGTAGGCGCCGGTGAAGACGCCTTCCTTCGGCGCGTCGGCGCTGGCGCGGGCGAACTGGTCGGCGGCGAGCACGTGGCGGACGAAGGCGCGCACGTCGTCGGCCTCGGGGCGGTCGGCGATCAGTGTCTCGAGTAGCGGGTGCTCGGGGGCCAGGGCCATGTAGGTCACGCCGAAGACGGTGTCGACGCGGGTGGTGAAGACACGAAAGGTGATGTCGGACTCGGCGACGTGCCAGGCGAACTCGACGCCCTCGGAGCGGCCGATCCAGTTGCGCTGCATGGTGCGCACTTGCTCGGGCCATTCGGTCAGCCCGTCCAGGTCGTCGAGCAGCCGCTGGGCGTAGTCGGTGGTCTTGTAGAACCACTGCTCCAGGCGCTTCTTGATGACCTCCTGGTCGCAGCGCTCGCAGGTGCCGTCAGCCATGACCTGCTCGTTGGCCAGGACGGTCTGGCAGCTGGTACACCAGTTGACCAGTGCGTCCGAGCGGGTCACGTGGCCGGCGGCGTAGAACTGGAGGAACAGCCACTGGGTCCAGTGGTAGTAGTCGGGCGCGCTGGTGTTGACCTCGCGGTCCCAGTTGAAGGAGATGCCCAGCATGTCCAGCTGGCGGTGCATCTCCTGGATGCAGGTGCGGGTCCAGGGGTCGGGGTGGGTGTGGTGCTTGATCGCCGCGTTCTCGGCGGGCAGGCCGAACGCGTCCCAGCCCATCGGGTGCAGCACGGCGCGGCCGCGCATGGTCTGGTAGCGGGCGACGACGTCACCGATGGTGTAGTTGCGCAGGTGCCCCATGTGCAGGTTGCCCGAGGGGTAGGGGAACATGTCGAGGTAGTAGAACTTCTCGCGCGGGTCGTCGACGGGCGGCAGGGCGAAGAGATCGGCGTCGTGCCAGCGCTGCTGCCAGGCGCGTTCGATGGCTCGGAAGTCGTACCGCTGCGTTGGTTCCATGATGTCCTCGGGGCTACCCCGTGAGCCCCTCGGGTGGGAGCGGCTCGCCGCGGGCGCCGAAATAGAGCGCGGCCGCGACCAGTAGCGGGACCATGATAACGCAGGCCCACAGAATCGCATGCCGTTCGGTCGGCGTGTAGTCCCAGCGGCCGCGGTTGGCGATCAGGCCGGCCAGGCCGATGAAGATCAGGCCGGGGATGGCCCAGGGCGTGAAGTAGGCCAGGCCCAGGCCGACCATGATCAGCGCCCACATCCAGAGCAGGTTGGCGCGCAGCGAGAGCGCGTGGCGGGCGACGACGCCGAGGATCAGCGCGGCGAAGAGCACGTCGCCGGGGCCGATCTGCAGGCTGGGCAGGAAGAAGCCCTCGGGCATCGGCGCTTTGGTCTGGATCGCCGGCAGCGCGGCGGAGGCCTTCGAGACCAGCTCCGGGGCGACCTCGAGCGCCTGGCTGGTCGGCCCGACGGCCACGCCCCAGAGGTCGACGACGGCCATCAGCACGAGCACGATCGGCAGCAGGTTCTTCTCGCGCACGAGCCAGGTCGTCAGCAGCCGCGCCAGGCCGACCGTCGCGACGATCATCGCCAGCGCCATCAACGGCGGGTGCCAGGGCGGCGGCGGCTGGCCCTTGACTTGGCCCAGGCCAAAGTACAGCGCCGCCCACAGCCCGAGGCCGGCGAGCAGCAGAAGCGGCTCCGCCCACCGCGGCATCCGCACCGCCGCCAGGCCGCCGGCGCCGACGAGCATTAGCGCGGCGAGCAGACCGAAGCTGACAAACGTCAGCCCCAGCGCCACCGGCAACGTCGGCGCGGCCAGCCGCGGCAGGAGAACCAGCGCCAGCCCATACGCAGCTAGCGCCGGCAGCGCAAGACGAGCCAGTCGCTGGGCCGGGGTGCTCATGAGCAGCAGTGTAGCGCAGGTTGGGGGTGGGGTGGAGTGGGCGGCGGCCACCTAAGACGGAGCGCCGGCTTCTAGCCGGCGGGTTGTGGGCTTCCAGCCCACAACGCTGGGCGTAGCCCAGCTAGAACAGGAGGGTGTGGCAACCGTAGCCGGGGCGGCTCCAAGGGGCCGGCGGCGTATCGGCGGCGATGTTGGATGCCACGGCCGGCTGCCGCCGAAGCGGCGGCGGTACAATTCGGTGGCCGGCGCCGTTGGGGGACAGCTGGGGCGGTGGTTGCTCGGAGCTGCAGGCTCGCTGCGGACAGGAGTGTCCGCGGTCGCGGGCACGCCAGCACCCGTGTTTCGTGTACGCCGGCTTATACTGGTGGCTTGGAGCCCCGCTGTCGTGAGCCGAAGCCTGGCCTCGCCCGAGCTCGAGGCGGCCGCCCGTGAGCGGCTGCTGGTCGAAGATATCCTGCCGACCGTGCGCGCACCCAGCCGGTACCTCGGCTGCGAGCTGAATACCGTGCACAAGGACCCCGCGCAGGTCGCGCTGCGGGTGGTGCTGGGGTTCCCGGACAGCTACGAGCTGGGCCTGGGCAACCTGGGCCTGCACATTCTCTACCACGTGCTGAACCAGCGGCCCGATGTCTGGGCCGAGCGGGTCTATGCGCCGGCGGCGGACCTCGAGGAGGCGTTGCGGGCGCGGGGGCAGCGGCTGTTTGCGCTGGAGAGCAAGACGCCGCTCAATGAGTTCGACGTCGTCGGGTTCACGCTGCAGTGGGAGCTGACGTACACCAACCTGCTGAACATGCTCGACCTGGGCGGCATCACGATGTTCGCCGCCGAGCGCGGGCCGGACGAGCCGTTGGTGATCGCCGGCGGGCCGTGTGTCTACAACCCCGAGCCGCTGGCGCCGTTCATCGATGCGTTCGTCATCGGCGAGGGCGAGGAGGTCGTGCTCGAGCTGGCGACGGCCGTCGCGGCGGGCGGCGGGCGCGACGCGGTGCTCGACCGGCTGGCACGGATCGAGGGGCTGTATGTGCCGGCGCGCTACCCCGAGCCGATCGAGGTCGGCGGGTGGCTGGTCGCGCCGCCGGATGCGCCGCGCATCCGTAAGCGGCTGGTCACCGACCTGGACCGCGCCGACTACCCGACCGCGCAGATCGTCCCTTTCACCGAGCAGGTCCACGACCGGGTCAGCCTCGAGGTGCTGCGCGGCTGCACGCATGGCTGCCGGTTCTGCCAGGCGGGCATGGTCGGCCGGCCCGTGCGTGAGCGTTCGCTCGACGCCCTGGGCCGCTTGCAGGAGGCGGCGCTGGGCCAGACCGGCTACGAGGAACTGACGCTGGTCTCGCTGTCGACCTGCGACCACAGCCACGCCCGGAGCATGGTGCGTCAGGCGGTCGAGCAAGCGACGCCGCACCACGCGACGGTCAGCCTGCCGTCGCTGCGGCTCGATAGCTTCTCGGTCGACCTCGCCGCGCAGGTCGGCAGCGCGCGGCGGACGGGCCTGACCTTCGCCCCCGAGGCCGCGACCGACCGGCTGCGGGCGGTGATCAACAAGCCGCTGTCCGACGAGATGCTGCTCGATGCGGCGCGCGCCTGCTACTCGCGCGGGTTCGAGCAGCTTAAGCTCTACTTCATGATCGGCCTGCCGACCGAGACCGACGAGGACGTCCTGGCGATCGCCGACCTGGCCGCGCGCGTGCTGCAGCTGGGCCAGAGCATCAACCGGCGGGCCAAGGTCAACCTCGGCGTGGCGACTTTCGGCCCCAAGCCGTGGACGCCGTTCCAGTGGGCGCCGCAGATCAGCTTGGAGGAGACGGACCGCCGCCAGCGGCTGCTGCGCGGGGCGCTGCCGCGGGCGATCAAGTTTGGCCGGCACGACGCCTGGGCGACCCACCTCGAGGGCCTACTGTGCCGGCTGGACCGGCGCGGCGGGCAGCTGATCTACTACGCCTGGGCCGAGGGCGCGCGGATGGACGGCTGGACCGACCTGCTGAACCACGCGGCCTGGGAGCGGGCGATCGAGCGCTGGAGCGCGGAGACGGGCCTCGACCCCGAGACCGCGCAGGGCCCGCGGCGGCCCGGCGCGCCGCTGCCCTGGGGCCACCTGGACCCGCTGGTCGACCCCGAGTGGCTGCTGGCCGATTGGCAGCGGGCGCAGCGGGGCGAGGGCGACCCGGATTGCCGGCAGGGCGGCTGCCACATGTGCGGCGTGCTGGGCAGCGAGCCGCAGGCTTGCCTGGCGATGCAGGCGCGCGCGCAGC
>DHNJ01000143.1:931-12222 GCA_002409445.1 Armatimonadetes bacterium UBA5419 | reverse complement strand
GGGCCTCCGGCCGACCCAGCAGGCTCGGCGCCGCCCGAGCCGCGTCCCGGCCTCTCGCCGGAGGCGCGTGCCGCGCTGGCCCGCCCCGCGACCGTCCGCGTCGTCGGTGAAGACGCACCGGCCGATGAGCCCGCGCCTGACGCGCCCGAGCCACCTGAGCCCGAGCCGCAAGACGCGGAACCGACGTCCGCGGCCACGGACGAAGCACCGGCGCCCGACACAGAGCCGGCACCCGACGCCGAGCCTGAGCAGCGCGACTAGCGACCGCCGCGGAACAGACTGGACCTATGACCAACAAGGATGTCAGCGCGGGCCTCCACCGCCTCACCCGGCTCCTGCAACTGACCGGGGCCGACATGCACCGGGTCCGCGCCTACCAACGCGCCGAGGGCATCGTCCGCGGCCTGGCCGAGGACCTCAACGACATTGATCCGCAGTCGCTCGACGGCATCGGCGCCTCGCTGGCCGAGACCATCCGCGAACTGCTGCAGACCGGCACGACGGCCCAGGAACAGGCGCTCCTCGCCGAGGTACCGGCCGGCCTGCTGCAGGTCATGGAGATCCCCGACGTCGGGCCCAAGCACACGCGGCTGATGTGGGAGCATCTCGGCGTCGAGTCGGTCGACGACGTCGAGGCGGCGGCCAAGGCCGGCCGGATCCGCGACATCCCCGGCCTCGGCGCGCGCAGCGAGCAGAAGATCCTGGCCAACCTCGAGCGCTGGCGCCAGCACCAGAGCCGCACCCGCCGGCCCGATGCCCTAGCCCTGGCCGAGCCGCTGCTGGCCGCCGTCCGGGCCGCCGACGGCGTGGTCCAGGCCAGCCTCGCGGGCAGCCTGCGCCGCGGCCGCGACACGATTGGCGACCTCGACATCCTCGCCGCGGCCGCCGACTCCGCGGCCGCGATGAAGGCCTTCACCAGCCACCCGTCGGTCGAGGAGGTCGTCCTCGCGGGCGAGACCAAGGCCACCGTCCTGCTCGCCGGCGGCGTCAGCGCCGACCTGCGCGTCGTCGCGCCCGAGTCGTGGGGCGCCGCGCTGCAGTATTTCACCGGCAGCCAGGCCCACAACATCGCCGTCCGCGGCCGCGCCCAGCGCCGTGGCATGACCCTCAACGAGTACAGCCTGCGCCGGCTCGACGACGATTCGGTCGTCGCCTCGGCGACCGAAGAGGAGATCTACGCCGCGCTCGATCTGCCCTGGATCCCGCCTGAGCTGCGCGAGGGCCGCGGCGAGCTCGAGCGGCCGCTGCCCCGGCTGCTCGAGGTCTCTGATCTGCGCGGGGACCTGCACTGCCACACGCTCTGGTCCGACGGCGCGCGCTCGATCGCCGAGATGGCCGCCGAGGCCGTCGCGCTGGGCCACGACTACCTGGCCATCACCGACCACTCGGGCTCGCTGAACATCGCCAACGGCCTGGACGAGCAGCGCATCGCCGAGCAGGCCAAGGAGATCGCCGCCGTCCGCGAGCAGTTCCCCGACCTGCTCCTGCTGCACGGCATCGAGGCCGACATCCTCGCCGACGGCACGGTCGACCTCGACCCAGAGTGCACCGCTGCCCTCGACCTGGTCATCGGCTCGGTCCATGTGCATACGAACCTGCCGCCCGACGAGATGACCGAGCGCATCCTGGCCGCCGTGCGCAGCGGCCGGATCCACATCCTGGGCCACCCGACCGGCCGCCTGCTGGGCCGCCGCGACCCGTACGAGTTCGACATCGACGCGGTCTTCGCCGCCTGCCACGAGCACGGCGTGGCGGTCGAGATCAACAGCCAGAGCCAGCGCCTCGACCTCGACGACACGCTCGCGCGCCGCGCGGTCGACGCCGGCTTGACCATCGTCATCAACACCGACGCCCACCGCCTCGACGAGCTGCACACCCTGCACCAGGGCGTCATGCAGGCCCGCCGCGCCTGGCTGGGGCCCGAGCCGATCGCCAACAGCGTGGCTGGGGCCCCGCCGCTGGGTCGCCCGCCGGCGCGCCGGGAGTAACCACCGATGCAGGCCCTGATCCTCGCCGCCGGCTACGCCACCCGCCTTCACCCGCTGACCCTCGACCGTGCCAAGCCGCTGCTGCCCATCGCCGGCCGCCCGCTGATCGAGCACATTCTCGACCGTGCGTTGGAGATCGACCGCCTGCGCGGCCTCCATGTCGTCACCAACTCACGCTTCTACCCCGACTTCGAAGCCTGGGCCGCGGGCTACGACACCCCTGTGCCGCTGACCATCTGGGACGACGGCACCAGCACCAACGCCGACCGGCTGGGTGCTATCGGCGATGTCGGCTGGATGATCGAGGCCTCAGGGCTGGACGAGGACCTGCTCCTGCTCGCCGGCGACAACCTCTTCGACTTCAGCCTGCGCCCGCTCGGCCGCCTGTTCGCCAAGCGCGGCACCGCTGTCGGCACCTACCGCATCGCCGACCCCGAGCTGGTCACGCGCTACTCGACGGTCGAGGTCGACGCGAGCGGCCGGGTCACCTCGTACATCGAGAAGCCGCCCCACCCGACCACCGACCTGGTCGGCATCTCCTGTTATCTGCTGGCCCGGGCCGCGGTGCCGCGGGTCGCCGAATACCTGGCCACGGGCGGCAAGCCCGATGCGCCGGGCTACCTGATGGAGTGGCTGCACACCCAGATCCCCGTCCACGCCGTCGAGTTCTCGGGGTTGTGGTTCGATGTGGGCGATGTGGCCAGTCTGACGCTGGCCGACAACATCTGGCGCCGCCGCGCCGGCCTGCCCGAGAGGGACCACTATGAGCTCTGATCCGCGCCAGACCGCGGTTGAACGCGCTCTGGCCACCGCTAGCAACTACCTCGCCGCCGGCCAACTGGCCGAGGCCCTGCGCGCGACCAAGGACGCGCTCGCGCTCGACGCCGACTCCGCCGCCGCCTACGAGCTGCTCGGCCGCATCCAGTTGACCGGCGGGCAGTCGGCCGAGGCGATGGAGAGCTTCCGCGCCGCGCTGGCCCGCGAACCCGGCCGCGAAGGCGCCGACCGCGGCCTGGGCGAGGCGGCCCTGGCCGAGCGGCGCGCGGCCGAACGCAGCCCCGAGTTCGTCCTCGCCCGCGCCGCCGCCCGCCGCGAGATGGCCCGCCAGGTCAACATCGCCGCGGGCATCTCGCTGCTGATCCCCGGCCTGGGCCAGGCGCGGCTGCTCGAGTTTGGCCGTGCGGCGGCCTGGTTCGTCGTCTGGCTGGCGCTCTGGGGGCTGTGGAGCCTGGGTAGCTTCGGCCTGACCTCCGTTTCCACCCGGCGGGGGGGCGCGCCGGTGCCCACCGCGCTGTTCTTCGTCGGCCTCTTCGTCCTGCTGACCTACCACGCGCTGGCCGCCTGGGATTGCCACCGCCTGGGCACTCAGCTGGCCGCCGAAGAAGAGATGACGATCTAGGCCGCCGGGCGGTGCAATCTCGCTTGCTCCGCGTGGTACGATGATCGTGTGACCAACCAGCAGCAGCCGGCCACGCGGGACGCGCCGAACGGGACGAAACCCGGTGGTTCGGGCCGTCTCAACCCGAACCGGCTGCGCCAGTTCTACCAGCAGTCGGCGCTCGAGAGCGAGGACGCCGCCCAACGGCTGATGTCGCTCGGCGTTGGCTTCTCGGCCTGCGCGCTGTTGTTCACCCTGCCGCTGCTGACCAGCATGTGGGCCCAGATCTGGCTCGGCGCGTGGACCGCGCTGACCGCCGGCGCGCTGTTCAGCCGCCGCCGCAATGCCGCCGCCCTACGCCGCGCGCTGTTGAGCAACCAGCTCGCACGCATCGCCCCGCTCGAACCGGCGATCTGGGAGCGGCTGGCCGAGTTGCGCCACATCCCCGCGCCGATCGACGCCTACATCGCGCACTTCCTGGGCACCTACGTCGAGTTCAAGGCCCAAGTCCGCGAGGATGACAAGGTCGAGCTGGGCCAGGCCCAGCTGCTCCAGGCCCAGGAGCATGTCCTCGACTTCCTGGACCTCGCCGAGCGGACCGGGACCATCCGCCACGTGCTCGACACGATGAGCCACCGCATCAGCGACGAGGACCAGATCCGCCTGCGCCAACGCTTCTCCGAGCAGTGCGCCGGGCTGCAGCAGATCAGCCAGAGCTTTGACCGCGGTCTGGGCAACCTGGTCGTTGCGCAGGTCCTCTCCGACGACCTGGGCGAAACAACGATGGACTACATGCAAGAGCGTATGCAGGCGATCGAGGACGAGTTCGCCGAGGTCAAGGATACGCTCGACGGGGTCTCGCTGTGACCGAGCGCGTGCTCTGCGTGCCCGCCACGCTGGTCGCCGAGGCGAGTGCCGGCCGCGCCGTCTGGAGCGCCGGCGCCGCGGCCGACGAGGCGCAGCTCTGCGCCTGGCTGACCGCCGGCAAGTACCGCGCACGGGCCGAGGCCGAGACCAACGAGGCCTGGCGCCAGGTCATCCCCTACGTCTTGCTGCGCGCGGCCAACGGCACCTACTTCACCTACCGCCGCCTGCCCGCCAGCGGCGAGTCGCGGCTAGTCGGCCGCCACAGCCTCGGCGTCGGCGGCCACCTCAACGACGAGTTCGGCGCCGAGCGCTACAGCTACGATGCCAACATCCTGCGGCCGAACACCTTCGCCGCGGGTGTGCAGCGTGAGCTGGACGAGGAGCTGGTCTGGCCGGCGGACGCGCCGCGCGGCACGCTGAGCCTAATGGGCTTCCTCGCCTTGAGCGAGACCCCGGTCGACCGCGTGCATGTGGGCGCGGTGCTGCGGCTCGAGGTGACCGCGGCGGCGCGCGCGGCGGTGGATGTGCGCGAGACGGACAAGCTGGCCGCGGTCGGCTGGCTGGCGCCGGCGGAGTTGCGCGCGTTGGCCGGCCGAGTCGAGTTTGAAGGATGGACCCGCGCACTGCTTGACGCGGACTTAGTGTAGTTGTCCCATAATGCGGTGGGGCAGAGTGTCTGACGGGAGGCAACGATGGCCCGATTGAGCCAAGACCGCAGCGAGCGTGAAGCCCAGTTGCGCGAGTACGCCACGGATCTGCGTGGTGATGTTGAGACGAGGACGGTTAATCCGCCGACGGAGAAGATCGGCGTGATGGAGATCCTCGTTGGTATCGGCATTCTGGCGCTGGCCGTCTGGCTGGTGCCGATTCTCCTGGGCATGGTCCTGGGCGCCATCGGCTGGCTGGTCCGGACCATCATCAACATCGCCGTGATCGCTGCGATCGGCTACGGAGTCTGGTGGATGTTCTTCCGCCGGAAGCGTCGCTACTAAGCAACAAGGAACCAGAATGGACGATCAGCTGACCAAGGCCGCGGCGACCGAGAAGAGCCCCGCGGCACCGAGCGAAGGGCTGCCGCCCGCGCCGCGGCCTGGCTGGGCCGACAGTGTGACGACGCCGCAGACCCACCCTGGCTTCGAGGGCCGCACGGTGGCCGTCGGCCCGCCGGACCTGTCCATCGGCAGCCTGCTGTCGAGCGCGTGGCGCACGCTGACTGGCAACTGGGGGCTGCTGGGCGTGATGCTGCTCGGCATCCTCGCCACGCTGGTCAGCGTGGGCTTGCTCCTGCCGGCCGTGCTGGTCGCGACCAACGCGGCCGCGCTGCGGGCGGTCCGCGGGCAGTCGTACGATCTAAACAGCCTGACCAACCTCGGCTTCAAGCGCTACCTGCCGATGCTGGTGCTGACCGTGGCGGTCTTTGCCGTCAGCTTCGTTCTGAACTTCGTCCCCTTTGTCGGCTTCGTCGCTAGCATCGGGATCGGCATGGTCTTCAACTTCTTGCCGTTCATCGTGGCTGACACGGAGGGCGACCTCTCGGCCATCTTGCAGCGCACCCGCCAGCTGCTCGAGCCGCATCTGGTGCAGATCCTGCTGGTGATGATCGCGACCTACTTCATCTCGTTCGGTCTGACGATCACGGTCATTGGCATCGCCATCGCCCTGCCCCTGCTGCCGCTGGTCTACGCCGAGGCGTACGACCGGATGCGCAGCTCCGTCGACTCGGCGGCGAGCCAGGCGCGGATGGTGGCTAGCGAGTAGCCCACTGGATCGGCGCCGGCGCCTCGTCCGGCCCCGCCAGCGGCGCCTCGCTCAGGTCGCGCAGCGGCCCGAACCAGACCGCGAAGACCAGCGTCAGGACCAAGCAGAGGTAGGCCACGCTGGCTGCCCAGCGCGCCGGCCGCACCGGCTCGGCCGGCGCCTCGACGGCCGCCGGCTCACCGAGCCAGGCCAGCCGCGCCAGGTTCCAGTAGTAGTAGGCCGAGATCACGCTGTTGATGATGATCATCAGGCCGAGCCACAGGTACGGCGTGTTGACCGTCGCGACCAGCAGGTGTAGCTTGCCGATGAAGCCGACCGTCGGCGGGATGCCGACCAGGCTGAGCAACAGGATGGTCAGCGCGACCGCCATCCACGGCTCCTCCTGGGCCAGGCCGGAGAGGCTCTCGATGCTCTCGCGCCCGGTCCGCCGCTGCTGCCAGACGATGATCGCGAACACCCCGATCGTCATGATCAGGTACGCGAGCAGGTAGATCAGCATCGCCTGCACGCCGCGGCCCGCCTCGTCGTTGCAGACCAGGCCGACCAGCAGGTAGCCCGCGTGGGCGATGCCCGAGTAGGCCATCAGGCGCTTGAGGTTGGTCTGGACCAGGGCCAGCAGGTTGCCGGTGAACATCGTCAGCACGGCGATCAGCGCCAGGACCGTCTCCCACTGGCCGGCGAAGCCGCCGGCCGAGAGCGTCAGGAAGCGAACCAGGACGGCGATGCCCGCGCCCTTCGAGCCGACCGCGAGGAACGCGGCGACCGGCGTCGGCGCGCCCTCGTAGACGTCCGGCGCCCACTGCCAGAAGGGCACCGCGGAGACCTTGAAGGTGAAGCCGGCGAGCGCCATCAGCAGCGCCAGCAGCTTGATCGGCTGGTTGCCCGGCCCGGCGAAGGCCGCGCCCACCGCCTTCAGCGACGTCGAGCCGGCCAGCCCGTACATCAGCGAGAAGCCGTAGACCATGATCCCCGAGGCCACCGCGCCGTAGATCAGGTACTTCAGGCCCGCCTCCAGTGACCGCCGCGTCGCCCCAAGGCCGTCGCGGTCGCCGCCGAGGAGGAAGGCGGCCAGCACGTAGCTGGTGATCGAGAGGAACTCGATGGCCAGGTAGACCATGACCAGGTCGCGGCTGCCCGCTAGCAGGCACATGGCCAGCGCGCCAAAGACCAGCAGCGCGAAGAACACGCCGCGGTCGATGGTGATGTGCTCGAGGTAGTCGAAGCTAAGCAGCACGACCAGAGCGGTCGACAGCAGGACGAAGAGGCGGAAGAAGATCTGGAAGTCATCGACGGCGAACAGCCCGCCGAACAGCAGCGGCGACGCCCCGTCGGGCGCGCAGGCGCCGCTGGCCGGGACCAGGCCGAGCAGCAGCCCGGCGAACGCCAGCCCGCCGATCAGCCGCCCGCGCCGCTCGTCGCGCCCGGGCAGCAGGTCGACGAGCAGCAGCACCAGGCCTAGGCCCACCAGCCACAGCTCGGCCGACAGCTGACCCCAGGGGAACCCGCTCACAGCCCGCCTCCCAGCAGCCCGCTCACCCACTGCAGCAGGTGGTGGTCGAAGAAGTCGATCATGTTCAGCACGATGGGCCCGGGGTGGATGCCGATCCAGATGGTGAAGATGACCAGCGGGATCATCGTCGCCCACTCCCAGCCGTTCAGGTCGGTCAGCTTGTCGCCGACCTTGGCCACCAGCGTCTCGTTCAGCGGCCCCAGCAGCACGCGCTGGATCAGCCAGAGGAAGTACGCGCCGTTGAGCACCACGCCGAGCAGCCCGAAGCCGGTCGCCCAGAGCAGCGTCGCGCTGCCCGGCACGTCTAGCCGCAGCCCGGAGATGCCGACGCCGACGCAGCCGGCGAAGATCTGCAACTCGGCGACGAAGCCCGCGAGCATCGGCAGACCGAGGCTGGCCATGGCGAGCAGGATGAACACGCCCGAGTAGCGCGGCATGACCTTCATCAGGCCGCCGTAGTCGGCGATCATGCGCGTGTGCGTGCGTTCATAGACGATGCCGACCATGAAGAACAGCCCGGCCGTGATGATGCCGTGGGCGACCATCTGCAGCACCGCGCCGTTCAGCGCCATCGCCGCGTGCCGCGCCAGCTGCGGCGTCGCCTGGCTCACGTTGAGCACCATCATCGCCGCGCCGATGCCCAGCATGGTGTAGCCCATGTGGTTCACCGACGAGTAGGCGACCAGCTTCTTCATGTCAGTCTGCGCCATCGCCACCAGCGCGCCGTAGACGATCGCGATCGCGGCGAGGACGACGATGAAGACGCCGAAGGCCTGACACTGCTCGGGCAGCAGCGGCATCAGCACGCGGACGAAACCGTAGGTGCCGAGCTTCAGCAGGATGCCGGCCAGGATCACCGAGCCGCCGGTCGGCGCCTCGACGTGCGCGTCGGGCAACCAGGTGTGGAACGGCCACATCGGCGCCTTGATCGCGAAGCCGAGGAAGATCCCCAGGAAACACAGCGCGGGCAGCAGCCCGGCCATCCTCAGCGCTGGCTGGAGGGCGATCAACTCGAGCAGGTTGAAGGTCGGCGGGCGACCCGTGCTGCCCGAGTAGAAGTAGATGCAGAGGATCGCCAGGAGCATCGCCAGCGAGCCGACCAGCGTGTAGAGGAAGAACTTGATCGCCGCGTACTCGCGCCGCGGGCCGCCCCAGATGCCGATCAGGAAGTACATCGGCACCAGGCCGATCTCGAAGAACAGGTAGAACAGGAACAGGTCCAGGCTGACGAACACGCCGATCATCGCGGTTTCGAGCAGCAGGAAAAAGGCGTAGTACCACTTCGGCCGGTCGGCGATGACGGGCCAGGAGAAGATGATGACGAGGATCATCAGCGCCGTGGTCAGGACGATCAGCGGCAAGCTCAGGCCGTCGACGCCGAGCGAGTAGCTGATGCCGGCCTGCGGGATCCACTCGCGGTACTCGCCCAGCGGCGGGGCGAACGGGTGCTGGCCCATCTCGACCAGCTCCGTCTGGCTGAAGGGCGAGCCCAGGGCGGCGGCCGACGGGCTGTTGATCTGACGCGCTTCGATGGGCAGCTCGGTGTAGCGCAGGACGACGCCGGCCGAGAGGATGAATGTGAAGACCGTGGTCACCAGGGCCACCCAGCGGATCGTCGTCGCCCGCCGGGCCGGGACCGCGCAGATGACCAACATGCCGATCAACGGCAGGAAGGTCAGCAGCGACAGGCTGAACAGGTTCATCACGCCCACTCCTCGCAAGCCAGCAAACTCATGCCCCACCCCACCAACGCCAGGCCACGATGGCCAGCACCGCCAGCGCTGTCACGCCGAACAGCACGTAGTTCTGGACCCGGCCGTCCTGGGCGTACTTGCCCACCTCGCCCGCGGTCCAGGCGGTCTGTGCCACGCCGCGCACCGCGCCGTCGACGACCCGGTGGTCGAGCCAGCGGCCCAGCGCCGAGAAGCGCAGCGTCAGCCAGCCGACCGCGTTGACCGTCAGGTCGATGACCCACTGGTCCAGCCAGCGGCAGGCCTGGGCGAGGGCGAACATCGGCGTGACCAGCAGCGCCCAGAGGCCTTCGTTGGCCCAGTAGAGCTTGCGCGGCGGCGTCAGCACCGCCCGCCCGAACGCGCTCCCGCCGACCGCCGCGCGCACGCGGCCGCCCGCGGCCGTGCCCCACAGCCAGCCGCCGATGACCAGCCCCGAGACCGCGACCAGCGTCGCGATCATCGCCAGCCCGAGGCTCGGCGCGTGCGCCGCCGGCTCGATCACGCCCCAGCGCACCATGCTGCCCAGGTTGAGCAGGTCGTGGACCAGGTTGTGTCCACCGAAGAACGCCGGCAGCGCCGGCAGGCCGAGGAGCGCGGCGAAGACCGCGATCACCGCCAGCGGCATCGTCATGGTCTTGGGCGACTCGTGGGTCTGCTCGAAGGCCGCCGGGTGCCGCGGCTGGCCGTAGAACGTCAGCCACATCAGCCGCGCCATGTAGAACGCGGTGAGGAACGCCGCCGCCATACCAAACGCGCCGAGCACGAGGTTGCCGTGCAGGCCGAACAGCGTCTCGAGCAGGACCTCGTCCTTGCTAAAGAAGCCCGAGAACGGGAAGATACCGGCCAGCGCCAGCGTGCCGATGAGGAACGTCCAGTAGGTCACCGGCAGCTTCTTGGCCAGCCCGCCCATGTTGCCCATGTGCTGCGGGTCGGCCTCGATGTGCGCGGCGTGCAGGCCGTGCTCGACGGCGTGGATGACCGAGCCCGAACCGAGGAACAGCAGCGCCTTGAAGAACGCGTGGGTGATCAGGTGGAAGACCGCCGCGGTCCACCCGCCGACCCCCAGCCCGAGGAACATGTAGCCCAGCTGGCTGACCGTCGAGTAGGCCAGGACCTTCTTGATGTCGGTCTGCACGACGGCGATCGTCGCGGCGAACAGCGCCGTGAAGCCACCAATCCAGGCGACCACCGTCAGCGGCCGCACGACCAGGCCGAACAGCTCCGCCTCGAGGTGGCCGGTGCTGCCGTAGAACAACGGGTAGGCGCGGGCCACGAGGTAGACGCCGGCCGAGACCATCGTCGCCGCGTGGATCAGCGCGGAGACCGGCGTCGGGCCCTCCATCGCGTCCGGCAGCCAGACATGCAGCGGGAACTGCGCGCTCTTGCCCACGCTGGCCGCGAACAGGCCCAGCGCGGCGATGACCACGAGCGCCGCGGGCGCCACCTTGGCCCAGGCGAACACGTCGTCGAAGCGCCAGGAGGTCGCCCCGCCGAACATGACCATCATCGCCACGTAGAAGCCCAGGTCGCCCACGCGCGTGACGATGAACGCCTTCTTAGCCGCCTTGCGCGCGCTGTCCTTGAAGTAGTAGAAGCCGATCAGCAGGTACGAGCAGAGGCCCATCAGCTCCCACGAGACCATCAGGCTGAGGAAGTTGTTGGAGACGACCAGGCCGAGCATGCCCGCGGCAAACAGGCTGACGTAGCTGTGGAACCGCGAGTAGTGCGGGTCGGTGGCCATGTAGCCGACCGAGTAGATCTCGATCAGCAGGACCAGCAGCGAGACCATCGCCAGCATGACCGCCGTCAGGTGGTCGACCATGACCCCGGCGATCAGCGGCACCGCGCCGACCTTGGTCAGGGTCCAGTCGTGGCTGAAGTAGTATGCTTCGCCGCCCGCGCGCCAGTGCCCGAGCACGGGGAACAGCACTGCGAACCAAGCGATCAGGGTCACCGTGGCCATCGCGCCGATGGTCACCCAGGCGGTCCGCCGGCCCAGGCCCAGGCCGCCGAAGATGATGCCGATCGCCGCCGCCAGCGCGGGCAGCAGCGGGCAG
>DHNJ01000143.1:0-780 GCA_002409445.1 Armatimonadetes bacterium UBA5419 | reverse complement strand
CCAGCGCGGGCAGCAGCGGGCAGAGGACCAGCAGCCAGGGGTAGTACTGGGCGAGGGCGTCGGTGGTCATGTCAGTCCTCGCTCCTTACCACTTCAGCAGGTCCAGGTCGTCCATGCGGACGTGGCGGCAGGCGCGGTAGATGGCGATGATCAGCGCCAGGCCGACGGCCGCCTCGGCCGCCGCGACCGTGATCACCATGATCGCGAGCACCTGCCCGCTGACGCCGACGGCCTGTGTGCCGACCTCCGTGCCCGCCAGCCAGCCCAGCCCCACGCCCTGGTCGACGGTGCGGGCGAAGGCGACCAGGTTGATGTTGACCGCGTTGAGTAGCAGCTCCAGGCTCATCAGCACGCCGACCGCGTTGCGCCGGGTCAGCACGCCGTAGAGGCCGATCGAGAAGAGGATCGCCGCGAGGTACAGGTACGGCATGACGCTAGCTGGCATCGCCGCCCCCTCCCGCCTCGCCGCGGCGCACATGCTGGGCGATGACCACCGCGCCGAGCAGGGCCACGAGCAGCAGCACGCTGGCCACCTCGAAGGGCAGCAGGTACGGGTCGAGCAGCGCCATCGACAGCGCCTGCGACTGTCGCGTGTGGTCGTACGGCCGGGCCACGAGCGCCGGGTTGGCGGTCCAGCTCGTCGCCGCGAGCACCAGGCAGAGGCCCAGGCCCGTGACGACCGAGAGCAGCAGCGGCCAGCCGGCGCGCGCGCGGCCGGCGATGGGCACCTGCTCGGTGACGTTGGCGATGACCATGATCGCCACCAGCAGCAGCGTGATC
>DHNJ01000092.1 GCA_002409445.1 Armatimonadetes bacterium UBA5419 | reverse complement strand
GCGAGGGCGCCGGCGCTACGTGGGGCCGGCGCTCCTTCTTGGGCCCCGCCCACTACCCCACCGGCTGGTCCATGACGTGCACGCCGAGGTAGCTGCGGGTTTGGATGGACAGCTGGGGGTTCGAATAGCTGTTGGTCGCGCCGCCGCCCCAGGCCGTCAGGTTGATGGAGATCGTCGGGCAGTCGACGAAGAGGCCGGCGGGAATGGTTACCGCGTCGGCGTCGGGGGCTAGCAGCCAGCCGGCGGCGACGAGTTGGTCGGCTTCGTCACCGGTCAGGTCCAAGGCGTTCAGGGCAACTGGCGCGTGCTGGGCGGAGGTCCAGATGATGTTGTTGCCATCGCCGGTTTGGCCCTGGACGATGATCGAGACCGCCCGCGCGCCCGCCGGCGTGCGCCAGCGCAGGGTGATCGGCTGGCCCCAGTCGAACGGCGTGTCCAGGTCGGGCCCGAGCCATTCGAAGGCCTCGAGCGCGCGCACCCCCGCCGGCACCGCCACGCGCGCGGGGCCGGTGAAGTCGGCGGTCAGCAGATACGTGCCGCCCAGGTCCTGGCCCGGCTCCAGCGTCGCCGCCTGGCCAACCTCGTTGTCGGGCCACCAATAGACGTTGCCCGCGGCCTCGGTGATCGACTCCTGTTGCTGGAACTTGGCCCGCACCAAAGGGTCGTCGACCAACTCCGACGATTGCCACGTGGATCCCTGGAGGACCACCGGCGGGCGGTCGTCGCCGTAGTGGACGGTCGTCAGGTAGTCGTCGTCGGGGACGTCCAGGCCCGGGTCGCCGGCGTCGCCCTCGGTCTGCACCTCGGGGTCGTCCTCGCCCATCGCGTCCAGCTCGTCCTGGAGCGCGCCCTCATCGCCCGGCGGCAGGCCGGTCAGCGTCAGGCGCCGACCCAGGCCGAGCTGAGCGGGGACGCTCAGGTAGGCCACGGCGTCGTCGGGGAGCGGGTCAACGGTCCGCAGGTAGACCGAGAGGTCGGTCGAGCGCTCCCAGTCGCCCCAGTCCGAGTCGGCATCGACCCAGTCGAGGTAGCGGTTGGCGTAGGTCTCGACCTGGAAGCGCAGTTGGTCGGTTTGGGCGCTGGCCAGCACGGGCAGCAGGCAAAACGCGAGAGCGATGACGTGGCGACTCATGGTCCGATCTCCAGCGGGCGGGGCCACCGGCCGGTGGCGGCGTGGTGATTCACGCGCGCGCCCAGTGCCATCGTAGTGCGGATATCGCTTGCACGCCGGGGAGCCGAACCGCGCCGGCCCGCCGCCTCGAGGGTCGGGCGGCGGGCCGGGCGGGACAGGTTCAGGAGTGGTGGTTCGACCTAGAACTGGTCGGGGTCGAGGAACGAGGTCATCAACTCGGTCTTGAGCTGCAGGCGCACCTTCGTGTCGCCCTCGTCGTTGGCCGCGCCCTGGCCCCAGCCGGTCATCATCAGCGAGGTGTGCTGCGAGTCGGCGAAGATGCCCGCCGGCACGTACAGCGTGGTCGTGTCGGGCGGGACGATCAGCTTCTGCTGGATCGCCGCGCGCACGGCGGCCGCGCTGAGGTAGTCCCACGGCGGCTCGTCGTAGTCGGCGGTCTCGACCGACGACCAGATGACCATCGTGTTCTCGTCCTCGCTGCCGACCATCGTCGCCTGCGAGCCGAGCAGGCCGGGGATCGGCTTCCAGGTCAGGTCCAGGAACTGGCTCCAGTCCGGCTCCTCGGTCAGCCCAGCAAGCTCGAAGGCGCCCAGGATGTTGACGTTGTTGGGCACCTGCAGCGTGGCATTGCCCGTGTAGGTGGTGGCCAGGTTCCAGACGCCCGGCAGCAGGTCCTGCAGGGTCAGCTGGGGGTGCTTGGCGCGCTCGTTGGGCCAGGTCGCGCTGGTCCAACCCTTCTCATCCGCGCGGTCCTGGGCGGCCTCGATCGCCGCCAGGTGGTCGTCGACGGCGTCCCAGTCGAAGTTGTCCAGGTCGACCTCGTCGCGCAGGCGGATGATCCGCGGCTGCCCGTCACGCACCGTCCGCGACGAGCCCCAGTACTGCTTGATCGTCATGTCGGGCATGTCGTCGGGGTTGAATGGCTCGCGCTCGCTCGGGTCGCGCCGCTCCTTGCGTTCGCCGCTGCGCTGGATCTCCAGGGGCAGCGCGGCGCCGCCCTGGAAGCCCGCGGGCGGCGTCAGCGTCGCCTCGGCGCCCGCCGGCGCGTCGCCCGGCGACCAGAGCCTGACCTCCATCTGGTGGGTCGGCGCACCGCCGCCAAACATGGCCATGGCCTCGGGCGGCAGCTCGAAGCCCTCGGGCAGGTCGCCCAGATCCGGCATCTCTATCTCGGGCATGCCCACCATTTTGGTGACGCTAGTGTCTATCGTGATCGCCAGAAAGGCATCGTCCTCGGCAGCCAGCGCACAGAGCGCGAGCACACCTACCAGGGCGATGAATCTACGCATCTTGTGTCTCCACCGGTCGCACGACAGGCGACGGTCGCCACATTGTATTGCGCGGTTACCGGTCTGTAAATAGAGATTTAGCCAGGGCCGTCAAGCCACGTTTGGACCACCCCCACGTCGCCCCCCGCCGCCAACCAGTCGTAGACCGGCATCAGCCACGTCCAGCCGCAGAGCTGCCGCGCGCCCTCTAGCGCCGCCAGCTCGGCGGCCGCCGGCGGGCCGAAGCCGCCCAGCGCCACGTGGCAGCGTTCGTGCGCCGTCAGCAGCGCGGCGACCGCCGCAAGCGGCCGGCCCCAAGCCTCCGCCGCCGCGGCCAGCGGCCCGCGCCAGACGC
>DHNJ01000011.1 GCA_002409445.1 Armatimonadetes bacterium UBA5419 | reverse complement strand
GGGCGGTGTCGTGGGGGGGGACGGGGATGTCGATGGTGGGGGCGGTGGTCCAGTCGGCGGCGGGGTCGGTCAGGAGGCGGAGGCGGAAGGTGGTGGCGTTGGTGCTGTTCATCAGGCGCAGACGCACCGAGTCGACGTCGGCCGCGGGCAGGTTCAGGTCGGCGGGGGAGAGCAGGTGGCCGGTGGTGCTGGCGTCGAGGGCGACGATGTAGTAGCCGCCGGCGACGTAGCGGATGGGCTCGGCGCGGGTCGGCCAGGCTTGCTCGTCGAAGACCTGGAGGGTGGTGCCGAGGTCGGCGTCGGTCCAGCCCTCCTTGTCCAGGTTCGTCGCCCAACCCCAGGCGCGCGCGGTCTGGGCGCCGGCGGGTAGGCGGTGGGCGGTGACGGTGTCGGCGTGCCAGAGGTCGCCGTCGTCGGCGACGAGGCGCAGCAGGTAGTCGCCCGGCTGGCTAAGGGTGACCGCCGGCGCCGCCGCGTTCGGCGGGTCGAAGGTCGCCTCGCCCGGCCCCTCGATCACCTCCCAGCGCAGGGCGAGCGGCCCGCCGACCGGCGTGTCGGTGTCGGTAGCGGCGCCGGCTAGGGCGATCGTTGCCTGGTCGCCCCAGACCGCCGGGCCGGCCTCGGCGACCGGGTGGTCGTTCAGGGGCATCGCCGCGCGCAGCTCCGCCGGCGTGGCATAGCCGGTGTTGTCGCGCTCGATCCACTCGGCGAGTTCGGGCACGTCGTTGTGGAACCACGAGACACCGTCGTTCAGCGTGTAGCCGTTGCCCTCGATCACGCCGTAGCTGCAGCAGACCTCGGGGTTGGGCGACTGGCCCCAGATGTAGATCTCGGACGGGCCGAGCTTGTGGGCCAGGTTGTTCTGGATGAACCGCGAGCCGCGGATCTCGACCGCGCGGGGCTGTGGCGTCTGCAGGCCGAGCACCTCGACCGCCGCGCCGGCGTTGTGCTCGAAGGTGCAGCGTTCGATCAGGGTGCCGTTGCCCTCGTTCTCGAAGTCGATGCCGCCTTGGTCGTGGCTGCCGGAGTCGGGCTGGGCGCGGAAGGTGCTCTCGCGGATGACGAAGCCTTCGGGGTTGACCAGCATGATGCCCATCGTCCCCGCCGAAGCGTGCCAGCCGGCGGCGTGGAACAGGCTGCGGGTCAGCCAACTGCGCGAGATCTGGACCATGGCCGGGTGTGGCGAGGTGTTATGGACGATGTTGTCGTGGCAGAAGACGCGGTCGACGGTGACGTTTTCCCCCATGGCGAAGAAGCCCCACGAGCACTGGTAGGTCTCGCAGTCGCGCACCAGCACGTCGCGCGGCCGCCCGCCGAGCACGGCGATGCCCGCCGAGTACGTGGCGGTGTCGCCCGGCGCGCCGGCCAGCCCGGCCCACTCGGGGATGCCGTGGGCGCCGGTGCGGTAGAGGCCCTCGATGTGGTGGGCGACGCAGTCCTCGATGACTAGCCCGCGGCGGCCCTGGCCCTGGTCTTGGACGATCAGCCCCTTGCCCGCGTAGGCGACGGTCAGGCCGGTGATGTGCAAGTACGACGGGTTGCTGATCAGCACGCAGCGCTGGTCGAGCCGCCAGTCGCGGCGGATCAGCGGCCGCGCGCCCTCGCCGTAGGTGCCCAGGCGGGCCCAGCGGTCGGCGGCGCCGTCGGCGCGCAGGCGCAGCTCCTGCGTGAACACGCTGCCGCGGCGCAGCAGGACCTGCTCGCCAGGGCCGAGGGTGCGGTCGTTGACCGGCGTGAAGTCGCGCCAGGCGGTCGCCGGCGTCAACCCATCCGCGTTGTTGTCGCCGTCGCGGCTGTCGATGTACCAGGTCGTCGCCGGCTCATCGAGGACCACCTGCGGCGGCCGGGGCATGAGCGGCTCGGCGAAGAACGAGACGGTGCGGCCGACGCGGCGGACGGGTTCGTCGCCGGTCATCAGCGCGACCGCGGCGGTGTAGGTCGCCTCCTCGGCACTGCGTACGCGCCACTCGACCAGCCGCGACTCGCCCGGCGCGAGATCGCCCAGCTCGACGCGCGCGGGCTCGGCGACGGTGAAGCCGGGCTCGCCGGCGAGTTCGGCGGCCGCGGCGCGGGCGAAGGTGCCGATGTTCTCCACCGTGGCATAGAGGCGCTCGTCCTGGCCGGCGCGGAGGATGGCGCGGTCCTGCTGGAGCGCGGCGATGCGCAGGAGCGGCGGGCGCGGGTTGGTGATGCGCAGGTCATCGAGCACGCCGGCGACGGTGCCGAGCCGCAGCTCGCCGGTGCTCGGCTGGGCCAGGCCGGCGCGCTGGGTGGTCTTCCGCACGCCGTTGATCTCCAGGGTCAGCTGCCGCCCGTCCCAGCCGGCGCGCAGCCGGTACCAGACGCCGACCTCCGCACGGACCGGCGAGGTGACCCGCGGCTCCCAGGTGCCCAGGTTGACGAAGAAGGCGAACTGCCCGCCCTCGTCGGGCGAGTTGATGCGCAGCATGTACTGGCCCTCGCGAACGACCAGGTAGCCGTAGCTGGTCGGCAGCTCGTCGAGCCGCACGAGGCAGTCGATCACCAGGCCGGGGGCGAGGTCCAGCGCCTCGTCGGCGGGCAGGGTCAGGGCGGTGCGCAGGTCGACCGCCTGGCCCGCGCGGCCCGGGGCGAAGGCGGCGGCCGCCG
>DHNJ01000015.1:21736-22321 GCA_002409445.1 Armatimonadetes bacterium UBA5419 | reverse complement strand
GCAGGTCCTCCGCCGCGCGCCCCAGCTTGCGCAGCGCCAGCGTCGAGGCCTTGCGCACGCGCACCGAACGGTCACCCAGCGCGCCGATCAGCAGCGGCGCGTCGGCCAGGTCGCGGCGCGCCCGCAGCGCCTGCACCGCGCCGACCCGCTGGTCCGCGTGGCGGTCGGACAGCTGCGCGACGATCTCCTCCAGCGGCTTAGCCATGGACGTATTCTAGCGCCCCGCGGGGAGGAGCGCGCGGCGCGCGGGGCGAAACTGTCGCTGGGAGCCGACCATGACCCACAGCTTCGAGATCACCGAACCCCAGACCATCGACCTCAATACCTTCAAGACCACCCCGCCCGACGGCCTGACCAAGGGCGTCGCCCGCGAGCAGACGAGCGCGCTCTGGGCCGAACTGGAGGAGTTGCAGGAGCTGCTCTACGGCGCCAATCAGCACAGCCTTCTGCTCATCTTCCAGGGCCAGGACGCGGCGGGCAAGGACGGCGGCATCAACAAGCTGGGCATCGGCCTCGATGCGCTGGGCGTGAAGGTGGTCAGCTTCAAGGTGCCCTCGACCCTGGAGCGCGAGCACGACTTCCTCT
>DHNJ01000015.1:20253-21612 GCA_002409445.1 Armatimonadetes bacterium UBA5419 | reverse complement strand
GGAGCGCGAGCACGACTTCCTCTGGCGTATCCACCTGGCCGCGCCGCGGCTGGGCGAGGTCGCGATCTTCAACCGCTCGCAGTACGAGGACGTCGGCGTGGTGCGGGTCAACCAGCTGGTGCCCGAGGAGATCTGGCGGGCGCGCTACGAGCAGATCAACGACTTCGAGGCGATGCTGGCGGCCAATCGGACGATCATCTGCAAGTTCTGGCTGCACATCTCCGCCGACGAGCAGCGCGAACGGCTGCTGGCCCGCGAGGAGGAGCCGGAGAAGGCCTGGAAGCTGAACCCCAGCGATTGGGAGGAGCGCAGCCGCTGGGACGACTACATGGCCGCCTATTCCGAGGCGATCGGCCGCTGCGCCGCGCCGCACGCGCCGTGGTACGTGATCCCCGCGGACAAGAAGTGGTACCGCGACCTGGCCGTGGCGCACACGGTCGTCGAGCACCTACGCCCCTATGCGGAGGGCTGGCGCGCGTCGCTGGCCGAGTTGGGCGAGACGCAGCGCGCCGCGCTGGCCGCCTACCGCGCCGAGCACAGCACCTGAGATTCGGAGGCCGACAATGACCCCGCTGCTACTCGCTAGCCTGGTGCTGGCGCTCGACCTGCCCGAGCATCCGCGGCTGCTGTTCGATGCCGCCGGGGTCGATGCCTTCGCGGCGAAGATGGCCCAGCCCGAGTGGGCGCCGCGCTGGACGGCGTTGGTCGAGAGCCTGGACCGGGACCTGGCGGAACCGGTCGAGCTGCCGCCGCGCGGGGGCAACTGGAGCCACAACTACGCCTGCCCGCAGCATGGCGCGCGGCTGAAGACCCTCGCGCGGATCGGGCCGTGGGAGTGGGAGCACGAGTGCCCGGTCGGCCCGCACACGCTGCGCGGCGACCGCGCCGACGCGCGCACCGACCACGACGGCAACGCGATCATGTCCGCGCACAGCTCGCTCGCGGGGCAGGCGATCAACTGCGGCCTGGCCTGGCAGGTGACCGGCGAGCGGCGCTACCTCGAGCGGGCGCGCGAGATCCTGCTGGCCTATGCCGACCGCTACCTGACCTACGAGCTGCACGACAACCAGGGCCGGCCGGGCCGCGGGGCGCGGGTCGCCTCGCAGTGGCTGACGGAGGCGTCGTGGCTGGTCGGGCCGCTGCAGGCCGCCGACCTGATCTGGGCGGAGCTGAGCGCGGCCGAACGCACCGCGCTGGAGACGAAGCTGTTCCGCCCGGCGGTCGAGGAGATCATCCTGCCGCCGTTCGGCGTGGTCCACAACATCCACTGCTGGGGCGCCAGCGCGATCGGCCTGCTGGGCTACCTGGTCGGCGATGAGGCGCTGGTGGCGCGGGCCGTGGCGCCGGACCGCGGCGGCA
>DHNJ01000015.1:19430-20020 GCA_002409445.1 Armatimonadetes bacterium UBA5419 | reverse complement strand
CTGCCGCTGATCATCGCCGCCGGCCACTGTGGCGAGGACCTCTGGACGCCGCGCTTCAAGTCGATGTTCGACGCGCCGCTGATCCTCGGTACGCCGGATCTGCGGCTGCCCGACTTCAACGACAGCGCCGCGGAGAACCTGGTCAGCCGCCGCGATGTCTGGGAGGTGGCCTACGCGCGCTGGGGCGACCCGGCCTACCTGCCGCTGCTGGCCGCGGGGGCGCGCAGCGGGCGGCGGGCGCTCCTCTATGGCGTGGCCGACCTGCCCGCGGCGCCGGACACACCGCCGACCGCCGTCAGCCGCAACAGCCCGGCCAGCGGCTACGCCATCCTGCAGTCGGGGCCGGAGCGGGAGGCGACCTGGCTCTGCCTGAAGTACGGGCCGCACGGCGGCGGGCACGGCCACTACGACAAGAACACCTTCATCCTCCGCGCGCGCCGCGCCGACCTGATGCCCGACGGTGGCGTGCATGCCTACGGCGCGCCGCTGCGGCCGTGGGACAAGACCACCGTCGCGCACAACACGCTGGTCGTCGACGAACGCGACCAGGCCGAGGCGACCGGCGCGAGCCTGGGGTTCGGTAGCAGCGG
>DHNJ01000015.1:18977-19288 GCA_002409445.1 Armatimonadetes bacterium UBA5419 | reverse complement strand
AGCCTGGGGTTCGGTAGCAGCGGCGGCATCGACTGGAGCATCAGCGACGCGGGCCCGATCTACGAGGGCGTGCGGTTCCGCCGGGCGGTGACGCTGCTCGACCCGACGCTGCTGCTGGTCGTCGACCACGTCCGCGCCGCCGAGCCGNNGCACGCTCGACCTGGCCGCGCACTTCAGCGGCCGCTGGCTCGATGTGCCGCCCGGCGCGCCGTGGGCCACGCCGGACCGGCCTGGCTATCGCCTGCTGACCGAGACGACGACCCGCCCGGCCGAGGACGCGACCTACCTGACCGTCGACCCGGGCGACGGCG
>DHNJ01000015.1:4382-18855 GCA_002409445.1 Armatimonadetes bacterium UBA5419 | reverse complement strand
GACCGTCGACCCGGGCGACGGCGGCCCGGCGACGATGGTCACCCTCGCCGCCGCGCCCGAGCCGACCGAGGTCATCCTCGGCCTCGGCCTCGGCGCCAGCACCGACATCCGCCCGCCGACCGCCCTCTTCCGCCGCCAAGCCACCGAGACCTGGTACGCCTGGACCGTGTCGCTCGACGGCCAACCGGCCAGCCTCATCTGCCTCCCCGACGACGAGACCGCGCGCCTCGTCGTCGTCCGCGGCGCGGACATGTGGCGGCTGACGGTGGACGTTGGTGCGGGGGAGGTGGGGGTGATCGAGTAGCCGCTAGGGCATCTCGCCGCCGTCGGCCAGGTCGCGCCAGGAGTACTTGGGCTCCCAGCCCAGGAGGGCTTGGAAGCGGGCGGGGCTGACCATGGCTTCGGCGCCTTCGAGCGGGGCGCGGAAGTCGGTGACGTAGGGGTACCAGCGGGCGGCGAGCTCGCGGGCGGGGAGGTTAGCGACGTTGACGGTGTCGTTGACGAAGCAGGTGTGGGCGCCTTCGTAGGTCGGCTCACTGGCCAGGGCGAAGGCGATGGCGCTGTCGCGCGAGTCGATCATGACCCAGAAGTCGCTGGTGAAGTCGCGGCCCCAGGTCTCGCGCTGGCGCTCCATGCTCTGCCGCGACCAGTCGCTCGGCGCCATGACCGCGGGGATGCGCAGGCAGACCGACGAGAGGCCGCTTTGCAGCCAGAAGTTGTGGGCGATCTCCTCGGTGACCTGCTTGGAGAAGCTGTAAGGATCGGAGAGGACCTGCGGGTGGTCCTCGTCGATCGGGAAGTAGCGGACGGTGAACGGCGCGGTGCCGTACTTCTGGCCCAGGGCGTTGATGCTGCTGGCGATCGCGACGTGGTTCACGCCGTGGCGGACGCAGGCCTCGAGCAGGTTGTAGGTGCCGCCGCAGTTAACGCGGAACATGTCCGAGCCCTCGACCATCCCCGGCGCGGGGAAGGCGGAGAGGTGGATGACGCGGTTGTGGCCCTCGACCACGCGGCGACAGTTCTCGGCGTCGGAGGTGTCCAGCTCCATGAACTGGGTCATGCCCTCGACTTCGCCGTGGTCCGTGCGGCTAGCGACGGTGACCTCATGGCCCTGCTCGGCCAGATGCCGCACCACCCACCGCCCGACCGAACCCGCCCCACCCGTGACCAACACACGATCGCCCAATGGACCGCTCCTCGAGGGGCAGTATAAGCGCGGATCGGGTTAGCCGGCAGAGTCGGAATCGAGCGGCTCCACGGCCGCGGTCAGCAGGCCGCGGATCTCCGCGTCCATCGCCTTGTCGCAGAAGATGGCCAGCCGCTCTTGGGCGCGGGTGCAGCCGACATGGAGGACCGTGCGCAGGTCGGGTTTGACCGAGTCGTCGAGGTAGGCCAGGATCACCGCGCGGCGCTCGAGGCCCTTGTAGCTCTGGATGGTCGCGACGGTGACCTCGCTGGGGCGGGGGTCGTCGGCATCGGTCAGCGTGTAGCCGGCCAGCTCGGTGCCCGGCGCGAGCCGCCCCTCGCGGCCGGGGCTGCGGCCGGTGAGGATGAGCACCTCGTCGAAGCGCAGGCCGTCCTCGGCCCGCCAGGCGTGGAGGGTGTCGGCGACGAGCTTGTGCAGCTCGTTGCGGCCGCCGTACTCGGCGTAGATGACCGGCACGCTGGGACCGGACTTGCCGGCCGTGCTCGGTTCGGAGCCGAGCGCGGCGGCGACACGGTGGATGGCCGGCGTCGAGCGGTAGTTGTGGCGTAGGCGGAGCGGGTAACCGCCGATCAGCTCGCGCGCCACGGAGTTCAGGCCGCTGTCGTTGGGGGTGAACAGGTCCTGGTCGCCGTCGTAGAAGACGTACAGATGGCTGCGCTTGAAGTCGCGCAGCAGCTCGGTCATGGCATACCACTCGTAGACGCCAAAGTCTTGGCCTTCGTCCACGACGAGCGCGTCGAAGCGCAGCGGCAGGCGCTTGATCGCCTCGATCATCAGCGCGGGCAGCACGTGGCGGTAGTAGCGGTTCTCGCCGTCGGAGCGCCGCTCGGGCACGTTGGGCTCGAGGCCGGCGGCCTTGAGTAGTTGGAGGGCATAGCCGTGCAGGTGGGTGGCCGTCACACCCGGTTCGACGTGCTCGGCCAGATGCTCTCCCAGGCGCTTGTTGAAGCAGGTAAGCAGGACCGACTTGCCTTCGGCCGCCAGGCTGTTGGCCTTCCGGATGGCGAGAAGGGTCTTGCCCGAGCCCGCGCAGCCGGCGATCTTGGCCCGCGGCCAGGCGGAGAGGGTGTCGAGCAGCGCAACTTGCTGCTCGCTCAGTCGGTCCACGTACCAGAGGTGCATGGCCCAACTGAAGCCGGGTTGCGTCTCGAGCAGGCCGGTGGCGTACTTGAGCAGGACTTGCAGCCGATCCTCGCCCAGCGGTTCGTCCTCCTCACTCGCACTCGCCGCGAAAGCCCGCTCGATCGAGGCTTGAGGGTCATCCCAGGTTGGCGCGTCGAGCAGCAGCGTGCGCTCGAACATCGACGGCAGCTCCGCATCGGGCGTGAGCTTGGTATCCGGCAGGGCGACCACGTGGGTCCGGTTGACGCGGCTATGCCGCCAGCCGGAGCGACTGTGCAGCGCGGTGGTTAGAGTGTGCATCGCGTTTTCGGACTGGTCCCAGGCGCACTTGGCTTTGTCCCGCACCGTGCCACTCGGACTATGGGAAAGGAGGCCCTCCTCCGGCACGTACTTGACCAGCCCGCCCTTGACCTCCATCACCAGCCAGCCGAGCTGGGGATGGGCGAGGATGAAGTCCGCCTCGCCCCGCTCGGTGCGGCCGTGACTGGCGTCCACCTCCCAGCGCACGCTGTGGATGATGTGGTAATCGTCGGGCAGTTGGCGCAGGCGGTCGTAGACGAAGACTTCCGCCCGCCGGCCGGGGATCGCGCGGAAGACCGGCGACAATTCTGGCGGGTACATGATGGCCACGATCTACCTCCGTCGCTGCTGGAACGCCTCGACTCCCTTGCTGGCCCAGTCGTTCTGGCCCACACCATCCACCGGCAGGGACGCGCCGTCGTAGGACGGCAGGCCCCAGCGTTGCCACCAGGCCGCGAGCTGGGCGCGCATCTCGGCGACGCGCGGTGCGTGGGCCGCGGTGTCGACGAGGTTGGTGCGCTCGCCCGGGTCGGCGGCCAGGTCGTACAGCTCGTGCGGGCCGTCGGGGTAGCGGTGGACGTACTTCCAGTCGGTGGTGCGGATCATGCGCACCGGCCCGTACTCGTCGGCGATGACCACCTCGCCCGCGCCGGCATCGGCCTCGCCGCGCAGCAGGCCGGCGAAACTGCGCCCCGGTAGCGGGCTGTCGGGCAGCGGCAGGCCGTACAGGTCGGCGACCGTCGGCAGCCAGTCGAGCTGGCTGTACAGCCCCTCGGCGACGACACCCGCGGGCACCGCGCCGGGGCAGTTCATAATGCACGGGATCTTGACCGAGGTGTCATACATGTTCTGCGGGAAGGTGCCGTTGCCCTTGCCCCAGATGCCGTGGTGGCCCAGGCACATGCCGTTGTCGCCAACGAAGACGACCAGCGTCTCCTCGCGCAGGTTCATCTCGTCTAGGCGCGCCAGCACGCGGCCGATGGCGGTGTCCATGGCCTCGATCGCCGCGAGGTAACCCGCCCAGCGCGCCTTGACCGGCTGCCCCTCGAACTCGCCGGTGTACCAAGGATGGCGCGGCTCGTCCGGCGCGCTGGCGATCTCCATCTCGTGGTACTTGTCCCACAACTCGGCGGGGTGGTGGGCGCGGCCCCAAGGCGTATGCGGCGCAGTGAAGTGGAGGTTCAGGCACCAGGGCTGCTCGCCGCCGCCGTGCTGGCCGAGGAAGCTGATGGCACGGTCGGCGAAGTAGTCGGTGACGTACTCGTCGTGGTTGATGCGCTGGGGCGAGTTGTCGAAGCCCGACCAGCGGTAGTAGTTGTCGCCGCCCAGGCTGTGGGTGACCCACCAGCTGTGGCCCTTCTGCGGTGTCGCGCTGTCGCCCATGTGCCACTTGCCGCACATGCCCACCCGCCAGCCGGCGGCCGCCAGCAGGTCGGTGAAGCCCGCCTGGCCGGCCAGGTACTCGATCGGCCGGTCGGGCCCGGACCAGGTCTCGCCGGGCCCCGCGTGGATGTTGCCCAGGCGCAGCCAGTCGTGGACGCCGTGAGCCGAGGGGCAGCGGCCAGTCAGCCACGAGGCGCGCGCGGGCGAGCAAACGGGCGAGGCGCAGAAGAAGTTGTCGAAGCGGAGGCCGCCGGCGGCCAGCCCGTCGAGCACCGGCGTCGAGACCTCCGGCGTGCCGGTACACCCGAGGCCCCAGGCACCTAGGTCGTCGGCCATGATGATCAGGAGATTGCTGGGAGTGGCCATGTGCCGACTATAGCAGGTTAGTCGCCGGCTGAGGATAGCGCGGCGCGACGGCACCATCGCCGCGCGCCAAGCGTCCTAGACACTCGAGCGGCAATCACCGATACTGCAGATGATTTGTCGGTGATAACGGAGAACACGGCATGACGCGACTGGTCACCTCCCTAATGGTCTTGGGTTTGACGTTCAACTCATGCCTCGCGCAGCCGGTGGCCGATCCGCCGCCCCAGTGGACCTGGGCCGGCTGGGGTGGCGGCGGCTTCTTCTATTCGGCCGCCTGGCACCCGACCAACCCGGACATCGCCTACCTCGGCGGCGACGTCGCCGGCGCCTACAAGAGCGTCGACGGCGGGCGGACCTGGCGGTTCGCGAACAACGGGCTGGCCGGCTACGGCGTCTTCGGCTTGGCGGTCTCGCCGACGCAACCCGACGTGGTTTACGCGGCGACCTCCGACGGCCTCTGCCGCAGCGATGACGCGGCGGAGACCTGGCGGCTGCTGCCCGAGACCGGGCGCGGCGGGTTGCGGCTGACCGGCGAGAAGGGCTACAGCGTGCGGCCGGTGGCGGTCGACCCGCAAGACGGGCAGGTCGTCTGGGCGGCGAGCCCGGGCGGGCGCGTCTACCGCAGCGCCGACGGCGGCGAGAGCTGGACCGTGGCCTGGCAGCTGGGCGGGCCGACCGACCCGGACGGCACCGTGCGGCTCGGCTTTGGCACGGCGACGGGCGATATCTACGGCGGCTTCTGGATGTCGCTGGAGCCGCCCGCGGGCGTGACTACTGCCGACATTGACGGCCTCGGCGTGACCCTGTCAGGCGAGGGGCGGCTGCCCGAGCGCGCCTTCTTCACCCTACAGACTTCTGACGGCTACCGCTACCGCAGCCCGAACATCCGCGACCTGTTCGGCCAGACCGAGTGGGGCGACCACGTCATCACGACGGCCGACTTCGGCGTCGACGCCGACTGGGTGGCGCAGCAGAACGTCGACGTGGCCACCGTGCCGCCCCAGCCCGACTGGTCGAAGGTCAACCGCTTCGACTTCGCCGCCGTCGGCCAGCTGCCGACCGAGCGGCCGGTGATCCGCTTCACGCGGGTCTACTTCGCGACCGACGGCGGCGCGCAGGCGGTCCACAGCTTCGCCGACCATCAGCCGCGGGTCTACGGCAACATGCAGGCCGCGGCGACCGGCGGGGCGCAGGCGCAGGCCGGCGCGATCCTCTCGGTCGCGGTCTCGCCGGGCGACTCCAACCGCGTCATCGCCGTGCCGAGCGACCGCGGCCTGCTGGTCACCAGCGATGGCGGCCAGACCTGGCGCGAGGCCGAGACGCCGACCGCCGGCGCGCAGACCGTGACCTTCGCGCCGAGCGACCCCCAGGTGGTCTACGCCTGCTTCGGCAAGCAGGGCCTCTGGCGTTCGGACGACTCGGGCGAGACCTGGGCCGACATCAGCGCGGCGCTACCCGAGGGCACCGAGCCGATCGAGGTCGCCGTCCACACCACGCAGCCGGACCAGCTGGCGCTGATCGGCGCGGTCGGCTGGGGCGGGACGTTCGCCTGGTCGGCCGACGGTGGCGCGAGCTGGACGCGCAGCTCGCAACTGGCGACCGACCCGGTCGGCAACCCGACACTGCCCGAGGAGGCGGCCGAGAGCATGCCGCTGAGCGCGCCGCGCAACCTGGCGCTGAACCCGAGCGCGCCGGAGCAGCTGCTGATCGCGGCCAATTGGCGCAACGCCCGCAGCGACGACGGCGGCCGGACCTGGGCCGAGGCCTCACGCGGGGCGGACATCTCGGTCGTCTTCGACCTCGACTTCCTGGGCGATAAGGTCTACGCGGGGGCGATGGACCAGGGCACGCTGGTTAGCGAGGACCGCGGCGCGACCTGGCGCAACCTCTGGCCGGTGCGCTGGAACCGCGAGTACAGCGGGCACAACTGGCAGGTCGTCGCTTGGAACGAGGGCGGCGCCGACCAGATCGTCTCGACCTGCAGCCCGTGGGACGCGCCGCTGAACCTGGTCCTGCGCAGCACGGACGGCGGCGACAGCGTCGAGATGGTGCGCGCGGGCCTGCCCGACTACCGCACGAGCGCCAACACGATGTGGGGCACCGGCTACCCGCGCACGCTAGCCGCCGACCCGCGCAACCCGCGCACGCTGTACCTCGGTATCGACG
The DNA here is from genome assembly GCA_002409445.1 of Armatimonadetes bacterium UBA5419. GTDB lineage: Bacteria > Armatimonadota > UBA10988 > UBA10988 > UBA10988 > UBA10988. The sequence goes on along the minus strand of DHNJ01000015.1, from coordinate 12,311 downwards.
GTGACCCGGCGGACGGCCACGAGGGCGGCGGCGTCTTCCGCTCGACCGACGGCGGGGCGACCTGGGCGCGCACGGCCGGGCAACCGGGCTCGCGGCGCATGTTCTTTGGCCTGCAGGTCGACCCGCTCGACAGCGACCGGATCTGGTGGGCGGCGTGTGGCGAGAATGGCGGCCTGTGGCGCTCGAACGACGCGGGCGCGAGCTGGGAGCGGGTCTTCAGCCAGGACCAGTGGCTGTTCAGCGTGCATGTCGCCGAGGACGGCACGGTCTACGCACCGGGCAAGGACCTCTGGCGCAGCCGCGACGCCGGCGCGACCTGGGAGCGGCTGACGGACCAGGCGGCGACCGGCACGCAGATCATCGGTGTCGCGACCGACCCGGCGAACCCGGACCGGCTCTGGTACTCGGCCTCGACCTGGGACCTGAACGCGCAGCGCGGCGGGATCTACGAGTCGACCGACGGCGGCCAGACCTGGACCGACATCAGCGGCGACATCGGCTATCGCAAGTCGCTCGTGCTCAAGTACAATCCCGCTACCCAGGACCTCTGGGCCGCGGGCAACGGGGTCTTCCGCCTCGCCCGCTAGGAGGGCAGCGGCGGTGGCAACCCGACAGCGGACCGGCGTGGTGATCACGCCGCCGGACCTCGTGGGCGTGGATTGGCCGGAGTGGTGCGCGCGGCTAGGCCTGACGACCCTCGGCCTGCACTCGGGCGGCGGCGCGGCGCACGACGTGCTGGCGGCGTTGGGCGAGACGCGGCACGCGGCCTTCGCCCAGCGCTGCGCGGCGGCGGGCGTCGAGCTCGAGTTTGAGCTGCACTGCCCGCACGACCTGCTGCCGCGCGAGTTGTTCGCCGCCCACCCGCGCTTCTTCGCCCAGCCGCCGGGCGCCGAGGCGCGCGGGCCGGAGGGTAACTGGTGCATCAGCGCGCCGGGCTGCGGTGAGCTGCTCGGGGCGAACGCGCGGAGCCTGGCGCGGCGGCTGCGGCCGAGCACGCGGCGCCACTTCTTCTGGCCGGCCGACGAGACCGGCGGCTGGTGCCACTGCGCCGACTGCGCGCAGCTGTCCGCCGCCGACCAGTCGCTGCGCAGCACCAACGCGATCGCTGCCGCCGTGCGCCAGGACGACCCGGCGGCGGAGGTCGGCTGGCTGGCCTACCACTCGACGCTGGAGGTGCCACGCGACACGCGGCCGGCGCCTGGCGTAATCCTCGAATACGCGCCGTTCGGCCGCTGCTACGAACACCCGATCAACGACGCCGACTGCGCGGAGAACCGGCGCTACTGGCAGACGCTGACCGACCTGCTGACCTGGTTCGAGCCGAGCCGCGCGCACGTGCTCGAGTACTGGCTGGACAGCAGCTACTTCTCGGGCTGGCAGAAGCCGGCGCAGAAGCCGCGCGTCGCCGAGGGCGTGCTGGCGGCCGACGTCGCGGCCTACCGCGACCTGGGCCTACGCAGCATCACTACCTTCGCGGTCTACATGGACGGCGAGTACTTCGCCACCCACGGCGCGGCCGAGGTGGAGCAGTACGCGGCGGTGCTGGGCCAGGCCTAGCGGCGCGCCAGCGTGCCGTCCAGGTTGAGCACCTGGCCCGCGGTCATCTGGAAGCTGGCCACGCGCTCGCCCAGCCGCACGCGGCAGGGGCCGCCGCGGGTCGAGCGGATGGTCGCGCCTGTCAGCGCGCCGTTGGCCCAGGCCAGGTCGACCGTGAACCCGCCGCGCGCGCGCAGGCCGCTGACCGAGCCGGTCGGCCAGATGGCCGGCAGGGCGGGTAGCAGTTCGAGCTCACCGGCGTGGGAGCCGAGCAGCATCTCGCAGATCGACGCGGTGACGCCGAAGCTGCCGTCGAGCTGCATCGGCGGGTGGTTGCCGAAGAGGTTGGGCAGTGTGTTGTGCTGGAGCAGGCCGCGGATCATCTCGGCGGCGCGGTCGCCCTCGCGCAGGCGAGCCCACAGCGCGGCGCGCCAGACCCAGGCCCACTCGCGCCGGCTGTCGCCGCTCTGGCCGCGGGCGAGCAGCGAGGTGCGCGCGGCGGCGGCCAGCTCGGGCGTCTGGCTAACGTTGATCTGGTGGCCGGGGTAGAGCGCGAACAGGTGCGAGGTGTGGCGGTGCTGGTCGTTCTGGTCGTCGCGGTCGACCGCCCACTCCTGCAGCTGGCCCCAGGAGCCGATCTGCGGGCCGAGCAGCCGGTCGCGCAGGCCGGCGATGCGGGTGCGGTAGGCGCTGTCGGCATCGAGGATCTGCGCGGCGGTGACGTAGTTGGTGAACAGGTCCCAGATGATCTGCTGGTCGTAGGAGACGCCGTCCTCGTCGGGCCCATGCTCAGGCGACCAGCCCATCGGCGCGACCAGGCGGCCCTGGTCGTCTTCCTTCAGCCGGTCGTCCCAGAACTCGCACAGCTCGCGGAGGATCGGCAGGACGCGCGCGAGGTAGGCGCGGTCGCCGGAGAAGGCGAAGTGCTCCCAGAGGTGCTGGCCGTACCAGGCGCCGCCGGGCGTGTTCCACTTCCAGCCCTGGCCGCCGAAGATGTTGTGCGAGGTCCGCACGGTCCAGCCGCGGGCGCCCTCGAACTGCGGCTCGGCGGCGGTCGCGGCGGTGGCCACGGGGCGCATCGCGTCGATCAGGTCGATCAGCGGCAGGTGGCACTCGGCGAGGTTGGCCGGTTCCGCCGGCCAGTAGTTCATCTGGATGTTGATGTTGGTGTGGTAGTCCGAGCTCCACGGGGGCGTGTTGCTGTCGTTCCAGATGCCCTGGAGGTTGGCGGGCAGGCCGCCGGGCCGCGAGCTGCTGACGAGCAAGTAGCGGCCGAGGGCGAAGAGGGTGGCGGTCAGTTCGGGGTCGGCGTCGTCGGCGGCGAGGGCCAGGCGCTCGGGGGTCGGCAGCGCGCGGCGGTCGGCGGCGGTCGGGCCGAGGTCCAGGCTGACGCGGCCGAGCAGGCGGGTCAGATCGGCGCGGTGGGCGGTGAGCAGCGCGTCCCAGGGCTGGCCGGCGGCGGTCGCGACCCAGCGGGCGACGGCCGGCCGCGGGTCGGCACCGCGCCAGCCGGCGCCGGCGTCGAGCACGTAGTCGGTGCCCAGGGCGACGACGGCGATCAGCGTCGTGCAGTCGGTGAAGCGGTGGCCGCCGTTCTGGTCGGTGGTGATGCGGCCGTCGCCGCGCAGGGCGAGCGAACCGGCGGCGCGCAGGCCGTTGGGCAGCGCGAACTCGACGGTCTGGCGCTGGTCCCAGACGCTCTGCACGGCGGTGTGCGCGGGCTGGAAGCTAACCGCGCCGGACAGCGCGCCGGGCTGGTCGGCGGTCCAGCGGGTGACGAGGACCCGGGCCGGGTGGCTGGCGAAGGTCTCGCGGCGGAAGGTGACACCGCCGGCGGTGAAGGTCACGGTGTGGAGACCGTCGGTGAGGTCCAGCTGGCGGCGGAAGTTGGACACCTCGCCGGGCAGGTCCTGGTCGATGAAGAGGTCGCCGAAGTTCTGGTAGGCGCCCATCGACTCGTAGACGCCCGAGGGGTTGTCGTCACCGGTCCAGAGGCTGAGTTCGTTCAGCTGGTAGCGCTCGCGCGCGGGCGTGCCGAAGATCATCGAGCCCAGGTGGCCGTTGCCCACGGGCAGGGCCTCGCTCGCCCAGTTGGTCGCCGGCTGGTCGAACCAGATGTACCGGGCGTAGTCGGTCATGGGTTGGGCCTCCACACTGGCGGCCATGAGCGCAAGCAGCACGCAGCAGCGCGTCATCGATGGTCTCCGGAGGCCAGTATAACGCGTTCGGGGGAGGGCTTAGAAGCCGGCGTTATACAGGAGGCCGACACGCCAGTTCTCGGGCCGGTCCTCGTCGCGCTTGTTGTAGTTCTGCGCGCTGTCGGTGTTCCAGTAGCCGGTGACCGAGAGCTTGCCCGCTTCGGCGAGGTCGGCCGAGTAGGTCAGGTCGAGCCGCGAGTTCTGGAAGTCAGCCATCGGCAGCGAGCGGGTCTGCAGCCAGTAGTTGACCGTCAGGTCGTGGCCGCCGTTCTTCCAGGCCAGGCCGGCGCGGTAGGTGTTGAGCTCGGAGCGACCCGACTTGCCACCCTCGGGCTCGGTCGCGCGTTCCCAGCGGCCGGTCAGGCGCATGCCGGGCAGCAGGGCCTTGGTCGGCGAGCTGAACTCGACGGCGGTGGTGCGGGCGAGCGGGCCCGGCTCCCACAACTCGACGGGCTTGGCCGAGGCACGGGGCTGGGTGGAGTACTCGACCTTGACCATGCCGTCGCCGCCGACCGTCTGGGTCGCGGTGAAGCGGAGGGCGGCCTTCTGCTGCCGCGAGAAGGTCAGCGCGTCGCGCATCTGGGCCTGGTCGATCGCGGCCTGGGCCAGCGCGGCCTCGAAGGCGAGCCCGCGGTAGGGCTGGAGCTTGAGCCGGGCGAAGGGCGAGAAGGTGCTGCGCTTGCCCACGAGCACCTCGCGCACGCCGGCCTCGGCCAGCGGGACCAGCGGGTCGGAGCTGGGCTGGTACTGAAGGAACAGCTCGCGGCGTTCGCGCTCGCGCTCGCCGTCGATGGTGGTCATGTTCCACTCACCGCGCACGCTGAACGTGGGGCTGATGGTCCGCGAGATGCCGACAATCCACTCGGAGAGGTTGTGGTCGCCGGCCTTGAAGCCGCGGGCCTCGCCGTCCTGGCGCCAGGCCAACTGCTTCCACTGGCCGTCGATGGTGGTCTTGCCCGGCTTGTAGGAGGCGGCGACGGTCCAGCCGACGGCGTGGGGCACCGCGCTATCGAGCATGCCCTTGTGCGTGCCGACCTGATAGCCGCCCGAGGAGGCGTTGCGCCAGCGCTCGTAATCGGCGCGGACGGTCAGCGCCTGGATCGGGTTCTGCTCGAGGCGGATGAGCTCGTAGCGGCCGGAGGTGCGGTTCTCGCCCTCGCCCGCGCTGTTGAGCTGGCGGACGTAGGAGAGGCCGAAGGCGGTGTTGAAGCTGAGGCGCTGGAACCAGGTCGGCGCATGGGTCTTGGTGCCATCTTCCTTGGTGACGATGGTGTCGCCGCGGATCTCGCGCAGGTTGATCTTGGTCCGCGCGCCCTGCTGGTAGCCGACCTCCCAGTCCTGGTTGGTCGTCCGGCGGTCGCCGACAGTGGTTTGGCCCAGGTCAATGCGGCCGGCGAACTGGTGCTTGCCGGTGGCGAAGGTCGCGTCCAGGTGGTTCGAGGTGCTCTTGGTAATCTGCTTGGCGCGGTCGGGCGCGGCGAACTGCGCCGCCGTCCCGCCCACGGAGGTCGTGTGCGAGGCGTTCAACGCGAGGCCGGCCAGCGGCTGCGCGGAGACCCGGTAGGTCGAGGTGCGGTTGATCGAGCGGCCGTCACCCTCACCGACCGAGAGCAGGCTCTGCTGCCAGGCGGCGGACCAGTTGGTGCCCTGGTAGTTGGCCGCGAGCTCATCGAGACGGCCATTGCGCAGGCCGCCGAAATGCTGGTAGCCCGTCTGCTGGAGCGGGGCGAAGCCGGCGGTCATGCTCTTGGCCGTGCGCGAGAAGGAGACGCGGCCGAAGCGCGCGCTCTGCCCGAAGTCGTGCAGCTTCTCCTCGCCCTGGGTCAGGGTGCGGTCCCACTGGCGCACCTCGAACTTGCCCTTGGCGTAGGCCAGCTGCTCGAAGTTGTCGGTCAGCCCGGCCAGCCCGGCGAGGTTGGTGTAGCCCGAGCCCGAACTGCCCAGCTTGCGCCCAGAGAGCGCGTAGCCCTGGTCGCCCAGTAGCATCGCGTTGTTGCCGCCGGAGAAGGACATTTCCTTGTCGAAGGACATGTTCTCGCGGGTGTAGGTGAAGCCGTCCATGGCCGCGGAGATCGCGTCGCGGCCGAAACCCTTGCCGCCGTCCAGTGTGCTGACGCGGTCGCGGGCGATGCTGAACGAGCGGGCGTCGCTCTCCTGCCAACCGAGCCGCAGGTCCATCCGCCGCAGGCCCATCTCGCCGCCGGCGAACGGCCCGGCGCCGGACCCGACGTGGTCGGGAGTCTGGCTATAGCGGACCGAACCGCTGAAGCCCTTGGCCTGCGGGGCGACCGAGAAGCCGATCTCCCAGGCGGCCTTCGAGGCGCCGGCGTTGTCGCCAAAGAGGGCCATGCCCTGGCTGTAGCGCAGCTTCATGTTGCCCGTGCTGAACAGGGGGTTAGCGCCGTCGTAGGAGAAGTTGCGCGCAAACTCGCCGGGGGCGAGCGATTTGTTGGTGATCAGGGAAAGAGTCGGCCGGAACGTCGGCAGCACAACCTCAGGGGTGGCTAGCGGCTGGTCCTGGACCGAGATGTCTTCCTCGATGGCGGAGGCGCTAAGAGCGAGGACGAGGAGCAGCAGGAGCCCCCAGAAGCCGACGAAACCGTCGCTTCGGGCCCCCTGCCAAGCTCGTTGTGCTGCCGTGAACACCGTCCTTCACCCACTCTCATAGTCACAGACGCCTACCCTGCAAACATGTTCCCCGTTATCGGCATGTCCACAGTTCGCCACCCAGCGCCCACCACCGACCCTCAACCAGCGGTCGGCTCATCACCAGTATACCCGACAAAAGCCGCCTGCGCATGCCGATCGAGACGTTCTCTGGACACAGGTTGGCAACCTGTGGGGGGCGGGTGGAGACGGACTCGGACGCTACGCCGGCGGCACGCAGAAGGCTAGGTGGCGGCCGTCGGGGGAGAAGGCGGGCGGGAGGGCGAAGCGGAGGCTAGCGGCATCGAGGTCGGCCAGATGCTCGCCCTCCTCGCCGGGCCGCAGCACGAACACGCCGAACGCGGTCTCGCGCGGTTGGTAGGTGCCGCCGTAGTAGGCCAGGCGCCCGTCGTCGGCGTCGAAACCGGACCAACAGTGGATCGGCGCGGGCAGGGCGATGTCGGTGTGCAGCGCCTCGCCATCGGTGCGGTGGACCAGCCAGGTGTGCATCTCCTCGTCCCAGCTGGCAAAGAACAGGTCCGCGCGCGGCCAGCTGGCGAACAGCAACGAGCCCGGCCGGTCGCCGTCATGCCGCACGTGGCGCGTGGTGGCGGGCTGCGCGTGGCTGAAGCGGGTGAAGGGGTCGCCGATGATCAGGCTGTCGGCCTCCGGGGCGGGTCCGAAGAGGGTTAAGCGGGTCGTGGTGATGGGCTCGAGCGAGGCGCCGGGCCGGTAGAAGAGCACGGGGCCGCGGCCGTAGCCCAGCAGCGACCCGTCGCGCGACCAGACGAAGGCCGGCTCGGTGCGCAGCGGCGTGGGCACGTACAGCTCGCGCTTGGCGCCCGTCGCGACGTCGAGCAGGTAGGGCCCGTGGTCGACGCTGCCGACGGGGATGGTCGCGCCGGTGCGGCTCCAGGAGACCTGGTTCCAGGCGGGCTCGGCGTAGCGCGTGCGCAGCCCGCGGACGGCGAACGGCCCGCGCACCAGCCGGCCCTGGCGGTCGAAGACGAGCAGCGTCTCCTGCTCGATCACCTCCGGGTCGCGGGGCGGCGGCTGCGGCACGGTGCCGAAGGCGGCGATGTACCGGGCGTCCGCGCTGACCCGCGCCGCGGCGTAGTCCATGCGCGGTCCGGCGGTGTCCAGGCGGGTCTTGTGGGTGCCGTCGAGGCGGATGGTGTAGAGCGCGCCGCGGTTCGGCTGCCAGTGGTGCACCGGCTGGGCGGCGGTGAAGAGCAGCTGCTGACCATCGGAGAACCACGTCGGGTTCGCCCCGCCGCTGAGCCGCCGGGTCTGGCCGTTGGCAAACTCGTGGATGTAGATGCCGGGCTCGAGCCCGGCGGCGGAGCCGGCGACAACGGCGACGAGCGCGACGAGGAGCAGGCGGTGCATGGTGGGTCCCCTGGAGCAACGGTATGCGGGCGGCGGTGGGGGTGTCAAGCGGGAGGGGCGGCGTAGGGACCGGCGGCCTGACCGGGCCCGCGGACACTCCTGTCCGCAGCTTCGCCGGTAGCTCTATCCTGCGGAGTCCGCTGTGCTGCGGCCGAGTCTA
>DHNJ01000015.1:2921-4235 GCA_002409445.1 Armatimonadetes bacterium UBA5419 | reverse complement strand
CTAAGGTCGCGGGCTGTCAGCCCGCGCCACATGGGCGGCAGAGCGCACCGCCGGTGGTCCCTCGTTCCTTGACATACGCGGGTGGACCTGCCACAACCCTTGATAGGAGAGGCGGTGAGGCATGGGCCGGGGCGCAGGCCGGTGGCGGTGGCCGCGGGTGGTGGGGGTGGTCGTGGTTGTGCTCGTGGCCGTGGCCATGGGCGCGCAACCAGGGGCGCCCGGCGAGGTGCGGATCCCAGTGCCGCCCGTGAGGATCGAGGCGTCGCCGGAGGCGGTCGAGGCGGTGCTGCGCGGGCGCGGCATACCGGCGACCGAGGTCCAGTTGGGTACGCGGGCGATGAGCGGCTGGCCGCCCGCGTACTCGTTCGACACCGTCGGGGTGGCCTTCACATGGGACGCGGTGCGCGTGCGATCGCGGATTGAGCTTAGTTCTGGGCTGCTGACCGCGTATATGGGTGCCGTGCCGCGCCTGGCGGGCGACATCGCTACCGAAGACGCGACGACGGCGGCCCGTGTGGCGGATGAGTGGTTTGCACTCGTGGGGGTGCCGCTGGCGCGGTCGCGCCTGGACTTCATCTCAAGCGTGCGCGACAAGGCAGAGTGGCACGTTCTGCGCGAGCAGGTGCTGCCGAATGGGGTCGCCACGCCGGCCTACTGTAGTGTCGGTCTCGATGGGCACACGGGCGCCCTGACGAGCGTGGCCGCGGCGCCCTGGTTGGCCGATGACACACGGCTACCGACCGCGCGCATCTCGGCGGAGGCGGCCGTCGATCGGGTGTTGGCGGAGTACGGCGCGGGCGCCCGTTCTAACTACCGGGGCGTGTCCAAGGCGCGTCTGCTGCGGGTCCAGCGGGGCATACAACTCATCCACGACGACGGCGCCGAAAAGGCGATCATCGCGTGGGAGGTGGAGCTGCGGGCGGAGGCGGTACCCGTCTACTTCGACGGACTGGAGGGGGCCCCGACGACGATCCTGGTCGATGCTTCGGTTGATGAGCAGAGCGGCGAGTTGCTGTCTTATCACGCTGTTGGGATCGACACCCTGTGGTTGGCGGAGGAGGTGCTGGGTGCCGACGAGGAGGGTGCGGCGGCGGCGGCGGCAGAGTGAGGGCGCTGGCTGCGCTAAGTCCTGCTTCGGCCTCCGCTGCGCGGAGGCCGAAGCTAAGGTCGCGGGCTGGCAGCCCGCGCCACGTGGCATTGGGGCGGCGGTGCGCGGCGTATTGCCGGCGGATGGCCGGCATTTGGCCTACAGCCGCGATCCGCGCTCGGCGTGACGGAGCCTGCCTCTAGGTCAATCTTGCTTCGGCCTCCGCT
>DHNJ01000015.1:0-2745 GCA_002409445.1 Armatimonadetes bacterium UBA5419 | reverse complement strand
TATCAGCCCACGCCACATGGGGGATCTGGGCGGCGGCTCACTACCCCCGCCGCTAGTACATGACGCCCATGCTGGTGGAGAAGGTTTGGCCGTAGCGGCCGGTGCCGAACAAGTTGCCGAGGCCTTGGAAGGCGGCGAGGTTGAGGTCGAGGCGCCATTCGTTGGTTTGTTGGCGGTAGCTGCCCGAGAGGCTGACGCAGCCCATGTCGTAGACCAGCATCGTGTCGTTGTAGCTGATCTTCTTCTGGTAGCCGTCGTAGGTCAGGGCGTTCTGCAGGCTGACGCGGGGCAGCAGTTCGAGGCGCAGCAGGCTGTTGATCGGGCCGATGAGCCCGGACTGGGCGTCCCAGTTGAAGCCGAGTTCGTGGCGGTAGCGGCGGCCGCCGTCGTAGGTCAGTTGGGCTCGGACCCCGCGCAGGCCGGTCTTGCCCCAGCCGCCGGCGTCGAGGATGTAGCTGCTGGAGAGGTCGATGAACAGCTCGTCGAACGGCGCGGCGCGCAGGCCGAGGCTGATGTCGCGCCAGCGGCCGTAGAGCAGGTCGTAGCCGCCGTCGAGCCGCAGGGCCAGGCGGCCGGTACGGGGGCGGACGGCGTCGGGCAGGAACCAGGAGAAGCTGACGTCGACGTCGTTGATCTCCTGGGCGAAGTCGAAGCGCGGCAGCGGCGAGTAGCCGGCGACCTCCTGCCAGCGGTAGCGCAGGTCGAGGCGGGTGTGGGGCAGCGGCTGGAAGAAGAAGCTCGGGCTGAAGCCCATGATGTACTTCGCCGAGGGGTTGGGGTGGTCGAAGAAGCTCTGGCTGTAGCGGGCGTCGGCGCTGAAGCGCGCGCGGCTGCCCAGCTTGATCGGGCTGAGCTGGCCGTTGAGGTCGAAGTTGACGCGCAGCGTGGTCACCGGGTCGGGCTGGGTGTCGGGGGTGGGGCTGCCATAGGTCGCTAGCGGCGCCTCGCGGTACTGGCCGACGCTGGTCACGAAGCGCACATCGAAGGCTTCGGGCGCCGGCCACCAGCCGATCGGCCGCAGGCGGCGGCTGTCCGTGGTCAGCGTTAGCTGTGGGACGATCTCCGAGTTGCGCGTGTAGCCGCTGTCCGGCTCGACCAGGTCGAAGTGGCGTTGGTCGAGCAGCTCCCAATCGAACAGCCGCCACTGCCCGCCGAGCCGGAAGCGGGTGTCGATCTCCTCACCCAGCTGCTGGCCGGTGTAGCCGCGGCGGTTGTAGTCGGTGGACAGGTCGGCGCTGAACAAGCTGCCCACGCGCGCGGTCTGCTGGAGCGAGGCGCGCTGGTACCAGCTGTGGTAGTCGCCGCTCCAGCCGTCGGTGTGGCTGTAGTTCAGGCCGGTGGTCGTGTGCGGCGTGGTGTGGTTCAGCGCGGCGGTCAGGTTGCTCTGCTCGCTGGCGGTCGAGAAGCCGCTGTGCCGGCTGTGGTTGACGTTGGCGATCAGCCGCAGCTGCTGGCCGAGCCCCTGGTTCAGGTCGCCACGGAGGGTCAGTTCGCCGGCCTTGGTGCCGTAGTTGGCCTCGACGCGCCCGCCGCCCTTCCAGTTGTTGCTGCCGAACCCGTAGTTGTGGGTCAGGCCGAAGATCATGCCGCGCTTCTCGGTCAGCATGGCCATCAGGTCGCCGTCCTGGCTTTCGGCCAGGTCGTAGGCGTAACGGTAGCGGCCCCAGAAGCCGTAGATGTCGTCGCGGCCGAAGTCGGGCAGGTGCTCCATGCGCCGGTACGGGCGGAGCGGGATGGTCAGCTTGCCGATGCCGAAGATCGGCACGCCGAAGAGCACGGCGCGCGCCCCGCGCAGGGTCAGGCTGCGGTTGGGGTAGAGCTCGATCTCGCGGGCGCGGAGGTAGTACTTGCGGTCGTTCGGTGGGCAGCCGCTGGCGATGATCTCGCGGCCCAGGTACCAGACGTCGGGGTGCGCCTCGGCCGACGCGCCGTCGATGCGGATCGGCTCGGCGATGCCGTAGCCGGCGACCGCGGCGGGCACGATCATCGAGAAGCGGCCGGTCTTGAACTGGCGGTCGCCCAGCGTGCCGCTGAGGCCTTCGGCGTTCATCGTCACGCCGGTCGTGCTGCCCAGGTCGGCCAAGCCGTCGAGGCTGACGGTGCGGTCCTTGAGGTTGGCGCGCAGGCGGTCGGCGTTCAGCGTCAGCTCGTTGTAGGTCAGCTCGACGTTGCCGCGCGCCTCGACCTCGCCGGTGGCGTGGTCGGCGTCCAGTTGCTGGGCGCGCAGGCGCAGCTGCCCGGCGCTGAGCTGGCCGCTGGCCGGCGTCGGCGCGACGATCGGCGGCTCGGCCGGCGTGGGCTCGGGCTCCGGCTCGGGTAGCGGCTCTGGCTCCGGCTCTGGCTCGGGTTCCGCCGGCTCGGTGGGTTCAGCAGGTGCGTTGGGGTCCGGCGACGGGGTAGTGACGCTGCCGGGCGCGGGCGGGCCGAGTTGGGGGCGCTCCTGGGCGGCGGCAGGCGTGGCTAGGCAGCCGGCGACGAGCACCAGCGCGGCCACAGCCAGCCACCACCGCCCGCCTCGCACACCGTTCTCCACAGTGCAGTGTACAACCCAGCGGCGCGGCCGTGTCTTCAACGGGCCGGCGACTACTTGTCGCCGGTCACTTGATGCCGCCGCGCGGCGCTGAGCGCCTCGATGACTTGGCTCTGTGCGACCGACGCGCTGCTGGTGACCAGGTGGTCCGCGGCCCAGGCGGCGGACCAGCCGCGGACGCCGCTCAGCTGCACGTCGCAGCGTTGCGCGGCGAG
>DHNJ01000009.1:12783-12979 GCA_002409445.1 Armatimonadetes bacterium UBA5419 | reverse complement strand
GCTCAGTGCGCCGCGCGGCGCCCGCCTCGAGCCGGGCCAGCCAGGCGAGTACCGCCTGGTGCTGCCGGCGACGGTCGTCGGCCGCGGCCTCAGCTCGCCGGCCAACATCGGCCAGCGCCCGCTCGCCGAGCTGCTGCTGCAGCCGGGCAAGGGCGAGCTGGTCGTCCTCATTCGCCTTTCCGACCCCGCCGAGCTG
>DHNJ01000009.1:11163-12671 GCA_002409445.1 Armatimonadetes bacterium UBA5419 | reverse complement strand
GGGGGGGGGGGGGGGGAGGGCGGAGGGGGGGGGGGACCCGCCCCGGCCCGGGGGGGGGGGGGGGGGGAGTGGCCCGCCCCCCCCCCCCCCCCCCCCCCCGCCGAGCTGCGCCTGCGGGCCGACCCGCAGCGCCCGGTGGTCAGTGTCATCGCCCAGGGCGCGGGCGGCGAGTTCCCGCCGGCCGAAGGCCCGGGCCCCGGCCGCCGCGGACCGGGTATGGGCATGGGGCCCGGTGCCGGCATGGGGCCGGGCATGGGCATGGGGCCGGGTGCCGGCATGGGCATGGGGCCGGGCGGTGGGCGTGGGCCTGGGCGCATGGGCATGGGCGGGCCGGGCGGCATGATGCCGCCGCGCGCGGCTGACGCCGCGTTTGGCCAGGAGCGGGTCTCCGCGCAGTTCGTCAGCACGGACCTGCGGGTCATCCTGGAATCGTTGATCGCCCAGAGTCGGGCCAGCATCCTGCTGTCGCCCGATGTCGAGGGCACCTACAGCCTGATCCTGCGCGACGTGACGCTGGAGCAGGCGCTGGACAGTCTGGCCGAGGCGTTCGAGTTGAACTGGACGCTGCTGCCGGGCGACATCGTGTTGATCGGCCCGGAGTACGAGCTGGGCGACCGCGCGGTTGAGGAGCTGGTGCGGCTGCCAGCGGGCTGGACGGTCGCGGAGATCGTGCCGCTGCTGGCCAATGAGTTCCCCGAGGTCTCGGCCTCGCGCGCGCTCGACAGCCTCGACCCGACCGGCCCGCTGCCCATCCGCGGTACGCTGCGGCATGTCGGCCGCGCGCGGCGCTGGGTCGCGGGCCTGCAGCCGAAGCCGGCCGGCGCCGCGCCGCAGCTGCCGACGCCCGACTGGCAGAGCACGCGGCACTACACCCGCTACCTCACGCTGGATGACGCGGAGACGCGGTTGAAGGCCATCTTCCCGGGCATCGACAGCCGCCAGGACGCGGAGATGGGCTTCCTGCACATCTCGGGCCCGCGGCCGATGCTGGTCGCCGCGCTGCGCTACCTCGACTCGGTGGACATCGAGCCGGCCAGCGCGCCGTCCGAGTACTACGAGCCGGCGCCGGAGCCCGCGGCCGAGCCCGAGCCCGCGCCGACGGAGCCGGAGCCGAGCGAACCATACGACGACGCCGACGACTGGTAACTAGCGGTCGGGGGCGTGCGGGCGCATACTTGATCTAGAACGTCGCGGAGGTGTCAGCCATGTACCGAGCCGAAATCATCTTGTTCGTGGGAATGCTGCTGCTTGGCATAATGGCGCCCCTGACGCTGCAGACCTACGCCTGGTACAGCGGCGCGCTAGTTGTGGGCTTCGCGCTGTGGCTGATGCTGCGCGGCGTTGGCCGCGCGCCGGGCCGAGCCGTGCGCCTCGCCGCACTCGTGACGCAAGTCTGGCTGACCGGCGGCCTCTGGAGCCAGGCGGGCCCGCGCGCCACGACCGTCTTCACGCTCGCGGCGCTGGCCGTGGTCGCGCCCCTGGTCCGTCCCGCGCGGCGCGGCACGCCG
>DHNJ01000009.1:5461-11025 GCA_002409445.1 Armatimonadetes bacterium UBA5419 | reverse complement strand
CGTGGCTGGTCACCGCCGGCATCCTGGCCATGGCCGCGACGCTGGTGCTTGTCCCGCTGCATCGCGAGGCCAAGCTTAGCGACACGGGAACTGGCCCCACCGTCGCCCAGCAGCCGCAGGTCTTCGCGCCGATCGCCCTCGACGACAGCGGCCGGCACCTGCTGCTCTGGTCCCTGCTCGATAGCGACCAGGCCGACGACCGCCAGTCGCTCTGGTCGCTCGACGCGGCCAACGGTGGGCTGCACCGCGTCTACCAGGGCTACCCGCTGCCGCTGACCGAGTGGGCGCCGGGTGGCGACCGCCTGACCTTCGCCGCCTCCACGAGCCCGTGGGACAGCGGCGCGGTGCCGTTCGGCATCTACGTGGCCGAGCGCACCGGCGCGACGACCGAGCGCTTGGCGCCGCCGAGCGACGGCTCGTCCTGGATGTACCCGAGCTGGTCGCGCCAGGGCAACCGCCTGGGTGTCTGGCGCCTGCCGTCCGCGCCCGAGCTGGGCAGCGTCAGCGCTCCGCAGGTGCCGCGCAGCTACGTGCTCGACGCCGATGGCGGCCAGCCGACCGAGCTGACCGTGCGTGGCGCGCGCATGTCGCTGCTGTCGGCCTGGGAGGCGCAAGGACCCGGCGCGCTGGTGATGACCGAGCACGGCATCTACCTCAGCCGCCCCGACGAGAAGGCGCGCCGGCTGGTGCCCGCGGGTGAGGCGCCGCTGGACCCGTACCCCGTGGCGATCCAGGACGGCGTGGCGCGCGACGGCCAGCACGTGGCGTACCTCGAACTGACCTTCCGTGGCGGGCGGATCGACAAGATCAACGTCCGCGTCGTCGACCTGCAGGGCCGGCGCCGCGGCGGCATCGACCGCGTCGTGCCGCTGGCGATGGCCTGGTCGGGCGACGGGCGTGTGCTGGCGGCGCTGACCGAGGGGCGGGGTGGTGGGCTGGTCTTGCGCCTGCTCGACCCGGCGACCAAGAAGGTTCGCTCGCTGCCGACCGGCCTGAAGCAGGTCGAGCGGGACTTCCCCTGCCGCCTGGAGGTCAACCAGGACGGCAGCTTGGTGGCGATCAACGGCTCATTGAGCGAGAGCGCGATGCTGTCCATCGCCCTGGTCGACACCAAGAGCGGCGAGACGGTCCTCCGCGACGACTGTCACAACCACCTGCAAGCCGGCTGGCTGGCGACAGGGTGGCTGGTGGTCAGCGATATGGAGAGCGTCGCGGCGATTGGCCCGGGCGGCGCGCGGCGCGACATATACAAGCCGTCGCAGGCGGATGGTCTGATCGGCTACGAGTCGCGGCTGGGCCTGATCGCGACGGCCGCGCGGGCGCCTGAGCGGACGCTCAAGCGGCTCGCCGGCTACGCGCTGGCCGGGCGCTAGCGCCCCGGGAGCGCCCCCGCGGGCGGGACCATCGTGAACGGCACCGGCGCGTCCTGGGCGAACGGCCCGGCGCGCAGGCCGTCGATGGCCGCCTGGTTGATGTTCTCGAAGGCGAAGAAGCAGACGCCCCGCAGCCCCGCCGCGCGCGCCGCCTCGACCTGTGCGACGACCTGCTGCGGCCGCGCCTCCAGCCAGAACGACGCCACGCCGGCGTACAGCCGGTCGTCCAGCCCGGTACCGGCCAACGGCGCTAGCTCCTCGGTCAGCCGCTTCTGGAAGGCCGGCAGCTCGCGCTGGTAGGCCATGGCGCAGAGGAAGTCGACGTAGCCCTTGCGCAGCCAGTCCAGGCCATCGCGGTGGAGGCCGGTGACGTCGCTGCGGCGGGTGCCGCCGGCGGCCGAGACGATGATCTCGGGCCGCGCCGCGCGCACCGCCGTGCTGATCTGGCGAACCATCTCGGTCACCTGCGCCGTCCGCCACTCGCTCCAGGTCATCGGCACCTCGGGGCGGACGGTCGCCTTGGCCGTGTTGACCAGCTCGTGCCGCTCGGTCAGCCAGTCGACGATGTTGGCCAGCAGCTGCTGCTGCCCGCGGTCGCGGCCGGTCGCGCCGGCGTAGATGCGGTAGTTGATGGTCACGACGGTGCCGAGCCCGTAGGTCTGCCAGGCGACCGCCGGCCGGCCGTCGGCCATCTGGGCCAGGGCGGTCGCGCCGGCCAGCTCGGCGGCGGGGTAGCAGGTGCCCTCGGCGACCTCGAGGCTCGCGGGCAGCTCGGCCCATAGCTCGTCGGCCGGGTCGCCGGGGATCACGCTGATCGGGCCGGCGGCGCCGGTGGAGGCGCCGCTGAGGCCGACGGCCTCGGCGAACTGCGGGCTGAGCCGCGCGGCCGACGGACCATCGAGGATGACCAGCGCGCCGCCGGAGCGGACGAACCGCGCCAGCTCGTTGGCCACGGCCGCGCTCAGGTGGTCGGCGTAGAGGTTGCCCGCGACGAGTACCGTGCGGCGCGACAGCTGGCTCAGGTTGGCCGCCTCGACCGGCGTCGGGTGGTAGCCGGCGAGGTCGAGGAAGGTGCGCGTCTCGGTCAGCGCCGCGGCGCCCGCGCCCTGGTGCCAGGCGTTGCGCAGCAGGCGCATGCCGCTGGTCGTGCCGCCGGTGTCGCGGCCGACGAGCGGGTCGTAGCCCTGCTCCTCCATGAACCGGCGGCGGGTGAAGTCACTGTAGTCGTAGTCCGAGTTGTACTCGTGGCGGATGTAGTCGTAGCTGATGCCGTCGACGCCGGTCTGCACGACTTCGAGAAAGATCTTGGTCCAGAACTCGCGCACGCCGGGATGGGCGGGGTTGAGCCAGTTGTCGACGCGCCGACCTTGGCGGTCGACGACGAACCACTCGGGGTCCAGGCCGGGGTGCTTGTTCAGCCCGCCGTGGAGGGTGACCAGGTACGGGTGGACTTGCAGGCCCGCGTCGTGGGCGGCGACGACCAGGGCGCGCAGCGGGTCGAAACCCTCGGGCACGTTCGGGTTGGTCGGCAGCATCGCGCTGCGCCACATCGCCTGGTGGGGGTAGTTGGCTAGGGGCAGGAGCACGTTGAGGCCGGCGCGCTTGGCCTTGGCGACGGTCGCCTCGATGGCTGCGGGCGAGACGTAGTCCTCCCAGTGGACCCAGGATCCGCGGAACTCGCCCGGTCGGGTCTGGAACCGCCAGGCGGTGTTGGCCGGCGCCGGCGGGTCAACCTGGATCGGCGCGGCGGGCGGGGCTTGGGCCTGCAGGCAGCTGGTCGTCACGGTGAGGAGCAGAGCGCCCAGCAGGAGGCGCAGCGGGTGTATCGGTCTCATGGTGCTCGGTCATCCCTGGCCGCGGCGCGCACGGCACCGCCTATCGTAACTGACGCGCCCCGGGGCGCTAGTCCTCAACCCCGATTCGCGGGCACAGCGCCAGCACCGGGCAGATTGCGCATTTCGGCTTACGCGCGACGCAGAGCTTGCGGCCGTGCCAAATGAGCGCGTGGCTGCCGCCGATCCACCAGTCGCGCGGCCAGAGGGCCATCAAGTCGCGCTCGATCTTGACCGGGTTGGTCTCGGTGGTGAAGCCGAGCCGGTAGCTGACCCGCAGGACGTGCGTGTCGACGACCACGCCCTCGGCCAGACCGAAGGCGGTGCCGAGCACGACGTTGGCCGTCTTACGCGCCACACCGGGCAGCCGCAGCAGGTCGTCCATCGTCGCCGGCACCTCGCCGCCGTAGTCGCTGACCAGCAGCGCCGCGGCGCCGCGGATGTGCTTGGCCTTGTTGCGAAAGAGGCCGATGCTGTTGATGTAGCCCTGCAGCTCCTCGGGCTGCGCGTCCGCATACGCCTCGGCGTCGGGGTAGCGGGCGAAGAGGGCCGGGGTGCAGCGGTTGACCGATTCGTCGGTGGCCTGGGCGGAGAGAATGGTGGCGACCAGCAACTGCAGCGGGTCGGCGTGGGTCAGACCGCAGCGCAGCGGGTAATGCTCGCCGAGTTCGGTCAGGACGGCGAGCGCGCGTTCGGCACGGCGGGCTTTGGCTTCGCGACGGGCCATCGGTCAGCTCTCGATGTCGGCGCGCCAACGCCATTCGAAGGTCTGGCCGGCGGGCAGTGTGATGACCGAGTGGCCGGTGGTCAGGGCGTTGGGCCGGCCGAGCCACGGTTCCGGGCAGTAGAACAGCTTGTGGGGGCGGGCGTGGAGGACGAAGGTCCAGTCCTCGGGGCGGGTCAGCTCAGCGCCCTGCTCCGCCCAGTGGCGCAGGCGGGCGGCGTAGTCGCGGGTGCGCAGCTCGACCCAGCCGTCCGGCCCCGTGGCCAGCGCGCCGTCGCGGACCCACCGTGTGGTGATCGGGTTCGGCCCGGCGACGTCGTCGAGGATCGGCTCGTCGCCGATCAGGCCGTGGCCGAGGATCGGCAGGCGGCCGACAGCGTTGGTCGCCAGGGTGGCCGTGTTGAAGTCGTCGTCGTCGGCCAGGCGGAGGGTGATGTGGTTGCCTATGGCGAACCGCAACTCGTCCTCGCCCCGCACCGTGACCCGCTGCTCGACGCCCTGGTCATCGAGGCGCCAGGTGCTGTGGAGGGTGAAGTCGGCGGGGTAGAAGACGCGCGAGGCGTCGCTCGCGGCCAGCTCGAGGGTGACCCAGGCGGCCTCAGCGTCGGCGCCGTGGGCGTACTCGGTCCAGGGCAGGTGGCGGGCGAAGCCGTGCATCGGCAGGGGCCATTCGCGCTGCCCGTCGGACCAGCCGTAGGCCAGGCTGCCCGGTGCGTCGTCCGGGCCGGGCGCCTTCGGGTAGGTGCGGCCGACCGAGGGCCAGAGCAGCGGCGCCTGCCCGGTCCAGTCGTCTGGCCCGGGCTCGCCGAAGTGGTTGGCGAGGTGCAGCAACTCACCCACGCCGGCCAGGCGCAGGCTGCTGAGCACGCCGCCCTGGCTCGGCGCGGCGGTCGCCTCAAAGCGCGCGCGGGGCGAGCGCAGGGTTATCGCGGCCAGGCCATCGGCGCTGGCAAGTTGGACGGCTTCGACGCTGGCTAGGTTGGCCATGGCGCCCAGTATAGCGCGAGACGCTTACGGCGTGGCGGGCACGATCTGCAGGGTCAGGACGACGACCTGGTCGGCGGCGGGCTCACCCGGGCCGCGGTAGAAGTCGCCCGACAGCGGCAGGCTGGCCAGCAGGCCGCAGGCCTCGGTCTGGTTCGTGCCGGCGCTCGGCGCGATGCCCGCGAGCGCGACCGCGCGGCCAGGGCCGACGGTCAGCGTGGTCGCGGTGCAGGGCAGGGCGCTGGACTTGGCGATCAGGCCGGCCGACGAGTCGCGCAGGCCGAGCAGCGCGTCGCCGAAGACCGGCTCGAGCTGCACGCGGTAGCCCTGGGCCGGGTTCGCGGCCACGGGCCAGGCGGCGATTTTGAGGTCGGTGGCGACGAGGGCCGAGGCGACCTGCGAGGCGATCAACGGGGTCGTCGCGCAGCCTTCGAGCTCGCGCAGCTCCGGCGTGATGAGCCGGGTCAGGGCGAGCACGGCGGGCTTGGCCGCGGCCAGCTCCAGCGGCGCCAGGGCGACCGGCGCGCCGCCGGCGGCGGTGATCGCCGTCGCTAGCTCGGCGGGCGTGCCCATGCGGTAGCGCATCGTGGCGTTGTCGAAGGCGGAGGTCGCCGTCTCCCAGCCCTGGGCCAGGCGCGTGTAGGCCGCGGC
>DHNJ01000009.1:0-5271 GCA_002409445.1 Armatimonadetes bacterium UBA5419 | reverse complement strand
TGTCGAGCTCGCGGATGAGGGTGTTCATCGGCGCGATGCTGTCGGGCTCGCCGACGACGACCAGTTCACCGCCGGGGTTGTAGCCGATGACCGCGTTGATGCCCTCGGGCAGGGCCAGCGCGCCGCGGCAGCCGGGGTGCGCCGCGCCGCCACCGCCGAGCTCGGCCCAGCGGCGGGTGAAGCGCTCGTGCTCTTCGGCTTCCATGCGGGCGACCAGCGCGCGCTCGGCGCCGGACAGCTCAGCCGGAGCGAAGAGCGGGGCGCGGACGAAAGAGTAGCTGGTCGGCGGCGCGGCCTCGAGGCCGCCACCGGGCCCGGAGCGGTGCACGCCGCCGCGGCCGAAGATGGCCGCGAGGTCGGTGGGCTGGAGGTGCTGGGTGTGATAGACGAGCTTGCGGACGTGGTCGCGGCGCAGCTTGGGGGCGATGGTGCCGAGCGGGCGGAAGCCGCCGGCGACCGCCTCGAAGCGGTTGCGCAGGATGAACTGCTCGCCGACGAGGCCGACGCTGACTCCGGCGGCCTCGCCGAGCATCTCGAGCGCGGTGCGCAGGGTGACGCCGCGGAGGTTCATGCTGACCAGGGTCTCGGCCACGCTGGGCTGGGCGACGATGGGCACGTCGGCCTGCTCGCTGAGCAGACTCGCAATGTGGCCCAGGGTCGCGTCTTGGACCGTCAGGCTGACGTTGCGGGTCAGGGCCTCTTCCTGGGCGCGGGCGGCGGGCAGAGCCAGCAGCAGGGCGGCCAGCAGGGGCAACCAGGAGCGCATGCCGTGTTTCATGTCCATATCTCCGGCAGTGGCCGGGGGCCGGGTTCTGGCGAGCCCGGCCCCATGGGCCAGGGCCTAGGGCTGGGACAGCGACTCGAAGACGCCGAGGGCGGTTTCGAGCACTGCCACCGCGTACTTAGTATTGTGGACGCCGCGGCTGGGGTCGTTGTTAGCGATCAGCCGGTAATTCCACAGCGCGACGTCGTAGTCGTTGAGCTGCGGGCCGGTCAGGTTGTCGCGGTTGATCCACAGCGGATCACCCGAGGTGACGTACGGCAGGCAGGCGGCCAGCGCGGCGTCGACCTTGTCGTTCGCCCGCTTGACCAAGAAGGTCGCCACGGGGTTCGCGCCCTCGGTGATGGCCTCGCGCGGGGTGTGGCAGCCGGATTGCGTGCACGCCTTCAGGTTCGGCAGGAACGTGTGCCCGGTGACGTTCGGATTGGTCGTGTTCGGGCTCGGCACGTTCTCCTTGTAGACGTGGCAGCTGGCGCAGGAGCCACCGGTTGCCCGCGGGTGCGCCGAGTTCGGGCCGACCATCGGCTCACCGCCGACCCGGCCGTTCGGCTTCAGGCCGCCGGTGCCCTCGAAGACGAGGCTGGCGCCGTGCCGCGGCTGGCTGGTGACGGGCACTGGGTCCAACGGCGAGGCCGTCCCGAGACGGTGGCAGGTCTTGCACAGGTTCTCGACCGGCAGGCGCATCTGGGCCGGGTTGCCGGTCCGCTCGTGCGGGTCATGGCAGGTCGAGCAGACGATGTTGGTCTTGCCGACCGGCTTCTGCCGGCTGGCCGCCGGCGGCTGGCTCGGCGCCTGCAGCTGGTAGAAGAAGCCTTCCTGCGAGTGGCAGACGATGCAGCGATCGTTGCGGCTGGAGGAAACCGACTTCGCGTGGCCGGACTTCTGCCACTCGTCGTAGGTCGGATGGTGCGAGTCCTGGTGGCAGGTGCCGCAGACATCAGCACCGATCTCGGTACGGATGTTGCCCGCGGACGGTGCGCTCACGTGCTGGCCGCCCGGCCCGTGGCAGTTCTCGCACTGCACGCCGCCCAGCCCCGGGGTCTCGGCCTTGGTCGTGAAGCCCGAGGGCTGCTTGAAGGCGACGACGTGGCACGGCAGGCAGCGCTCGTTGCTGGCCTGGCCCGCGCGCTCCAGCGTGGCCAGCGCGTTCGCATGCCGCGTCTCTGACCAATGGTCGCCGGTGTCCGTGTGACAGCCGATACAGGTCTTCGCACCAACGTACGCCGCGCGGCCGTCAGGCACGTTCGGCGGGGTAGGAATGGCTTTGTCGCTTCCGCAGCCGCTGAGGCCGGCGACCGCCGCCACCGTCAGCAGCACTATCCATTTGACAGCACGACCCATGATGATCTCCCGCCGACCGGCCCCCGCGCACCGCTGCTCGGAACCCCAGGTCGGCGCCATGTTAACGGTGCTGCAACACCATGGCCAGACTGCGGTCGGCGCCGGGTGGCCACCCGGCGCCTGGTCCACAACAACCCCGGCTAATGCGTGATCCGGCATATTCGCGTGCTTCCCGCCAATTCGGCAGGTCCCGCACGTGACCCTGCGGCGAGCGACGGCCTCGCACGGGGTGGCGGAGTCTGCCGATTCGGCCTAGCGGATTAAACGACTGCGGTCGCCTACCTAAGCGGGTTCAGTGGCCCGAAGGACGGTGCCAAGCCGCGCGCCCGGGATGCTTGATTCTGGCAAACCAGTTGTATCCGTTAACAGGAAGCTTGCGTTGTCAACCTTAGACCGCGCAGGCCGAGGGAGTTGGGCATGGGTGCACGCTGGCGATACCGCGTGGGCGGCTGGGGGATACTGGCCGCTGTTTTGCTGCTGGGACTGCCGTGGCTGGCCGTGGGCCAAGAGCGCGAGCCAGAGCGCATTGGCGCCGACCTCTGTCTCTTGTGTCACGCGGAAAACGCGCCCGGTTGGTACACCTTGCGGCACAACCGCTTCCGCGCGACGAGCAACGCCCCCGAGATGCTGCAGGGCTGCGAGGGCTGCCACGGCCCGGGCCAGGCGCACCTCGAGGACGAGAACTTCCGCAGCATCCTCAACCCCGACAACGAGACCGGCTGGACCGCGGTAGCGATGTGCTTCGAGTGCCACTCGACGACGATGAAGTCGAGCGCTTGGCTGCAGTCGACGCACGCCCTGGCCGATGTCAACTGTGGCGACTGCCACGAGATGCACAGCGATCTGGGCCACCCGAACCTCCTGCGCGAGGAGCCCAACGATCTGTGTCTGAGCTGCCACCGCGACCAGACCGCGCAGTTCCGCCTGCCGTCGCACCACCCGGTGCTCGAGGGCAACATGCGCTGTGTCGACTGCCACGACCCGCACGCGGACGGCATGCTGCACTCGCCGATGCTCAAGCAGAGCGACGACCGCTGCCTCTCCTGCCACCAGGAGAAGAAGGGCCCGTTTGTCTACGAGCACCAGAACGCGCTGGGCGGCGGCGATGACGGCTGCCTGACCTGCCACAAGGCGCACGGCTCGGCCAACTCCAAGCTGACGGCGTTCTACGGGCGCGGGACCTGCCTGCAGTGCCACGCGGACATCAGCGCCGACCCGGCGCACCAGGCGCGGCCCGGCAACTGCTGGCAGGCGGGCTGCCATAACCGCATCCACGGCTCCAACAACAGCCGGCTGTTCATCAACTAAGGGAGGGCGAGGCAATGCAGACCCGACGATACCTAGCTTGGTTGCTGCCGCTGGCTCTGATCGCCGGCGGGGCCGCGGCCCAAAACGAAGAGCTGCTGGCCGAGGCGGCCAAGGCGCCACCCGTTTCGGGCACGATCAGCCCGTACGTACAGGTCGCGGGGGTGAGCGGCGAGTCGGCTTGGGCCGGCCGCTACCTCGCGCCGAACTCCGAGATCGGGCTCGATATCCACGACTTCAGCCTGCGCGGCGATGACGGGTTCGACACCTTCGACCTGTGGGCGCGCGGCCTGTTTGGCAACCAGCGCTCAATCCTCGCCCAGCTCTGGACCCGCAACATCCCCGCTCGCCTACGCGTGCGCTACAACCGCCACGCGTTCGTCGGCGATCCGTGGCTCGGGTCCAGCCCGCTGGCCTCCGACTCGGCGGCCTCGGCCGACCTGATGGTGCGCCCGACGCACTGGATCGCGATCACCGGCGGCCTGCGGCGCGACGAGAATCTGATCGGTGCGGTGGCCCGCGGCGACCGGCTTGACTACCGCGTGCAGGACGCCTGGGCCGGCCTCAGCGTGGATACGGGTATCGGCGTGCTGGGCGCTAATTTCAGCACCTCCGACTTCACCGACTACGGCACCATGCAGCCGAGCACTTCGACCCAGGCTTACGGCCTTTCGTACGACGCCGTGCTGGGCACGCGGATCTCGGTCTCGGGGACGGCCAAGTGGGCGCGGGTGCGGCGGCCGGGGAGCGATACCTCGACGATCTTCGCCGGCGGTCTTGCCGGCAGCTACAGCTTCGGGCCGAACCTCGAAGTACACGGCCGCTATCGCTACCGTGACCTGGACTACGGCCCCACGGCCAACGCGTATCTCGCGCGCAGTCAGACCGGCGGGGCGTCGGTGACTTGGCGGCCATCGCGGGCGTTCACCGTGCGCGCGGGGCTCGATTTCACCGAGGGCCAGCGCTTTAACGCCCTGCAGAACCACGTCGAGAAGCCGCGCGAGCGCCGCGCGTATGCCCGCGCCGAGTACCGCGCGAGCCACGACTTGCGCGTCAGCCTGGCCTACCAGCGGCGCGACCGCAGCAGCCTCTGGCCCAGCGCGCGACCGTACATGTTCGACAACTCGGTGCTTTTCTACGACACCGACCAGAAGCTGGACCTGCGCTTCAGCCGCCAGATCGGCGTCGAGGGCCTGGGCTACGCGTTCTACCAATACCGCGAGCTGTCCAACGACGCGCGCGGGCTGAACACGGTCGTCGGCAACGTCGGCCTCGGCGTCTCCGTGCCCATCACCCGCGGGCTGATCGGCTCGGCCGACTGGTTCTACCGCTACACCAACGCCGCGGCTAAGTTGCCCAGCGGGCTCGGCACCGACTCGCTGGTGCTGCACGCAGGCCTCGGCTGGCAGCCGGCGAGCAAGTGGCGGGTCGCCGCGGACTACCACTGGGTGCGCTCGTTCCACGGCCAGAGCACCGACGGCAGCTACCTGGCGCTCGGCGTCGGCTGGCAGGCCAGCGACCGCTCCAGCTTCGAGCTGACCTACTCGCGCGACGGCTACGACGGCGGACTCTTCCCGCAGCAGGACTACGACACCGACGTCGTGCGGTTCACCTATCGCAACACGTTCTAGCGGTCCCGCCTGGCCCTGGATCTAGCCGCGCGCTGTTGTCGTCCAAGCGAGCGGAGCGAAGCATGGCGCGTCGAGGTTTTTGGGGGCTGGTGCTGCTGGTGATGAGTGCGCTCGCGGCCCACGCGGCGGACGTGGTCGTCGACCCGGCGGGCGATGACGCCGCGCCGGGGACCGCCGCGCGACCGGTGGCCACGGTCGCCCGGGCGCAGGCCC
>DHNJ01000153.1:5316-6261 GCA_002409445.1 Armatimonadetes bacterium UBA5419 | reverse complement strand
ACATGCCCGGGGCCCGCGTTGAGCAGCCGCCCCCCGGCCCGCGCCCCCGCCAGCGCCGCCGCGTCGTCCGCGGCCGCGGGGCTTGTCACGCCCTCCGGCCGCCACCACAGCGTCGCGCCGTTGGCCGCGGCGTAGCGGCTCAGGCCGTCGGCGGCGATCGTGTGGCGGCCCTCCTGCTCCGGCGTCAGCGTCGCGCCGACCGCCCGCTGGAACGGCCGCCGCAGGCCGGCGGGATCGACGTACTGCTTGTACCAGGGCGAGAGCGTCTCGATCACCGGCTGGGCGAACGGCGCCGTGTCGCCGACGCGCGCGGCCGGCCGCACCGCGCTCAGCTCGACGGTCAGGTCGCCCTCGTGCGCGCTGCCATGGCCCATCGCCGGGCCGAAGCCGAGCACCCGCGCCTCGGCCGGGTTGAAGGTGGTGTACTGCCGATCCTCACGGCCGTCGTGGGGCCAGTAATGGAAGTCCGCCGGCTCCAGCACGTGCCGCTGCCACTCGGCGGTCAGCGGGATCGAGGCGATCCAGCGCGAACGGTCGGACTCGACCCACTCGAGCGTCGTCGCCTGGCCCGGCGTGCCGCGGACCCAGACCTCGGTCAGTTCCTCACCCGCGCCAAACGGCGACGCGGGCAGGTCGATGCGGAAGGTGTTCCAGCCGGTCAGCCCGACGACCTCGAGCCGCAGTGCCGTCGGCTGCCCGTCGGGGCCCGGCTGCGCCAGGTGCACGGTCGACTTGGTGTTCGGGTCGTTGCTCGCCCCGCGCACGGTCAGACCGTCGGTCCACTCGACCCCGGGCCGCGTCGGCGTCGCGGCGGCCAGCGCCTCCGACTTGGTCAGCCAGCGGCCGGCCCCGTCCTGGTACAGCGGCTCGCTGAACGGCTCGCCCCCGCCCGAGTAGAGGTCGCCCCCCGCCCCGACCCAGGCCACCAGCGCCTCCATCGCCGCC
>DHNJ01000153.1:0-5165 GCA_002409445.1 Armatimonadetes bacterium UBA5419 | reverse complement strand
CGCCGCCAGCGGCAGCCGGTCGAGCCGCTCGGCGAGGACCAGCGATTCGACGGCCGGGTCGAGCGCCAGCGCGCCCGGCGCCGTGACCCGCGGCGTGTACCCGGCCGCCGTCGCTCGCGCGGCGAGCACCTCGCCCGCCGCCGACCCCGGCTCCGCGACCACAACCGCCTGCTGCCCGCTTGCCTGCACCCCACCCAGCAGCGCCACCGCCGCCAACCATGACCAGGTCCGCATCAACCCGTCTCCACCCCCGGACTCTACCGCCCCCCACCCCGCGACGCAACGTTGACACGGCGCTGCCCGGGACCGCGGACGCTCTTGTCCGCAGCATGCCGCGGGAGCGGCGCCACCCCGTAGATCCCATGGTTCGTGTCAACTCCTAGGGCTGGTGGAAGACGCGTTCGAGGTCGTAAGCCCCGGCTTGCGAAATGCAGGAAGTCCGAATGCCGGCAAGCCTCGACCACCCGCAGTACCGAGCGATGGCCGAGGGTCGCTGCGGGCAGAGGTGTCCACGGTCCCAGAAACGCCCGTACGGGCGGGGACCGGCGGTTGGCGCTAACCGTTACGGCCTGGGTCGTCTAGAAATGCCCGTAGGGGCGGGGACCGGCGAGGCATCGGAAGACGGCGCCCCACCGAAGGGACCGGCGGCGCCTCGACGGCGTTCCACATTGCAGCCGGATGGCATCGCAGGCCGCCCGGAGTGGAATGCCCGCGGTCCCAGATGGTCCGCTGCCCTGCCAGCGCCATTCGGCGCGACCAGAGCCGTCCACCTGCCGCCGACGCAACGGCAGTACAGTCTGACGGTACGCAGCACGGCAAGGTCGGTGGGTCCGTCCATGGCGGGCCGCCGTCGCGGCGGTGATGGTCATTGCGCGACCTTGGTGCACCACATCACACCATGACGCCTTGATCTTATCACGATGCGCTTGACTCGGCCGGTCAGCGACAGTACAGTCCTGTATAGGGAGTCGTAGCAACCGCAGTCGCGCTGGACCTACCCGGCCAGCAACGACGCAGCAGCCACACCCTCGGCGCGGCTCACCGCGCAGGCAACAGGGAGGACACCATGGCAAACGGATCGCGCCTTCGCGAGCTGTCAGAGATCCACAGGAGCCGTCCGTTGACGGCCGATGAATGGCAGGAAACCGCCACGCTCTTCGCCCAGAGCGGAGACAGCGAACGCGCTGCCGCCGCCCTGCGCCGTGCTGAGCGAGCGCGCTCGTCTAGCGAGCCGCCGCACAGAGCGGTTCATTCACCCACCACACTCGATGCGTTCGGGGCGGAGGAGCCGAGTGCGGCGGCCGTGCCCACGCCGGCGTTTGCCACGGACAGGCCTGCTGGAGGCGCTAGCAATGGCGGCGCCGTCGTCGCTGGCCTGCCCGTCAAAGTGCTGGCAGGCGCTACATTCGCCGCCGTGGTGTTCCTGTTGTTCTTTCACGTTGTGACCGGTGGCATGTCCGGTGTCCGGATAGTGCCCAAGGTGACACCGTCGTTCAGCGAGACCTTTGTGTCGATAGACGCCATCACCGGCATGCCTTTCATAGCCGCCCGCACTCGTTACCCGCTCGCCGTCCAGGCATTGCAGCGCGCTGGCCTACTCGAAACCAACGAGGCGTTCGAGGCGCGGATACAGGCGGAGGCCGAGGCTGAGATGGAGGCAGTACAGCGCGAGATTGACGCAGAGATCGCTGCTGCCCAGCGGCAGTACGAGGCCGAAATGGCTGCGGCACAGAGGCAGGTAGAGGCCGAGATCGCCGCTGAGATCGAGGCGGCTCGGCGCCAGGCGGAACAAGAGATGGCGAACTGGCAACGCCAGTTCGGTTACTGACATAGCGTCGCCCCACGGTGACACCAAGCCCGCCCGCCGCGCCTACAGCTATAGAAGGGGGCGAGGGGTCTTGATGATGACACCTGACGCTAGGTCGACGTGCAATGAGTGCAAGGGGGCGGGCCGCTGTCGGCACTGCAAGGGCTCCGGCAAGGAGAACTACCGCGGCTATGGCACGCCGTCCAAGGACGAGTGTCCGTGGTGCAAGGGCTCCGGCGTCTGCGGGTTCTGCCGGGGCAGCGGTAAGTAGTCCGGCCCGCGCGCGCCGCTCCGCACCGGCTATACTGGAGCCGGAGCGCTCCGTGCCGCGTGCCGCCAAACGCCGGTTGATCGTCGATGTTGTCCTGCTCGTCTGCGGGCTGGTCGGCCTGACCGCGCTGGTCATGGCCGCGCGCCACCCCGTGCTCAAGGGCGTGGCGATCGGCCTGATCCTGTACCAGGGGTTCTGGTACTTGGTGCGCATCTACCTCATGGTCGGCATCTGGCGGCGGGAGACGGCGCTGACGACCGGGCGCAAGCTGTGGGTCGCGATCACCATGCCGATTGTCGCCCTCTTCGCGGTCTGGGCCGGGCGCGGTAAGCTTAGCCAGTGGATGAGTGACCAGGAGCCGACCGACGATGCCGAGTGACACCTTGACCCGCCTGACCGAGCTGATCCGCGCCGACGCGCTGCGCGTGGCCGAGCCGGGCCAGACCTTCACCCTCGCCTCGGGCAAGCAGAGCCACTGGTTCGTCAACGCCAAGGAAGTCACCCTCCGCGCCGAGGGGCTGGCGCTGGTCGCCGAATTGATGCTGGAGCAGCTCGTCGCCGCCGGCGCGCAGGCCGTGGGCGGTGTGTCGATCGGCGCGGACCCGATGATCGGCGCGATCGTCGCCCGCTCGGCCGGTACCGCGCAGCCGCTGCAGGGCTTCATCGTGCGCAAGGAGGCCAAGGACCACGGCCTGGGCGACCGCGTCGCCGGGCCCAGCCTCGACGGCATCGAGCGCATCGGCATGGTTGAGGACGTGACGACAACCGGCGGCAGCACGCTGAGCGCGATCGAGGCCGTTCACGCGGTCGCTCCGCAGGCCCAGATCGTCTCCGTGCTGACGATCGTCGACCGGCTCGACGGCGCCGCCGAGCGGTACGCGGCCGCCGGCTACCCGTTCTCCGCGCTGCTGGACCGCGACTCGCTCGGCCTCTGATGGCCGCGCGCCCCCGCGTCCTGGTCCTCCTCGGACCCACCGCCGTCGGCAAGACCGCCGTCGCGCTGGCCCTGGCCGAGCGCCTACCCGCCGAGATCATCAGCGCCGACTCGCGGCAGATCTACGCCGGCCTGACCATCGGCAGCGCCGCCCCCACGGCCGCCGAACGGGCCCTCGTCCCGCACCATCTGGTCGAGTTCCTCGACCCGCGAACGACCTACAGCGTGGCCGAGTTCGTCGCCGCCGCCGAGGCGACCATCGCCGACATCACCAGCCGCGACCGCCTGCCGCTGCTCGTCGCGGGCACCGGCCTCTACCTGCGCGCGCTGGTCACCGGCTGGACGCTGACCGGCGTACCGCGCGACCCCGTAGTGCGTGCGCGGCTCGAGGCCGAGGCGGTCAGCGCGGGCAGCGACGCGCTGCATGTGCGGCTGCGCGGCATCGACCCAGAGACCGCCGCGCGCCTGGCGCCGGCCGACACCAAGCGCATCGTCCGCGCGCTCGAGGTCTGGGAGGTCAGCGGCCGCCCGCTCAGCGCCCACCTGGCCGAGAGCGGCACGCGGCCCGTGCCCTTCGACTACCAGCTCCATGCCCTGCGCCGGCCGCGCGAGCAACTCAACGCGCGCATCGCCGCGCGGCTGGAGGCGATGCTCGCCGCCGGCTGGCTGGACGAGGTGCGCAGCCTGCTGGCCGCGGGCCTGGCGGGCGATGAGCCGGCCTTCGAGAGCCTCGGCTACCGCGCCCTGGCGGCGGTCGCGCGGGGTGAGCTCGACCCGGACGAGGCGCGGGGACGGATCTTGATCGACACCCGCCGCTTCGCCAAGCGACAGATGACCTGGTTCCGCGCCCTGCCGGATGTGGTCTGGCACGACCTGGACGACGACGAGCCGCCGGCGACGACCGCCGCGCGCATCGCGGAGGCCTGGGCCGCCGCCACGGGCTAGCCGCCGACGAGCACCTTGTAGCCCTTGCCGCTGGCCGCCGTGGCCAAGGCCTCGCCGAACTCAGCCAGCGGGAAGCGGTCACTGATGATCGCGTCGGTGTTGATGCGCCGGCCGGCCAGCAGGTCCAGCGCGCGCGCCTGGGTGAAGGGGTTGATGTAGCTGCCGATCAGCGTCAGCTCGTTGAGGAAGACGTCGTAGGGCCGCAGCGGCACTTCGGCCTCGCGCTCGGCGACGCCAAACAGGACCCCCCGCCCGCCCCGCCGCGCGCAAGCCAGCGCGGTCGTCACCGCCTCGGGTCGGCCGACGCACTCGACCACGACGTCCGCGCCGATCTTCGTCGCCCGGCGCACCGCCGCCGCCGAGTCCTCGACCCGCGGGTCCCAGGCGGCGTCGGCGCCCAGCTCCAGCGCCTGCACCCGCCGTGTGCCGATCGGCTCGCTGACGCCGATCCAGGCGGCGCCGGCCTGGCGCAGCAGCTGCACCATCAGCAGCCCGATCGGCCCCGTGCCGATGACCACCGCCCGCTCGCCCGCCCGCAACGCCGCGCGGTCCAGCCCGTGGACGACGCAGGCCAGCGGCTCGGAGAGCGCGCCCTGCCCGAAGCGCACGCCCGGCGGCAGCCGGTGCAGCTGCGTCGCCGGCACGCAGCAGCGCTCGGCGAACCCACCGGGCCGGTTCACGCCGACGGCGGTCAGCGCCTGGCAGAGGTGAACTTCGCCGCGCCGGCAGTACGGGCAGCGGCCACAGACGATGTTGGGGTCGACGGCCACGCGGTCGCCCGGAATCCAGCCCTCGACGTCGGGGCCAACCTCGACCACGGAACCGGTGAACTCGTGGCCCGGAATCAGCGGATAGTCGGCGCGGAAACCGCCGGCGAGGATGTGCTGGTCGGTGCCGCAGATGCCGCACCAAGCGACGCCGACGACGACCTCGCCGGGCGCCGGCTTGGGGTCGGGCAGGTCAACCAGACGCCACTCGTTCGGGGCACTGATCTCGATGGCGCGCATCGCCGTCTCCTCGCTGGCCCAAGCCTAGCACGCCGGCCCCTCGCCGTCCTGCCGGCTCAGGCCCCGCGTGCCGGGGGCTGGTGTCGGCATTGTGGCGCGCGAGAGTGACGCCGGCCCCAGGCCCTCCGGAGAGGCGTCGACCTGCTCGAGCAGGGCGGCTAGCAGCACCCTACTGGCCTCCAGGCCCCGTTTAAGCGCGGC
>DHNJ01000093.1:6430-6579 GCA_002409445.1 Armatimonadetes bacterium UBA5419 | reverse complement strand
ATCAGCCCACGCCACATGGGGAGCACCCAGCCGACGCCACACCGGGCAACAGCGACGGATCTGTAGCCTTATGTTAACTGCGAACAAGAGCGTGCGCAGCAAACCTGCCTCCACGGCACACGGTGAAATGCCGTCGAGGCGCCGGCGGT
>DHNJ01000093.1:0-6169 GCA_002409445.1 Armatimonadetes bacterium UBA5419 | reverse complement strand
GGCGAGGGCGCCGGCGCTACGTGAAGGCCACGCCCCCTACCGATCCACCCGCGCCCCGCCGCCGCCCACGAGCTTCTGGACCTCGGCCAGGCTGGCCATGGTCGTGTCGCCGGGGGTGGTCATCGCCAGGGCGCCGTGGGCGGCGCCGTACTCGACGGCCAGGGCCGGGTCGCCCAGCACCAGCAGGCCGTAGATCAGCCCAGAGGCGAAGCTGTCGCCGCCGCCGACGCGGTCCATGATCTCCAGGTCGGGGCGGTGGGTGGCCTGGTAGAACCGGCCGTCGGCCCAGGCGATCGCGCCCCAGTCGTTGCGGGTCGCGGTGCGCACCGCGCGCATCGTCGTGCCCACCGCGCGGAAGTTCGGGTAGGCCTTGGTCGCCTCGCCGATCATCGCCTGGAAGCTGGCGATCTCCAGATCCGTCAGGTTCTCGTCGACGCCGGGGATCTCGAAACCGAGCGAGGCGGTGAAGTCCTCTTCGTTACCGATCATCACGTCGACCAGCGGCGCCAGCCGGCGGTTGACCTCCTGCGCGCGCGCCTGCCCGCCAATCGCCTTCCACAGCGACGGCCGGTAGTTCAGGTCGTAGGAGATCAACGTGCCGTGCTCGCGGGCGACGCTTAGGCACTCGATGACGACCTCGGGGGTCGTGTCGGAGAGGGCGGCGAAGATGCCGCCGGTATGCAGCCAGCGCACGCCGCATTCACCGAAAACGTACTGCCAGTCGATGTCGCCCGGCCGCAGCTGGCTGGCCGCGGTATGCCCGCGGTCCGAGCAGCCGACCGCGCCGCGCAGGCCGAAGCCGCGTTCGGTGAAGTTGAGGCCGTTGCGCACCTCGCGGCCGACGCCGTCGTACTTCACCCACTTGATCAGGCTGGTATCAACCCCGCCTTGCAAGATGAAGTCCTCGACCAGCCGGCCCACGGGGTTGTCGGCCAGCGCCGTGACGACCGCCGCGCGCAGCCCAAAACAGCGCCGCAGCCCGCGCGCCACGTTGTATTCGCCGCCGCCCTCCCAGACGTTGAACTGTCGCGTCGTATGGATCCGCCCCTCGCCCGGGTCCAGCCGCAGCATGACCTCGCCCAGCGAAACGACATCCCAGCGGCACTCCTCGGCCGGGCGCGGCTGCAGATTGAGGGTCGCCATCGTGAACAACTCCTTTGACCACATACTCGCCGCCTAGTCTAGCCCGCCCCCGCCCCGCCGCCAAGCCTGCCCTCGCCCGCCCCAGCCGCCGCGCGGCCGCATTGACAGGGCGGGCGGGGCCTGCTAGCCTTGCGCCGTCTAGGATCGGGTTGGGCATGCGCCCAGGCCGAGCGGAGGACAACTTGAGCCCTAAGCTGACACAGGCCGAGTGCGCTGAGATGTGCGTGCGTATCCGGCGCCACATAATCGAGATGATCCATGCCGCGGGCAGTGGGCATCCAGGCGGGTCGCTCTCGGCGACGGAACTGGTCACCGCCCTCTACTTCCACTTCCTGCGCCAGGACCCCCAGCACGCCGATGCCCCGGACCGCGACCGGTTCATCCTCTCCAAGGGCCACGGCGTCCCCGTCCAGTACGCGGCGATGGCCGAGCGCGGCTACTTCCCCATCGCCGACCTGACCACCCTGCGCCACATCGACTCGCGGCTCGAGGGGCACCCGGTCAAGGGCACGCTCCCCGGTATCGAGGCCTCGACCGGCGCGCTGGGCCAGGGGCTGTCGATCGCCTGCGGCCATGCGCTGGCGGGCCGGCTCGATGGGCGCGATTTCATCACCTACTGCCTGCTAGGCGACGGCGAGATCAACGAAGGGCAGGTCTGGGAAGCGGCGCTGTTCGCCGCGCACCAGCGGCTCGAGCGCCTGGTGGCGATCGTTGACGCGAACCACATCCAGCTCGACGGCTACACCGCCGACATCCTCGACACGGAGCCGCTGGTCGACAAGTGGCGGTCCTTCGGCTGGAACGTAATCGAGATCGACGGCAACGACCTGGCCCAGGTCTTCGCGGCCTATGAGGCGGCGGGGGCGAACCTCGGCCGGCCGTTCTGCATCATCGCCCGCACCATCAAGGGCAAGGGCGTCAGCTTCATGGAGAACTCGGTCGCCTGGCACGGCGTGGCCCCGGACGCGGAACAGACCGCGGCGGCCCTCGCCGAGATTGGAGAGGCGCGATGAGCACCACTCGACCGGTTGGCCGCGCCACGCGCGATGCTTACGGTGACGTGCTGGTCGCGCTCGGCGCGCAGCGCGAGGACGTGGTCGTGCTCGATGCCGACCTCTCCGGCAGCACGCGCAGCGGCAAGTTTGCCGCCGCGTACCCCGAGCGCTTCTTCAACGTCGGCATCTGCGAGGCCAACCTCGTCGGCGTCGCCGCCGGCCTGGCTGGCGCGGGCAAGACCGCGTTCATCTCCAGCTTCAGCTCGTTCCTCCTCTGCAAGGGCTTCGACCAGCTGCGCATGGCCGTCGCCTACCCGCGGGAGAACGTCAAGATCATCGGCACCCACGGCGGCATCACGCTGGGCGAGGACGGCGCGAGCCAGATGTCCATCGAGGACTTCGCCCTGGCCCTGGGCCTGCCCGGGGTCGTCGTCTGCCATCCCGCCGACGACGCCTCCGCGCTCCAGCTGCTGACCCAGATCGCCGCGGCCGACGGCCCGGCGTACGTGCGCCTGGGCCGCGAGAAGGCACCGACGATCTATGGCGAAGGCCAGAGCGTCGAACTGGGGCGGGCCGAAGTGCTACGCGGCGGCGACGACCTGACGATCGTAGCCAACGGCATGATGCTCGGCCTCGCGCTCGACGCGGCGGAACAGCTGGCCGCCCAGGGTGTCCAAGCCCGGGTGATCGACGTGCATACGCTGCGCCCGCTGGACGAGGCGACGCTGGCGGCCGCCGCGCGGGAGACCGGCGCGCTGGTCGTCGTCGAGGAGCACCTGCGCGTCGCCGGGCTCGGCTCGGTCGTCGCCCAGGCGGTGGTCCAGCACGCGCCGGCGCCGATGCGCTTCGTCGGGCTGGACGGCTACGCCGAATCGGGCAGTCCTAGTGCACTGCTGGCCAAGTATGGGTTAACCTGTGAAGCGATCGTTGGCGCCGCGCAAGAGGTCTTGGCCGCCAAACGTTGAAAGGGTACGCGACACGCCCTGGAAGGACAGATCCAATGAGGCTAAAGACAGCACTCACGGGCGCGCTGCTGCTGAGCGTGGCCCTGCTCATGGGCGCCTGCGGCAGCGGCTCCGACTGGCCGCCCGTCCGCTATGAAAAGCTCCAAGTGCGCCAAGGGGGGACGGGTCAGATCTACCTGGCTGGCGCCCAGCGCACGCTCTCGTTCGCCGACAGTATCACC
The DNA here is from genome assembly GCA_002409445.1 of Armatimonadetes bacterium UBA5419. Taxonomy (GTDB): domain Bacteria; phylum Armatimonadota; class UBA10988; order UBA10988; family UBA10988; genus UBA10988. Next base: position 2,845 of record DHNJ01000093.1, on the reverse strand, counting down.
GTCGCCGTGCGCAAGCCGGGCGACGACGTGACGCGCTGGACCCTCTACACCTTCTTCGGCCTGACCAAGCTCGACTTCCGCTCGGTGCCGTCCGCGGTCATGGTCACCCAGGTTGACGGCCGCGACCCGAACAAATCCTCGTCGACGGACCTGCCCTCCTACGCGGTCGGCATCGTCCTCCACGATGGGTTCAACCAAGGCGCCGTCGCCGGCGGGCAGATCTTGGCCCAAGATGCCGAAATCAGCTACGAGTCGGTGCAGACCGGTAGCTTCGTGCTTGAAGCGCTGGCCAACGCCGACGGCACCTGGGCCGGCCAGACCTCGCCCAACCGCCAGGCACGCTACGTCCAGGTCACCCTCCAGGACACCGGCACCGGCGCCGAGGCGCTCGTCGCCGGCACCGTCCCGTTCGTCATCACCGTGACCGACGACGCGCGGTTCAACGGCTACCTGGGCAACCTCGGCCTCTTCCTGCCCGGCGACCCCGGCAGCGGTGGCCCGCCCCCGCCCCCGGGCACCGGTGGTGGTGGTGGCACCGATGGCCCTCCGCCCCCGCCGGGTGGTGGTGGCACGACGCCTCCGGGCGGCAGTGACGGCCCGCCCCTGCCCCCGCAGCTCTAGCGTGGCGGCCCCCGCGGCCTGTACCTAACTAACCCGCAGCCCCTCCGCCTTCGGTCGCGGAGGGGCTGCGCGCATAATGGCCTAGGAGAGCGGCAACATGGCCCAAGTGGTCGAAGTAGCGCAGACACTGACCGCGGCGATCGAACGCGTCGTCTACGGCAAACGCGAGGTCGTCCGCCACACGCTGGTCGCGCTGTTCGCCGGCGGGCATGTGCTGGTCGAGGACGTGCCCGGCGTGGGCAAGACCATGCTCGCCCGCGCCCTGGCCCGCAGCGTCGGCGGCACCGCCCGGCGCATCCAGTTCACCCCCGACCTGATGCCCGCCGACGTCACCGGCGTGACCCTCTACGAGCCGCACACCGGCGCCTTCCGCTTCCGCCCCGGGCCCGTCTTCTGCAACATCCTCCTCGCCGACGAGATCAACCGCGCCTCGCCCAAGACCCAATCGGCGCTGCTCGAGTGCATGGAGGAGGAGACCGTCACCGTCGACGGTGAGGTCCACCACGTGCCGCACCCGTTCCTGGTCATCGCGACCCAGAACCCCAGCGAGCTCGAGGGCGTCTACCCGCTGCCCGAGTCGCAACTCGACCGGTTCATGCTGCGCCTCCACCTCGGCTACCCCGCCCGCGAGCACGAGCGCACGCTGCTCCGCCGCGACCCCGTCGCCGACCCGCTGGCCGAGCTCGAGCCGGTCGTCGACCTGGCGACGATCATCGCCTGCCAGCAGCAGGTCGCTGAGGTTCACGCCGACGACCGGATCGACGACTACCTGCTGGACCTGATCGAGGCTACCCGCCGCGACGAGCGCATCCGCCTGGGCGCCAGCCCGCGCGCCGCCCTCGCCCTGAGCACCGCCGCGCGCGCCCTGGCCCTGATGTCCGGCCGCGACTTCGTCCGCCCCGACGACATCCAGGAGCTGGCGCCCTCGGCCCTGGCCCACCGTCTCCTGCTCCACTCAGCCGCCCGCGGCACCAGCGGCAGCGCCGAGTCCATCGTCCGCGACCTCGTCGCGCGGCTGCCCGTGCCCTAGGAGGCCCACCGTGCGGCGGCGACGCAACCGGCTCCTGGTCCTCGCGGCGGCGTTCTTCTACTTCATCGCCCTGGCCAACGACCGGCTCGGCCTCTGGGTCCTCGCCTGGCTGCTGATCAGCCTGCTCGTCGTCTGCTGGTTCCTCGCCCGCCTCGGCGCCAACGGCCTGGTCATCACTCGCCGCGCCCTGCCCGCGCGCCTCGTCGCCGGCCAGACCCTCGAACTGGCCTTCGAGCTGCGCAACCTCGGCTCGCTGCCGCGCTCGGGCCTGCTGCTGACCGACCGCTGGGCCAACGAGATCGCCGGCACAAAGGCCGAACAGAGCGTCCTCGCGCCGCTGCTGCCGGGCGAATCGAGCCTCGAGGTCAGCGTCGAGACCATGCCCGTCGCCCGCGGCCGGCTGCAGCTCGGGCCCGTGGTGATCAACGTCGGCGACCCGATCGGCCTGTTCGAGGTCGAGCGCCCGGCCGCCGTCAGCGCCGCCGAGGTCCTCGTCCATCCCCGCCTCGAAACCCTCGGCGGCCGGCTCGGCGTGGGCGGCGCGGGCTACGAGGACACCACCCGCGGCGCCGGCGCCAGCGGCCTCGTCCTCCACAGCCTCCGCGAGTACCAGCCGGGCGACGACCTGCGGCACATCCACTGGCTGGCCAGCGCCCGCCGCGGCCAGCTGCTGACCCGCGAGTACGAGCGCTCGTCGGCCGTCCGCGCGCTGACGCTGCTCGACCTCGACGCCCGCCAGGTCTTCGGCCGCGGACCGCGCAGCTCGCTCGAAGTCGCCATCAGCGCCGCCGGCTCCGTCCTCGCCTGGCTCGGCGAACAGGGCCGCGGCGCCCACCTGCTGGCCCACGAGGGCGCGCTGATCGACCTGACCAGCGGCGCCGGCGGGCTCAGCCGCGAGGTGCTCGACGCGCTGGCCGTCGTCACCGGCCGCGGCCAGGTCGCGCTCGCCGCCCTCCTCGCCCAGCAGATGGACCGCCTCGAACCCGGCAGCTCGCTGATCGCCGTCACGGCCGGGCCCGACGAGGCGCTGCTCAGCGCGCTCCTGCGCCTGGCCGCCGTCGACCGCCAGGTCTGGCTGATCCTCGTCGACGCCGCCGCCTACCAGGCGCGCGACCCGGGCCCGCGGCCCGACTGGCTGCTCGGCGTCGACGCGGTGCGCGCGCGGCTGGCCGGCGCCGACGCTAAGCAGCCAGT
>DHNJ01000022.1:1694-2631 GCA_002409445.1 Armatimonadetes bacterium UBA5419 | reverse complement strand
GGGCGGCTGCGCGACGATGCTGCTCGGCGTGCTGCTGGGCCTCGCGCTCGTCTTCGTGGTGCTCCTCTAACTTGGGCGCCGACGGCGGAGCACCGACCTCCGAGCTGGACCCAAGCCCGGCGGCAAGTGCTGCGCCGTCCCCGGCCCGCCGCGCCCCGATGCCGCTCATCCTCCTGGCGCTCGTCGTCGGGTTGGTGGGCTGGTCGTGGGGCTGGATCGGCATGCGCCGTGCCGTGCCGCACTTCGGCCCGGGCCCGCTGGCCTTCGGCCGCTACACCATCGCCGGCCTCGCGCTGCTGCCGCTCTGGTGGGCGCGCGGCCGGCCGCTGCCCGCACGGCGCGACCTGCCCGGCGTGCTGGCGATGGGCCTGCTGGGCTTCAGCATCTACAACTGGACGATCAACGCCGCCCAGGTGACCATCCCCGCCGGCGTCGCCTCAATGATCGTCTCGACCATCCCCGTGCTGACCACCGTCGCCGCGGTGCTCGTCTTCGGCGAGCGGCTGTCGCCGAGCAACTGGCTCGGCGTCGCGGTCGCCTTCGGCGGGGTCATCGTCATCAGCCTGGCGCGGACCAGCGTCGCCGGCGACTGGAAGGGTGTCGCGCTGCTGCTCATCGCCTCGGTCGCGACGATGGGCTACAACCTCTTCAACAAGAGCTACCTGGCGCGCTACCGGCCGCTCGATCTGACGACCTGGGCGATCTGGGCCGGCGCGCTGGGCCTCTTGCCGGTCGGACTTGGCCTGCCCGCGCGGCTGGCGACGGCGCCGGCGGAGCCGCTGGCCAACCTGATCGCCCTCGGCCTGATCCCGGGCGCGCTGTGCTACGTGCTGTACACCTGGGTCCTCTCGCAGACCTCGCTGGCGCGGCTGTCGAGCACGACCTTCCTGATCCCGGTCGGCGTGCTGGTCATGGCCTACCTTGGCCTGGACGACAC
>DHNJ01000022.1:0-1543 GCA_002409445.1 Armatimonadetes bacterium UBA5419 | reverse complement strand
CCGCCCCCCCCCAGCCGATCGAAATCGGCGGTGGGGCGGTCGTCCTCGTGGGCGTCTGGTTGGCGACGCGCCGGCCCGCGCGGCGGCGGCCGGCGCCGGCGCTAGTAGAGCCCGACGGTGGCCAGCCCGTGGGCGGGTAGGTCGACCGTCAGCCGCGTGCCCTCCAGCCGCGCCGCGCCCTCGACCTCGCGCTCCAGCAGGTCCAGCCGCACCGCGCGGGTCAGGCCCGCGGCCAGCTCCGGGCTCAGTTCGACCGTCGCCGGGCCGCCGGTGCCGTTCAGCTCGTTGAGCCGCAGGACCAGGCCGTCACCGGCCTCCGCCTTCTTCGCCGCGGTGAGCACGACGTTGTCGGTGCAGACCTGCAGGCCGGCGGCCAGCGTCGGGTTGGCGCCGGACTGCAGGTTGGCCGGCAGGGCGATCAGCGGGTGGTTCCAGGCCTGGCCGAGGCGGGTCAGCTCGGCGGGGCTGGGTTCGCGGTCCCAGAAGTAGAGCGAGTAGCGGATCTGCTGGCGGGCGACCTCGGGCGTCGGGTCGGGTTCGTAGCTGCTACGGACCATGCGCAGCCGCAGCTCGGCACCGCGCAGGGCGTGACCGTAGCGGCAGTCCTGCAGCAGCGTCACGCCGGCGTAGCCGCGCGGCCCCTGCCCGCCAACGTGCGCGTAGCGGTTGCTCGGCACCTCGCTGCCATCGGGCAGGTCGCGGACCAAGCTGCCGTAGGGCAGCTCGTACCGCGTGGTCAACGCGCCAAGCTGGTCGCAGGGCAGGCTCAGGACGAGGCCGGGGATACCGCGTTCGGCATCCCCGATCTCGCGCCAGTCGAGGTCGGCGACGACGTCCAGGCGCGGCTCGCTGTTGGCGATGGTGTAGGTCAGGCGGACGCTGGAGTGCGTGCCGGGGACCTGCGCGTGGCATTCGGCGCGGTAGGCGGGGCTGCCGCCGCTGGCGGCCAGCGTGGCCTGGTTGCGCGCGCCGCCATGGACGGCGAGCCCGCGCGAGCGGACGACCCGCGCGGCGGCCAGGTCCTCCTCGCCCAGGACCCAGGCGTTCATCATCCACGGCCGCTCGACGACCGACTCCCAGAAGCCGAAGAGCCGCTCGACCTGCCCGTCGCGCGGGGCGCCGTACTGCGCGCCGGTGCGGTGGTCGACGAGGTCGAGCAGCGCGCCGCCCGTGTGCCGGCCGAGCCGGAAGCCGAGGTACGGCGTGTCGAACCGCTCGCGCGGGCCGTAGGTGACCCCACCCTCGACCGGGTCGGCCGTGCCCTCGCAGAGGAGGTAGGTGCGGTAGCCGAGGCCGGGCACCTCGCGCGCCTCGAAGCTCACGGTCAGGCGTTCGTGGCCCCACTCGTGGCCGCGGCCGTGGACCAGCACGGGCACCTGCCGCCCCTCGTCATCGCGGGCGACGAGCCGGCCGGCGTCGAGGTCGGTGTCCCAGAGGCTGACGGTGACGCGCTCGGTCCGCGCCCAGGCGCAGGGGTTGTAGATGACGAACGGCTGGAAGCGGCGGCCGCCGGTGGCCGGGCTGGAGAGGCCGCTGAGGCCCG
>DHNJ01000077.1:356-19773 GCA_002409445.1 Armatimonadetes bacterium UBA5419 | reverse complement strand
GCCCGCCCAGCCCGACCCAGACCGGCTGCGCCGCGCGCGCGCCCAGCACCAGCAGCGTCGCCACCGCCGCCACCGCGACGACCAAGGTCGTCAGCAGCGCCCAGGGCAGCGGTAGGCCGGCGGGTTGGGCCAGGAACAGGCCCGCCAGCAGGCCGATCAGCCCGCCCTGGGCTAGGTCGAAGGGCACCCGCCGCGCCGCCGGCACCGCCGTCGCAGCGAAGGCGATCGCCTGCTGGGCCAGAGTCAGCAGCCCGGTCGTGCCCGCCAGCCGCAGCCAGCCGCGCCGCTCGTGCAGCGGCCAGGCCAGGTCGGTCGCCTCGAACAGGACCACAGCGACCACGCTGACCGCGGCGGCGATCAGCGCGGCGCGCCGGGCCGACCCAAGAACGCGGCCCCGCCCGGGTGGATCGGGGCCGCGCTCCTGACTCTGCTCGGAGGATTTACTTAACCAGAGCGTTCTGGGTCTCCGCGATGGCGCCCTGCGGCTCGACACTGGTGGTCGTGATTTGGCAGGAGTCCATCATCACGCCGTCCTCACGGTTGGCGACGATGATCGTGTTGACGCCCTTGGCCAAGGTCAGCTTGGTCGCGACCTTGCGCCACTTCCACACGTCGTACGTGCCGTCCTCGCCCAGCAACTGGTTCGGCCGCTCGGCCAGGCGCACCCAGAAGCTGTTGCCGCAGCCGTTCGGCCACAGCGTGCGGGCCCAGAAGGTGTACTGACCGGCCTCGGGCACATTGACCTTGAAGATGGCCTTGCCCGGGTGGTCGCCCTCGCCCGCCTCGCCGTTCGCGCCGTCCTTGATCTCAATCCAGCCCTTGCCGGAGTTGCGGCCCGGCCGGCCCGGCTTCTTGTCGGTGTGCACGCCGTTGCGGCGGATGATCGGCGACTCGAGCGCGCCGTTCTCCGCCTCCCAGGTAATCGTCACGCCGGCCTGCGCCTTGACCGGGCGGCCCTCAAAGAGCAGGGTCAGGCCCAGGGCGGTCACCCCCAAAATGGCTATCGTCCAGATCAAGCGCAATCGCATAGTCATCTCCGTCTTCCCTCCTACTATCCTCTGACGACGCTTCTTGCGCTTCAGTTCGCAACCCCTCGAGTCGCCAAGCCGCTGCGAGCAGCACAAACACCAGCGGACCGGTCCCGCGCAGCAGCAGCGTGCCCCAAATCGAGAAGATCGCCAGCGCCACAAACGCCCCGCGCAAGCCACTCGCGAGCGCCGCCAATTCCGAGTCGGCCGCCCGTCGGACCTCCGCCCGCCCAGCCATCTTTGCCCCATCGGCCAGCAGCCAGGCCCAGGCGATCGCCCCGAAGAGGCCCAACTGCGCGGCCAGCAGCAGGTACAGCGTGTAGGTGTCCGGCTCCTGCTTCTCGGGGTTGTCCAGCGAGTTGTAGTGCCGGCCGATGGCCTCCTGATAGGCCAGACCGAGCCCCAGGCCGTGGGTCAAGGCGCTGCGCTGGCCGACGGGCACGCGCTGCGGCTCCTCGCCCGGCACCTCGCTGGGCACCAGCCGCGTCTCGACCTGGTCGCCCGTGCCGTTGAGGATGTTCAGCGCCGCACCCATCTCCAGGTAGCGCTTCTCGACGCCGACTCGCTGGCCCTGCTCATAGCGGTAGAAGCTGATCGACTCGTGCACCAGCCGGAACTGATCGCGCTGGACAATACCCAGCAGCAGCGCCCAGCCCAGCGGCGCCGCGACCGCCGCGCAGAGCAGCACCCGTGGGCTCCGCCGCGCCGCGACCAGCAGACAGCCAACATAGGCCGCGATCAGCGCGCCGCCCGAGAGCAGCGTCAGCGTCGTCAGCCAGATGCCGACCAGCGCCGTCCACCGCCGCCAGGCGATCGGCGTCGCCAGCGCGTAGGCCGTCGCGACGACCAGCAGCATCGCCATCAGCCCGCCGTAAGCCGAGCGGCTCTGCAGGCTGGCGCGCACCAGCAGCGGCTGGGCCGGCTCCGCGCGCGCGACCCACTGCACCCAGTCACCCAGCGCCAGCACCGCCAGCACACCGGTGATCCAGAGCAGCAGCCGCCCCAATCGCCGGACCTGCGCCGTGTCGACCAACGCCGCCGCCGCCAGCCACCAGGTGGCAGCCATGATCAGGCCCCACTGGATCAGTTCCTTGATCCCCTCGGACCAGTTCGTCGAGCCGACCAGCGCCATCGCCGCCAGCCCCAGCAGCAGCCACTGCGGCGCCCGCGGCCACGGTAGTGCGCGGCCGAACCAGCCGACCAGCGGCAGCGCCACGAGAAACAGTAGCGCGATCAGCAGCTCGGCGGGCGGGATGCTGCGGGTCGTGTGCAGGCGGTAGGCCACCTGGTCGTAGGTCGCCCAGTTAAGCAGGTACAGACCCGGCTGCTGGATGTCGCTGTCGGGCACACCCTCCTTCGGGTGAGCGTAGTACGAAATCTCCGACTCGGCCGCGCGGCCAATGGGCGAGACGACGACGGTCGCCGGGCCGTAGCGGTACAGCGTGTACTGGCTGCACATCAGCACGACCGCGACCAGGAAGGCGACCGAAAGCACGCGCTGATAGCCCGGCGCCCAGGCCCGGCGCGGCAGCCGCGGCGCCACATACGTCACGTGCGGCGCACTCATAGCAGCCCCCTCGACGCCAACGCGGCCAACAACAACAGCACCGCCAGGCCCATCCCCAGCCACCGCGCGCGGCGCTCGTCACGCCCCGCGGCCAGCGCCACGGTCACCGCCAGCAGCACCTGCCCGACGATCCAACTCGCCGCCAGCGCGCCGGGCCAGTAGGTGTAGGCCAGCTGGTTGGCGTGGCCCCGCGCGGCCAGGTGCGCGCCGGTCAGCCAGCCGGTGCCCAGCACCGCGACGACGAACAGCCCGCCCGCCGCCAACACCCCCGCCGGCCAGCGCCGCCGCGGCACCACCGCCAGCCAGACGAGCAGCAGCAGCCCGCCCAGCAGCAGCGGCCAGGTCACCGGCAGCCACGGCTGGAACTGGTTGTACTCGGGCGCGGCGAGCACGGCGGAGACCGGCAGGTTGGTCAGGATCACCGCGTCCGCCGGCAGCAGCTTGAGGCGTTCCACCTGCGGCGCGTAGTTGAGGACCGGTGTCAGCAGCATGAACAGCGCGTACGCGGCGCCCATCGCCCGCGTCTCGGTGCGCAGGCGCGGCCAGAGCTGGAGCGCGGCGACGATCACCGCGACCAGCACCAGTACGACGCCCCATGGCACCTGGCGCCCGCCGATCGTCGCGACCAGCACGCGGCGGTAGAACAGGCCGAACGGCTCGGCCAGCGCCACCTCTGGGCTGGGCGGCGCGCCCGCGGTCAGCGTGACGACGCCGATCAGCAGGACCACGGCGACCAGCGCCCACTCGACCAGCGCGATCGCCCGCACCCGCGCCCGCGCGGTCTCCAGCGTCACGAGTCACCTCGCTTGCGCGCGCGCACGGCGATGTTGAAGGCCAGCGGCCCGAACGGCAGCCCGAAATCCCACGACCGCAACCGCCGCAGCGTGCGGTAGTCGGCGGTGCAGAGGTCGCGGCCGAAGAACGACTCGGCGCACTTCTCGATCAAGTACAGGAACGGATAGAGGAACAGCCCACCGCGCCGCACCTCGTCGATCTCCGCGCGATCGCCGATCAGCTGGCGCACCTTGCCCAGGTTGTAGTGCCGGTGGCGGCGGAAACGGAAGTTCTGCAGCAGCCGCCCGCCGCCGGGCTTGGGGATGCGCAGCTTGTGGACCAGGAGGAACGGGTAGTTGACCAGGTTCTCCGCATCGAGCCAGCCGAACAGCCCGCCCTGGGGCATGGTCAGGACCATCGTCCCGCCCGGCTTGAGCACGCGGAGGATCTCGTCGACCGTCGCCTGGTCGTCCATCGTGTGCTCGAGCGTGTCGGAGCAGACGACGACATCGAACGTCCCATCGGCGAACGGCAACCCCTCGCCACCGCTCGCCGCGAAGCGCACCTCGGGGTAGTCGCGCGCGGCGGCGCGGCAGTTGCGCGGGTTGTGATCGACGCCGAAGACCTCGGTCGCGCGGTCGCGCAGCCACTTGGTGAAATGGCCATTGCCGCAGCCCAGGTCGAGGACCCGTGCCGTGCCCTCCGGGGTCCAGTCATAGACCAGCTTGTACCGGTCGATGAGCAGGTCGCGGTAAGTAATCGGCGTCGACATAGATTCGGGGCGTCCGCAGCGTGCTTCGCAGTCTATCAGTCAGACGCCAAACCGGTCAACGCGGTGCCCGCCATCGCCGCACCACCGGCGGCTGGACGGCCTCGAGGTGGCCTGCCAGAGCCGGCGCCGCCCAAGCTATCTGGAGATGGTAGCGGCCACAAGCCCCGTACGGCGGTGAGGTGCCGTCGCCCTGCCGCCGGAGCGGCGGCGGTACAACCAGGTGGTCCCCCCCAACCACCGACCCGGTCACCGAAGTGACCGGGCCGATGGGAAAGGAGAAGAGATGTACCTGTCTCTTCTAACGACTGAGGACCTCGAAGAGTTCCCCGCGGCTGTCGTAGAGTTCGACGACCAGCGGCATCTGGCCGACGGCGTGGGTCGAGCAGCTGAGGCACGGGTCGTGGGCGCGGATGGCCATCTCCATGCGGTTGAGCATGCCCTCGGTCACGTTCTTGCCGTCGATGAACTCCTGGGCAACCAGCTCGACCGACTTGCACATGGCCGGGTTGTTCTGGCCCGTGCTGACGATCAGGTTGACCGCGGTCAGCGCGCCGGACTCGTCGATCGTGTAGTCGTGCCACAGCGTCCCGCGCGGCGCCTCGATGACGCCAACGGCGCGCTCTGTCAGCGTGCCCGGGGTCGCGGCCATCAGGTCCGGCCCGTAGACTTCCTCGCCGCCGAGGATCTCCGCCGCGCGCTCGGCCGCGTAGAGGCACTCGATCAGGCGCGCGTAGTGGTACATCAGCGTGCCTTCCTGGATGCCGTTTTCGTTGGCCAGCGACTTCCAGCGCAGGAACTCCTCCTGTGCCTTGGGCGTGGGGATGCTGTCGACGTTGTTCAGGCGGCCCAGCGGCCCGACGCGGAAGGCGCCGTCCGGGTAGCCCGCCGGCAGGTAGTACGGGAACTTCAGCGTGGTCCAGTCCTCGACGCGCTCGCCGATGATGTCGAGGTAGTTCTGGGGGTTGAACTGGTCCTCGACCACCTGGCCCTGCGGATCGGTAACGCGGAAGTTGCCGTCGTACAGCTCGAGCTCGCCGTTCGGCCCGACCAGCCCCGCGTAGTACGAGGGGAAGCGGGCGAAGCGCTGCACGGTGTCGGGGTTCTGCTCGCACCAGCCGAGCAGCAGGTCGATGCCCAGCCGGATCGTGTCCATGTGCTGGGGCATCTCCGCCAGCAGCTCAGCGCCGCGCTCGCGGGTGATCGTCGCGGCCATGCCGCCGGGCACTGCGCAGTTTGGGTGGATCTTGCGCCCACCAATCGCCGCGATGACCTCCTGGCCCCACTTGCGCGCCTTGATCGCCGCGACCGTGGCGTCGGGGAAGTTCTGGGCCAGGCCGACAACGTTGCGCAGGGCCGGGTCCGAGTCCTCACCGAGCAGCAGGTCGGGTGAACTGAGGTGAAAGAAGCTCAGCGAGTGCGACTGGAAGACCTGGCCCATGTGCATCAGCTCGCGCAACAGCGCCGCGGTGCGGGTGGGCTTGGCGTTGGCCAACAGGTCGATCGTCTTCGCGCTGGCCAAGTGGTGGCTGACGGGGCAGATGCCGCAGATGCGCTCGGTCAGCGTCGGCATCTCGGAGAAGTGCCGGCCTTCGCAGAACTTCTCGAAGCCGCGGAACTCGACCACATGGAAGCGGGCGCGCTCGACCTGGCCATCATCGCCGATATGACACGTGATCTTGGCGTGACCCTCGATCCGGGTCACCGGCTCGACTTCATAGTGCTTCGCCATCGTATGGACCTCCAGAGGCTTAGTCGAAGTGCAGCAGCGGCTGCGGGATGCTGTCGGGGACGCGGCCCTGCACCAACTCGCTGACGACATAGAAGATCGTGTCGGCGTTGGGCGGGCACCCAGGGATGTGGAAGTCGACCGGCACGAACTTGCGGATCGGCTGCACCTTCTCGAGTTGCCGCGGCAGCTCCTCGTCGTCCGGGATGAACCCGTCGACCGTGCTAGGGGTGAAGATGTAACCCCGCTCCATGACCTGCTCGAGGGGGAAGAAGTTGCGCATGAAGGGCACGCAACCCCAGCCCGCGCAGTCGCCGAAGCTCACCAGGAACTTCGACTTCTCGCGGATCTCCTCGAGGAAGCGGATGTTATCGGTGTTGCAGACCGCGCCCTCGACCAGCCCAACATCGGCCTGCGGGAACCCGCCCAGCTTGAAGTCGGTGATCGGCGTAGCGCCGATATCAGCCAACTCGAGCAGCGCCAGCAGGCGTTCATCGATGTCGAGCAGAGACATATGGCACCCAGCGCAGCCGCCCAGCCACACCGAGGCAATCATCGGTTTGTTGCTCATCTGTCAGCCTCCGTCAGCTCTCAGTCGTGGACCCGTTGGCCGCCGCCGCCGCTTCCGCCGCGGCCGCCGCTTCCCCGGCGACCCCCGCCGCCAGCGCGGCGAGCACCTCGTCGTCCGGCCGCACGCCCGCGGGCGGGAGCGTGGCCGCTTCCGAGACTTGGGTCAGACCCATCACGTTGACCCAGGTGCCCTCGCGCTCGCACCAGCGCAGGCTGGGCAGCACGATGTCGGCATAGCGCATCAGCCGGCCTTCGTGGCTGGCCTGCAGGATGACCGTCTCGGCGCGGCGCAGGCTGTCGGACAGCTCCGGCTGCGGCTCGAACGGGTCGTCGCCCTGCAACACGTAGATCAGGCCCGCGGTGCTCGGGTCGGCACCCTTCAGGCCCAGCTCCTCGGCCGCGGCCGCGTTGGCCTCCGACTGGAAGCCGCGCACGCGGTAGGCGCCGTCCGCGGTCTGCGCGCCGCTGTAGCGGACCAGGTCCCAGAGCAGGCCGATCAGGTTCGGGTTGCCCAGCGCGCCGAGCCCCGGGCCGTAGAGGACGACCGGCTTCTGCGCCGCGGCGTACATCTTCGCCGCGCGCTGCAGGTCGCGCACCGAGATCCGCGCCTCGGCCGCCACGCGCTCGGCGTTGTACGGCGCCCAGCGGTCGCGCGCGGCCTGCTCGGGCCGGCCACCGAAGTGGCCCAGGTTGTTCAGCTCGTGGAGCAGACCGAGCAGCACGTCGTGCTCGCTGCCGCGCCGCGGCTTGATGTCGATGTTGGCCAGCCCGGCCACTTCGCTCTGCCGCGCGTTGAGCGAGATGATCTTGCACTGCTCGTTGTAGCGCTTGCGCGCCAGCCACGTGCCCAGCACCTGATGCGTCTTCTGCGGGTCGAAGCCGACCAGCAGGACCACGTCAGCCTCCTGGATCGCCTCGAAACCGCACTCGCGCACGTCGCCGAACAGGTGCGAGGCCGCGCGGCGGACCTGCCGCTCGGGACCAAACAGGGTGTCGACGTCGCCACTACCGCAGGTCTCGGCGATGAAGCCGCGGAAAGTCTCGAGCGTCTCGCGCGGCAACCGCCCGGAGACCAGGCCAACGACCGGCGCCTGCTCGCTGTCGCGATCGGCCGAGTTGGCGTAGAGGGCCTTGGCCGCGGCGGCCAGCGCCTCGTCCCAGCTCACCTCAACCAGCTCGCCCGCCTCGTTGCGCATGCGCGGCGCGGTCAACCGCGGCGTCGGCTCGAAGAGCAGCTCGTAGCGGCTGCGGCGGCTCAGCAGCGGCCCGTTGACCGGCGATTCCTCGCGGCTCTCGGCGCGGGCGATGATGCCCGAGCGCAGGACCACGTTCATCGAGCAGCCCAGGTCGTCGTCGGGGCAGATGACCGCCCGGCGGGTCAGGCCCTCGCCCTTCGAGAAGTACGGCGCGCGCTTGTCGAACAGCGCGCCGGTCGGGCAGACATCGACGCAGGTGCCGCAGGAGATGCAGCTGCTCTCGCCCAGCGGCACGCCCAGGTCGGCGATGACCATCTGCGAGGTGCCGCGGCTACCGAAGTTGAGGGTGCCCTGGCCGACGACCTCGTTGCAGGCCCGCACGCACCGCCCGCAGAGGATGCAGCGGTTGTGGTCCTGGACAAAGAACGGGTTCGTCGAGTCGACCTCGAGAATCGGGAACAGGTACTGGTAGCGAGTGTGGGTCACGCCCTCGTCATAGGCGCGATCCTGCAGCTCGCAGGCACCGGTCACCGGGCAGAACGGGCAGATGTGATTGCGCTCGGCGAACAGCAGCTCGAGCGTCATCTGACGCATGGCCGAGAGCTTCTCGGACTGCGTCGTGACGACCTGGCCGTCCTCGGCTGGCGCGGCGCACGAGGTCACCAGCCGGCGCTGGCCCTCGACCTCGACCACGCACATGCGGCAGGCCCCATGGTTGGTCAACCAGGGGTGATGGCACAAGGTCGGGATGTCGATCCCGTTGTCCTTGGCGAGCTCGAGGATGGTCTGACCGCGGCGGCCGTTGCAGGCGCGCCCGTCGATGGTCAGCGTGATCGTCTCGGTCAACACGGTCGAAGACATGGGCTACTCCTTGACCACGGCGCCGAAGGTGCACACATCGAAGCAGGTGCCGCACTTGGTGCAGGCGTCCTGGACGATGTAGTACTTGCGTTCGTCGTCTTCCTTGAAAATGGTGTCGACGGGGCAGTTGCGCGCGCAGATGCCGCAGCCCGTGCACGCGTCGCGGTCGATATCAAAGACCAACAGCTTGCGACAGACCTTGGCCGGGCAGCGCTGGTGCAGGATGTGGGCCTCGTACTCCTCGCGGAAGTGCCGGATCGTCGAGAGCACCGGGTTCGGTGCGGTCTGACCCAGCGCGCAGAGGCTCATGTCGCGCATCAACTCGCCCAGCTTCTCCAGCCGGTCCAGATCCTCGATGGTCGCCCGACCCTCGGCGATCTCGGTCAGCGTCTCGTAGACCTGCCGTGTGCCCGCGCGGCAGGGGATGCACTTGCCGCAGCTCTCATCGACGCAGAACTCCATGAAGAACCGCGCCACATCGACCATGCACGAGCTGTCGTCCATGACGATCAGACCGCCCGAGCCCAGGATCGCGCCCAGGCTGGTTAGGCTTTCGTAGTCGAGCGGGGTGTCCAGGTGCGCGGCCGGCACGCAGCCGCCGGAGGGCCCGCCGATCTGCGCCGCCTTGAACGGCCGACCGGTCATCACCCCGCCGCCGACCTCCTCGACGATCTCGCGCAGCGTGATGCCCATGGGCACCTCGATCAGGCCCGTGTTGCGGACCTGGCCGGCCAGCGCGAAGACCTTCGTGCCCTTCGAGCGCTCGGTGCCAATCGCCGCGTAGGCCTCGGCCCCGTTGCGCAGGATCCACGGCACGGTCGCATACGTCTCGACGTTGTTAATGCTCGTCGGCCGGCCCCAGAGCCCCTTCTGGGTGGGGAACGGCGGCCGCGGCATCGGCTGCCCGCGGTGGCCCTCGACCGACTGCAGCAGCGCCGTCTCCTCGCCACAAACAAACGCGCCCGCGCCCACGCGGACCTCGATGTCGAAGCTGAAGTCGGAGCCAAACAGGTTCTTGCCTTGGAAGCCGTAGGCCTTGGCCTGCTCAATCGCGATGTTCAGGCGGACAATCGCCAACCCATATTCCGCGCGGCAGTAGATGAAGCCCTTCGTCGCGCCGGTGGCGTAGGCCTGGATGGTCATCGCCTCCATCACGCGGTGCGGGTCGCCCTCGAGCACCGAGCGGTCCATGAACGCGCCCGGGTCACCCTCGTCCGCATTGCAGATGACGTACTTGGTGTCGCCCGGCGCGTCCTTGAGCAGCTGCCACTTCAGCCCCGTGGGGAAGCCCGCGCCGCCGCGGCCGCGCAGGCCCGAGGCCTTGATGCACTCGATCACCTGCTCCGGCGACCACTCGGTCAGCACTTCGGCCAACGCCATGTAGCCGTCGCGGGCGATGTACTCTTCGATCGCCTCGGGGTTGATGACCCCACAGTTCTCCAGCACGATGCGGTGCTGCTTGTTGAGGAACTGGAAATCCTGCTCCGAGCGCACGATCTCGCCCGAGTTGCTGTCGGTCAGCCGCGCCGGCTCGTACGGGCGGCCCTTGAGGAAGTGCTCCTCGACCAGCTCGGGGATCTGCTTGGTCGTGAGCATCTGGTAGTAGATCTCGTCAGGCCAAACGCCGAGCCGCGGCCCGCGCTCGCACAGGCCCGCGCAACCCGTCTCGATGATCTGCACTTCGTTGGTCAGGCCGTGGCGCTCGAGCTCGTCGACCAGCGCGTCGCGCACGTCAAATGCGCCGCTCGAGACACAACCCGAGCCAGTGCAGAGGAAACAGTGCAGCCGCTTGAAATCACGTTGTGCTTCGGCCATCAGTCGACCTCCTTCGGCGCCTGCTGGCGCTGCACGATGTAGTCGGAGAGCTTCTGACCGTCGACCACGTGCTCGGTGATGATCCGCTTGGCGGCGGCCACGTCCACGTTGCCGTAGAGCACGGGCTGCTGGTCCTTCTCCTCGACGGTCACGAACGGCTCCAGCGCCTCGACCCCCGAGGAGCCGGTGATCAACACTTCAACCGTGTCGAGCTGGCGCTCCTCGATCTCGTGGAGCATCGCGTCCATCACCTCGCGCGCGCCCTTGGCCAAACCACTGGTGCCCATCGACACCTTGATCCGGAACTGCTGATGCTCCGTGCGCAAGGCCATCTCGCGGGATGCCTTCTCGCGCAATCGGCGCAGATCATCGAGTGTCATCGGTTCTCTCTCCTGGCAGCCAGGGCGTCCTCGCCCTGCCTTAGTTGGTCGACCAGCCAGTTGCGGACCGCGCGCGTCTCGAACTCAGCGCCTAGCATGCGTCGCACTGGCCGAGTGTCGAGGCGATAGCCGTCGCCGTCGACACGGTGAGTGAAGCAGAAATCAACACCCCGCACACCCATGAGCAAGGATTGCAAGGATTCCGCCACGGCGCCCAGCGGCGGGCGATCCGGGTGGTCGTGGGGCATCGTCGCGCTGACCAACGTCCCCACCCCGACCCGCGACTGCAGCGCGAACTCGCCATCGCACAGCTCGACCGTCCCCCGCAGCAGCGCCAGGCCGAAGCCGACCCAGCCCGCTTGCTTGGTCTTGGTCGTGGCGAACTCCTCGAGCACCCGCTGGACCAACTCCGCGCTCATGCCCGGCCCGTTGTCCGCGACATACAGGCAGAGCCGGTCCTCGTCCAGGCGTTCGTGGATCCCGAGCCGTACCGTGCTGGCCCCAGCCGTGACAGAGTTCATCGTCACGTCCAGGACGTGCAACATGAGGTCAGTCATACGTCCGCTGGGTGGTGGTTACTTGTAGGCGCGCAGGATGCGGCGCACGTGCTTGCTCTCGACCTTGCCGTGCACATCGTTGCCAATGCGCATCGCCGGCGCGATCCCGCAAGCTCCGATGCAGCGCGCGGCCGACAGCGTGAACAGACCGTCGGCGGTCGTGTCGCCCATCTCCACGTCGAGCTGCTTCTCGAGTGCGTTGACCAGCGCCTCGGCCCCGCGCACGTAGCAGGCCGTGCCCATGCAGACCAAAATCTCGTACTTGCCCCGCGGCTTGAGCGAGAACAAATGGTAGAAAGTGGCCACGCCGTAGACCCGCGCCTCAGGCAAGCTGAGCCGCTTGGCCACATGGACCAGCACATCCTGGCGCAGGTAACCAAACATTTCCTGCGCGCGGTGGAGCACCTCGATCAGGCTGTCGGGCGCCGCGTCGTGGGTGTCGATGTAATCGTCGAGGGCGGCGAACAAGGCCTGTTCGGTGCCCCAGCCGGTCGGTGCCGACTCGGTTGTGACCATCAGCTACGTCTCCTCTGGCTCGCGCAGGCCGGCAAGCGCCCGCCGCACTGGCCGCGCGCTGCGCCCACCCTCCCCGCGGAGAGCCAGCCGTAGCTCGGTCACGGTCGGCTCGGCCACCCAGAACTCGGTCTGTTGGTAGCCGATATCCGCCATCAGATGCGCATCCGAGAACCGCACCACCGGCACACCCGCCAGCGACGGATGCTCGGCGCACAGCGCCTCTTCGTCCGCGAACCTCGTGACCTCGACAGCATCGATCGCCAAGCCCTCGGGCAGCCAGCCGAGCTGCGAGAGGATGCTGTCCACGGTGCGATCCACGTGCGCCCCGATGACCAGGGCGCCGCGTTCACGCGCCGTCTGACAAACCACCTCCAGCTCGTGGTCGATGCCGCTGATCAGCAGTCGCGGCTCGAAGCCCAGGACATTCTCCTGCGCATCGACCTGCACCTGCACCCCGAAGACCCGCTCGTCGCAAGGCACATCGGGCAGCGCGTCATAGACCCATTGGCCAAAGTCGAGGGCCGCGCCGAGTTCGTCGAACACGGTCAGCACGTCGGCTTCTTCCGCCGTGCGTACCTCCAAGCCGTACAACGGTTTGACCCCCGCGGTCGCCGCCGCCTCCGCCCAGGCGGCCAGATTACCCCCCGAATTGTGGTCGCTCAGCGCTGCGACGGTCACCCCGCGCCGGGCCAGGGCGGCCGCGACCGCCCCCGGCGACATCGCTAGATCGCCACAGGGCGAGAGCACCGAATGCAGATGGAAATCCGCTCGCCAGGCGCGCAGCTCCGGCGGGCGGCCAGGCTCAGTGCACACCGAGCTCGTACAGCCGGCCACTCGTGCCGTAGGTGTCGTCCTCGCTGACGAAGATCGTCACCGCCTGCTGCTCGGCCAGCGCCAGCAGCTCGCGGCTGACCGGGCGGTCGCCGGTCACGATCACCGCGGCCAGTTCCTGGGTCGAGGCGACCGCGGCCACGTTGCGGTGGGTCTGGATGGTCAGCCAGACCATGCCCGGCTCACCGTGCGCCAGCACATCGCTGATCAGGTCGGTCGCAATCGCGCCGACGATCTCCTGGTCGGCAACCGCGGTCACCGCCTGTAGCCCCAACGCCTCCGCCATTGCCGCGACTGTCATTGTTACTTCTTCCCTTCCGCCGGTCCGCTCTGCCCCGCTGTGTCCTCGGGCAGGTCAAATCGCAGGTCTAGCCGTGTGCCCCGGCCCATCTCGCTGTGGATCTGGAAGCCGTCGGCGCACTTGCGGATGTTCGGCAAGCCCAGCCCCGCGCCGAAGCCCAAGCTGCGCACCAGATCGCTGGCCGTCGACCAGCCGTGGCGCATCGCCATTTCCGTGTCTTCGATGCCCGGTCCATCGTCTTGGACCACGATCCGCACCATTCGTTCGTCGAGATCAACGACAATCCGCCCCCCGCTGGTGGTGTGGATGATGAGGTTCGCCTCCGCCTCGTAAGTGGCGATCGCCACCCGCCGTTGCACCTCCGGCGGCACCCCGTGGCTGGCCAGCTCGCGCTTGAGCCGCACGCTGGTCAGCCCCGCCGCATCGTAATCCCCGGCGGGGATCTCAAACTCCCAGTGCTGGCCCGCGGGCGGTGGGGGCACCGCCGCCGCTGATTCCGCCACGGCTCGCTCCTCGTCCTTACCCAACAACCGCTCCAGCTCGACCAGCAGCGCGTGCAGGATGCTGTCGCTAGTCACCAGCCCGATGAACTTGCCCTCGGCCGAGAGCACCGGCAACCGCCCGTAGCCCGTCCGGTCGAGCACCGACATCGTCTCGGTCAGCGGCCACCGCTCGCCCACGGTGACCACCTGCTTGGTCATCCAGCCGCGCACCGGGTCATCAATGTAGCCGTGCTCGAGGGCGCGCAGAATGTCCTCGATCGTCACGATCCCGAGCAGATGCTCGTCCTCGACCACCGGCACGCCGGAGATCCGGTGCTGCCGCATCATGCCCTGCACGTCACGCAGCGTGCAACTCGTCGTCGCCGTGACGACCTCCTCGCGCATCGCTTGAAATGTCTTGAGCTTATGGATTAGCTCTTGGACGAAGCTGAACTCCACAGGCAAACTCCTGCGCTCACGCAAGCCTCGAACATCTTGAGCTGGGTCACCGCAAGCGGGATCCCGAAGTTTGTCGCCAGGTCAATCATCTCTTCGGGCACATTCTTGCCCCGTACGACAATCACCCCCAGCGCACCAACCGCCACTGCCGTGCGGATCGCGGGCGCCGTCGTCTGCCCCGTGAGCATGACGAAGTCGCTCTTCTCCGTGGCCAGAATGTCGCTCAGCAAGTCGGCCGCGGCGATCGCCCGCACCTCGAAATCGTCGCTGTCGACCAGGGCCGTCGCGCCCAGGCCGACCAGCAGTTCTGTCCACATCATCCGCTGCACTCCAGCCATGTCTAGATCTAACATATCCGCGGCATCTGCCCGCCGGTCAAACGCTCCAACACTCGCCGTCCCCCGACTCCGGTCCGCCCGATCACCCGCGGCCGGCCGCTCGCGTCAACCTCCGCGACCTCGCCGATCCACGCCGCGCTCGGCTCCTGCGCGCGCAACGCCGCCAGCACCGCCTCGGCCGCCTCCAGCCCCACGGCGACCGCCAGCCGCCCCTCGCAGGCCAGGTACAACGGGTCCAGCCCGAGCAGCTCGCAGACCGCCCCAACCGCCGGCTGCACCGGCACCGCCGCCTGCTCCACCTCCAGCCGCACGCCCGCCGCCTCGGCCCACTCGCAGAGCACCGTCGCCAGTCCGCCGCGGGTGCAGTCGCGCATCGCCCGCACCTGCTCGCCGCCGGCCGCCAGGACCGCCGCCGCGGTCGCCGCGAGCAGCCCGCAATCAGAATCAATCGCCGCGCGCAAGCTGATCTGCCCGCGCGCCAACAGGATCGCCGCCTCGTGCCGGCCGATATCGCCGCTGACCAGCAGCTGGTCGCCCGGCCGCAGCCGCGCGCCGCCTAGGCTCACGTCCTCGGGCACCAGCCCGTAGCCCGCGGTGGTGATGTACACGCCGTCGCCCGCGCCCTGTTCGACAACCTTCGTATCGCCCGCGACCAGCCGCACCCCCGCCGCGCGCGCCGTGCGCACCATGCTCTCGACGATCGCGCGCAGCTCGGCCAGCGGCAGCCCGGCCTCGAGGATGAAGGCGGTAGTCAGCGCGACCGGCCGCGCGCCAGCCACGGCCAGGTCGTTCACGGTGCCGCAGACGGCCAGCTCGCCGATGTCGCCGCCGGGGAAGAAGCGCGGGCGGACGACGAAGGAGTCGGTGGTCAGCGCGACGCGGCCCGCGCCGGCCGGCAGGACGGCGGCGTCCTCGAGCGCCGCGCCCGCCTCATCGGCAAACGCGGCGATGAATACCTCGCTGATCAGCTCGGCGCTCGCCCGCCCACCGCTGCCATGGGCCAGCGTGATCCTCTGCTCGTCGGCCAGCCTGCCTCTCCGCGGGAACTTATCCTATCACGGCCCGCGGCGGGCTAGGCCACGATGCCCGTGAACAGCGCCGATCCCGCCGCGCCGCGTGCACGTAGCGTCGGCTGCAGCAGGCCCGCCTCGGCCATGATCGCGAACATCTCCTCGACCCGGAAGACGCCGACATACATGCCGAACATCGCCGCGGCCAGCGGCCCGTTGCCGTCGTCGTCGAGGACGAAGTCTTGGATGATGACCAGCGCGCCGGGCTCCAGCGCGGCCGCCAGGCGCTTGAGCCGCGCGCCGCTGCCGTGGTGCGCGCCGTGCAGCACGTTGCTCGCCAGCGCGCAGTCGTAGCCGCCGCCTAGATCGTCCTGGTCGTAGTCGCCGCCGCGGAAAGCCACGCGCTCGGCCAGCCCGTAGCGCGCGGCGTTGTCCCGCGCCAACGGCTCGGTCTGCGGCAGGTCGAAGATCGTCGCGCGCAGCTCGGGGTTGGCCTCGAGCAGGGCGAAGGAGTAGGTCCCCGGCCCACCGCCCAGGTCGAGCAGGTGGCGCCGGCCGGTCAGGTCGATGTTGCCCGCCAGCCACTGCGCGCGGCCGCGGATCGAGTAGTCCTGCATGGCCATGACAAAAGTCCGATGGTCGCCCGGCCCGCCACCGCGCCGCGCGCCCAGCCCGCCGCGCAGCAGCTCCGGCAGCGCGTTCCAGCCCGCCGCCACGGTCGCCGCATGGGCCAGCCCATCGCCGTAGTAGACCGGCGAATCCGGGTCGAACGCGTCGCGCCCCGCCTGCGTCAGCCGCACCGTGCCGTCCGGCTCGTGCCAGGCCAGGCCCGTGCTCGCCAGCACTCGCAGCAACCGCCGCGTCATCTCCTCGTCGAACCCGAGGTCCGCCGCCAACCGCTCGGCACTCCGCGCCTCCGCCAGCAGCGCCTGCCAGACCCCCAACTCCCAAGCCACCTGCACCGCCCGCGCCACGCGCTGGTACAAGCTCATCAGCTCGAAATCCAACACCTCCCGCGCGTCCGTGCCCAGAACCGTGCGCTGCTCAGCCATGTCAAGCCACTCCTTGGCCGCATTGTAGGCCGGAACGAGGAGCGCCGGGGAGGACGGCGCGCCGGCGCGGCCAATCGGCCACCACACACCGGAGTCCACCCATGCCGCTGGTCGTCAGCCCTAGTCCGCAGTTTGGCAATGTCTGTGACGTGCAGATCGAGGCGGGGCCGCCCACGACCGTCCGCTTCACGGCCGACCCGTGTGGTGGGCCAGAGGCGCTCTGGTTTTGCTTCACGCTGACCTGGCGCGAGCCGCCGGCGGGTGCCGAGGTCGAGCTGATCCTGACCAACCCCAACAACCTGCTGGGCGGCGGCGGGCCGGCGGCGACCTGGCGGCCGGTCTGGCGCGTCGAGCACGGCGCCTGGCAGCGCCTACCCGCGGCCACCGAACGCGCCCTGCCCGACGGGCGGCGCGAGCTGTCGTGGCGGCTGAACTGGGACGGGCCGACCGCCGAGGTCGCCTTCTGCTACCCGTATGGGCGAGACGACGTCGCCGGCCTGATCGCCGACCTGGGCGCACCCTGGCGCGCGGACACCATCGGCGTGAGCCAGGGCGGCCGCCCGCTGACCCGCCTGAGCAACGGCCCCGGCGCGCCCGAGGGCGCGCGGCCGGGCATCTACTGCATGGCCCGCCAGCACGCGGGCGAGACGTCCGGCTCGTGGGCGCTCGACGGCTTTCTGCGGGTGATCGCCGCGGCCGGCGACGCGGGGCCGCTGGTCTGGTGCGTGCCGCTGGCCAACATCGACAGCATCGAGCAGGGCGAGTACGGCAAGGACCCCTACCCCTACGACCTCAACCGCGCCTGGGGCTCCCCGCCCTACCGCCACGAAACCCTCGCCATCGGCGACGACGTCCGCCGCTTCCTGCGCCGCTGCCGGCCGACGCTCATCCTCGACTGGCACGCGCCCGGTGCCTGCGAGACCGACGGCGTCTACACGTTCGTCTTCCCGACCGCCGACAACACCCCCGACCAGGCCGCCCCCTGGCGCGAGCGCGTCGCCGCCGCCCTGGCCGACTACGCCAGCCCCAACTACCACCGCGTCGCCGACTACCCCTCGCGCTGGACCACCCCTTCCTTCACCCGCTGGGCCAGCCAGTCCCTCGGCCTCCCCGCGATGTCGATCGAGGTCCCTTACGGCATGATCGGCGGACAGGTGCTCACCCCGGACGTCTACCGCGAGATTGGGCGGCGCTTCGCCGAAGGGGTCCTCGCCGGTCTCGCCTAACCACACGGCGGCCCGCAGGACTCACCGGGCGCTCGGCGTAGTAGGCATGCCGGAGACATGCCATGCGTTGGCACTTGGTCGCCCTCGGTGGCCTCCTGATCACGGGTAGTGCCGGTGCGGTGACGTTGCAGGTCGCGCCGGGTGGGGCGACGGATCCGGCGGGGCCGGGGCCGTATGCGTCGCTGCAGGTCGCCCGCGACGCGATCCGCGCGCAGCGGGCCGACTGGCCGGCGGGCGAGGCGATCGTCGTCGAGGTCGCCGATGGGACGTACCCGCTGGCCGCGCCGCTGCTGCTCACGCCGGCCGACTCCGGTACTCCCGGCCAGCCGGTCACCTACCAGGCCGCGCCCGGCGCCCAACCGGTCTTCACCGCCGGCCAGGCCGTCACCGGCCTGACCGCCCGCCCCGACGGCCTCTGGGCCGCGCAGGTCGCCGGCGTCGGGCCGGACTGGCGGCCCGAGCAGCTCTACGTCAACGGCCGCCACGCGACCCGCGCGCGCAGCCCGAACCAGGGCTTCTTCTACACCGTCCGCGAGGCCGACACCGAGAGCCGGCAGCAGGCTATCCTCGACCCCGCCGAGGCGACCGACCTGGTCGGCCTCAGCGCCGAGGAGCTGGGGCAGGTCAACTTCGTCGCCTACTTCTCCTGGGAGTCCGGCCGCCTGCGGCCCGAATCCTACGACCCGGCCACCGGCCTGCTCCGCCTGACCGGCAGCACGCCCTGGCCGATCACCGGCTTCTACGGCTCCGCCGTCCGCCAGCGCTACCAGCTGGAGAACTACCGCGCCGCGCTGGACGAGCCGGGCGAGTGGTACCTATCTGCAGATGGCGAGCTGCTCTACTGGCCGCTGCCGGGCGAGGACCTGGCGACGACCGAGCTCGTCCTGCCGCGCGCCGAGCGGTTCCTGATCATCGGCGGCGAGCCCGAGCTGGGCCTGACCGTCGACCACCTGACCTTCCGCGGCCTCGCCTTCCGCCACGCCGCCTACTACCTGCCGCCCCAAGGCCACTCCGACGGCCAGGCGGAGGTCGGTATCGACGCGACGGTGATGGTTGACGGGGCCAGCAACATCACCTTCGAGCAGTGCGAGTTCTCTCAACTCGGCCGCTACGCGATGTGGTTCCGCGCCGGCTGCAGCCAGATCACCGTGCAGGAATGCCTGCTCGACGAACTGGGCGCCGGCGGCATCAAGGTCGGTCTACCGGACTCCAACCTGACCGAGACCGACCCGCGGCTGACCCATCACGTGGTCATCGACAACAACATCATCCAGCACGGCGGCTGGCTGCACCACGGCGCGCACGGCGTCTGGATCGCCGCGAGCCCCGACAACCAGGTCACCCACAACGACATCGGCGGCTTCAACTACACCGGGGTTAGCGTCGGCTGGCGCTGGGGCTACGAGCCTTCGGTGGCCAAGCGCAACATCATCGACTACAACCACATCCACCACATCGGCAACGGCCTGCTCTCCGACATGGGCGGCATCTACACGCTCGGGCCGTCCGAGGGCACGACCCTGCGCCACAACGTCATCACCGACGTCAACGACTACGGCTACATCGGCCGCGGCGGCTGGGGGCTGTACAACGACGAGGGCTCGACCGGCATTCTGCTCGAGAACAACCTCGTCCTGCGCACCCGCACCGGCGGCTACCACCTGCACTACGGCGCCGATCTGACGATCCGCAACAACATCTTCGCCGACACCGTCGAGAACCAGCTGCAGCACTCGCGTAACGAGGAGCACCACCAGTACACCTTCGAGAACAACATCGTCTGGTACCGCACCGGCGAGCTGTTCCACGGCGATTGGACGGTGCCGCAGATCGACCTCGACCGCAACGTCTACTGGCGCGCCGACGACCAGCCCGTCGACTTCAGCGGGCGCACCTTCGAGGAGTGGCAGGCGCTCGGCCGCGACCCGAACTCGATCGTCGCCGACCCGCTCTTCG
>DHNJ01000077.1:0-204 GCA_002409445.1 Armatimonadetes bacterium UBA5419 | reverse complement strand
GATCGTCGCCGACCCGCTCTTCGTCGACCCGGAGGGCGGCGACTGGACGCTGCGGGCCGACTCACCGGCCATTCCGCTCGGCTTCGTGCCGTTCGACCCGAGCGAGGCCGGCGTCTACGGGCGGCCCGAGTGGATCGCCCGCGCGCGGCAGGCGACCTGGCCGCCGGTGGTCCGCCCCGGCGCGCCGCCGCCCCCGCCGCCGAT
>DHNJ01000168.1:3911-4391 GCA_002409445.1 Armatimonadetes bacterium UBA5419 | reverse complement strand
CTGCGCTTCGCGCTGGAGCTGCGCGAGCTGGGTTACACCGTCACACTGCCCGCCGGCTGGGCCCGCCAGGCGGTGCCCGGGGCGGACACGATGCTGGAGAACGGCCCGCCGCCGGCGCTGCTGGAGCGGCGCGAGAACGGCAAGGCGATAGCCCTGGCGATGATCGTCCGCATGCCCGGCGGCAACATGCCCGCCGCGGAGCTGGCCAAGGTGCCCGAGACCATGATCGCCACCTCGCGCGCCGCGCTGGGCACCGGCCTGACCGTCGCCGACCTCACCCCGCCGGCGATCCCCGGCCTGACCAACGCCCGCGCCGCGACCGCCACCGGCCCGCTGCCCGCGTTCGATCTGGCCAGCGGCCAAGCCGACCTCGTCGCCGGCATGACCAGCGACAACGACATCCTCTTCCTCACCCTGGTTAGCTCAAACGACGACGGCCGCGCCGACCTCGACGCGTTGGTCGCCTCGCTGAAGCCGATC
>DHNJ01000168.1:2737-3785 GCA_002409445.1 Armatimonadetes bacterium UBA5419 | reverse complement strand
CGCCCCCCCCGCCGAGGCGCCCGCCACGGAGCCCGCCCAGGCCACGCCGGCGACGGCGCAGCCGGCAACGGCGCAGCCCGCCCCCGCCGCCACGAAGGAATAGTCCGCTACAAAGGAGCGCGACCATGACCGAGTTCATCGTGGGCCTCCTGATCCTGGCCCTCATCACCCTGCTCTCCAGCCTCCGCGTCGTGAAGGAGTACGAGCGCGCGGTCGTCCTGCGCTTCGGCCGCTTCGCCGGCGTGCGTGGCCCGGGCATCATCTTCCTGCTGCCCTGGGGCATTGAGCAGCAGTCGAAGGTCGACGTGCGGACCAAGACCGTCGACGTCGAGCCGCAGGAGGCGATCACCAAGGACAGCGTGACGATTCGCGTCACGGCCGTCGTCTGGTACCGCGTCCAGGACCCACAGCGGGCCGTCCTGCGCATCCACGACTTCCCCGCCGCGGTCTACCAGGTGGCCCTGACCACCCTGCGCAACGTCATCGGCCAGCACATGCTCGATGAACTGCTGCGCGACCGCGACAAGATCAACGACGTCATCCTCAGTCTGGTCGCCGAGGCCACCGAGGCCTGGGGCGTGGCGGTCGAGATGGTCGAGATGAAGGACGTCGAGATCCCGGTCAACATGCAGCGCGCGATGGCCAAGGAGGCCGAGGCCGCGCGCGAGAAGCGGGCCCGCCTGATCAAGGCCGAGGCCGAGGAGGAGGCCAGCCGCAAGTTGACCGCCGCCGCCGCCCAGATCGCCGCCAACCCCGCCGCGCTCGAGCTGCGCCGCATGCAGATGCTCACCGAGGTCGGCACGGAGCAGAACACCACGACGATCATCATGATGCCCACCGAGTTCGTCACCATGGCCCAGGGCATCGCCGACATCGCCCAGGTCCAGGCCCGCCTGACCGAGCCCGCCTCCGACCAACCCCGCCTCGACGCGTCCACCTAGATCGGCACACGGCGGCCGCTTGTACCGCCGCCGCTCCGGCGGCAGCACAGCGACACGTCGCCGCCATCCTCACCCCTGATGACTCCGGCCTAACTGGGACCGCGGAC
>DHNJ01000168.1:782-2571 GCA_002409445.1 Armatimonadetes bacterium UBA5419 | reverse complement strand
CGCGGACACTCGTGTCCGCAGCAGACCCGCGGCCCCGGCCCATCGTCGCCGATGCCGTCGAGGCGCCGGCGGTCCCTTCGGGGCCGACCTACTCCGCCGCCGCCGTCAGCTCCAACCGCGCACTCGCCCCCAGCATCGCCGCCGCTGGCCCGTCGTAGAGCCAGGCGCGCGCGGCCTCGTCGTCGCGCAGCCAGCAGTCCCAGAAGGCGGTCGTCAGCTGGCGGCAGGCGTCCTGGATGGCCTGGTCGTGGGTGGCGTCGCCCTGGCGCCGCTGGCCCGAGAAGACCATGTGGTCAGCGTGGACAAAGTCGACCAGCGCGCCGCCCGCCGCGGTGATGCGGTCGAAGGCGGTGCGCCGCTGGTCCGCGCCGGTGCCACCGATCGGGCTCTCGTCGAGCTCGCCGGTCAGGTGCAACACCGGCACCGCGACCGCGCTGAAGTCGCCGCGCGGGAAGTGCGGGCTGCACATCGCGATCGCCGCGCGCGGCCGCTCGTCCACCGGCCCCATCGCCGCCGCCAGCGCCGGCAGCCGCAGACCCACCCCGGCCAGCGTCGTGTAGGCGCCGAAGCTGTGCCCTGCCAGGCCCACCCGCTCCTGGTCGATCCGCCCCCGCAGCGGCCCCGCATTCTCGTTCAACACGGCCAGCTGGTCCAGGGCGAAGGCCACGTCGTAGGGCCGCGCGATGAGGTTGGCCGGCTGCATGGCCGCCCGCCGCAAGGCCGCGTAGGCCTGCGCCGGCCCGCCCGCGTCGCGCCAGATCGCGTCGTCCGAGCCCAGGTGCTGGACCATCACCACGACGTAGCCCCAGCTCGCCCAGTGGCTGCCCCAGACCGCGTAGCTGTAGCGCGAACCGCCCAGCCCGTGGCTGAAGACCACCACCGGACACGGCTCGGCCTCCGCGCCGGGCGCCAGCACCGGGTACCAGACGCGTACCGGCACATCGCGACCGCGCGCCGCGTCGTGCCAGTCGAGCTCCAGCGTCGCGGTCAGCGCCGGGCCGGCCTCGACGCGGTAGGTCTCCACCTCCTGCGCCACCAACGGCGCGACCGCTAGCACCACTAGCAGCAGCGACCTACGCATCACCATCTCCAGGCCCGCGGTCGGCCGGCGTGGTGACCCAGAAGACGCGGCCGGTCTCGGGGCCGGGGTCGCGGTGGGTGTAGGCCTCATGCAGCGCCAGCCGCCGCAGGCCTGCCGCGACGACCATCGCCTCGACCTCCTCGGTCTCATACGCCCGCTGCCGATGGGTCTCGTGGATCGAGCCGCTGGTCGGCCAGAAACGCATCTGCACCGCCGTCTGCCGCGTGCGCGGGTTCCAGCGGCTGCGCCAGCGCAGCGGCACGCCGTACCAGCCACGCGGGTCTTCCTGGGTGAACAGCTCCTCCTCCAGCGCGTACGGTGTGTTCAGGTCGAACATGAACAGGCCGCCGGGCACCAGGCTGGCCGCCACCGCGCGCAGCGCCGCGGCGAAGTCGGCCGGTTCGAGCAGGTAGTTGAGGCTGTCAAAGAGGCAGACGGCCAGGTCGAAGCAGCCCGGCGCCAGCCCCAAGCGGCCCATGTCCGCCTGCACCCACGTGCAGCCCGCGAGCCCCGCCGCGCGCTGCTTGGCCCGCGCCTCGGCCAACATGCCCGCCGACAGGTCCATGCCGACGACCGACGCCCCCTCGGCGGCGAGGGCCAGGGCGATGGTGCCGGTGCCGCAGGCGAGGTCGAGGACGCGCTGGCCCGCATCACCGAACGGGTGGCCACGCCCGTCATCGTGGACGCCGACACCGGCTTCGGCAACGC
>DHNJ01000168.1:0-740 GCA_002409445.1 Armatimonadetes bacterium UBA5419 | reverse complement strand
GAGGTCGAGGACGCGCTGGCCCGGCCGCGGCTGGCCCCAGCGCCCGTGCAGGTCGTGGACGTAGGCGAGCCACTCGTCGTAGGGGACGCTGGCCATGACCTGGTCATAGATCGGCGCGATTTGGCTGAAGGCCGGGGCGCCGCGCCGGCTCCGCCCGACCCGCCTAAGCACCGGCCAACGCCGCCGCCCAGGCCGCGTAGTAATCGGCGAGCGACACGCCCCAGGCCGCCACGAAGGCGTCCTCCGCGCTCGCCCCCGCACCGAGCGCCGAGAGGTACGCACCGAGCGGACCCGTGCCCGCGCGCAGCAGGTCCTCGACCAGCACGCGGCTCGTCGCGTAAGCCAGGTAGGCGTCGGCCTGCTCGTAGGCGGCGAAGCTGGGCACGTGCAGCGCCTCGAGCGCGAGGTGCAGGCCAGTGCGCTGGAGCACGCCGCGGGCCTCGGCAAACTGGCCACCGACCAGCGCCGCCAGACCCTCGTCGAGCCAGACCGGCACCGTCCGGCCGTCGGCCGCGCCGCGCACGGCCAGGTGCGTCAGCTCGTGGCCGAGGGTGCCGGTCAGCTGGTCGCGGTCGGCCTCGGCGCCGTAGAGCATGATCCGCCCGCCCGCGGTGCAGGCCGTGCTCCACTCGGGCCGCGCCGAGCCGCGCAGCTCGTGGTAGGCGTGGTAGCTGCTGGCGCTGGGGAAGAGGACAATCTCGACACCGGTCGGTGAGGCCAGGCCGGTGCGCTGGGTCAGC
>DHNJ01000088.1 GCA_002409445.1 Armatimonadetes bacterium UBA5419 | reverse complement strand
CCGCGGGCGGACATCCCCCGCCACGAGGTGACCGCGGCGAGCCAGGCCGTGGCCCAGGCCGAGCAGGGCCTGCGCAACGCCCGCGCGGGCCGCGTGCAGCCGAACCTGACGCGCCAGGACATCGCCCAGCTGCGCGGCGCGGTGCTCGCGGCCGAGGGCACGTTGGCCGTCGCCCGGGCGAGCCTCGCGGACCACGTGATCCGCGCGCCGATCGCCGGCGGCATCGCCGACAAGCAGGTCGAGGTGGGCAACGTCGTCTCGCCGGGCCTGCGTCTGTACCGGCTGGTCAGTGATGACTTCGTCAACTTCAAGGCCCTGGTGCCGGAGGAGAAGCTGCGCTTCGTCAGTGTGGGCGACGCGGTGCAGGTGAAGGTTGATGCGCTGCCTGATCGGGTCTACGAGGGCCGAGTCCTGGAGATCCTGCCTGCCGCGGACGAGCGCAGCCGGTCGTTCACGGTCAAGGTCGGCATCGCCAATCCGGGCGGGCGGCTGAAGCAGGGCATGTTCGCCCGCGGCAGCATCGTCGTCCAGCGCGACAAGCGGACGCTCAGCGTGCCGGTGAACGCCCTGACCCGCCGCGACGACCGCAACTGGGTCGTCAAGCTGGAGGGGACGCGCGCCGTGCCGACCGAGGTCGTCTTGGGTAGCACCGTGGCCGGGATGGTCGAGATCGTCGAGGGCAACCTGAGCGCCCAGGACACGATCGTCGTCGACGGCGCGGCCGAGATCACCAGTGAGCAGCAGGTCGAGGTGCGGGCCAACAACGACCCGCGGACCAACGGCAACGGCAGCGCCAACGGCGAGGCAGCGCCGGCGGCCACCGACTAGTTGATGTCGGCTCTGACCACGCGGTAGCCGTGAGCGGTGAGGCGGGCCTCGATTGCGGCGTAGTGCGCGTCGTCGCGGTAGAGGCCCATGATCGCGCCGCCCGAGCCGGTGAACTTGGCGGGTGCGCCCGCGGCGCGGGCCAGTTCGATCATCTCGATGTTGGCCGCGCCCAGCGCCGCGTCGCCGTACAGCCGGCGGCGCAGGTCGAAGTTAGCGTTGACCAGGCGGCCGACCTCGGCCCAGTCGCCTGCTTCAAGCGCGACGCGGCAGCGGCTGGCCAGATCGGCAAAGTTCCGCATCGCCTCGATCACCTCCTGATCGCCTCGCTCCCAGCGCACGCGCACGGGGCTGTGCATGCCCGAGGAATCGCTGGGATCGGCGACCATGGCGATGAACATGGGCGGGAAGAGGCCTGGATCGAGCGGCTCGTAGTTGCCGTGACCTTGACGCTCCATCAGCTCGCGGTCGAAATCCATGTAGACCGCGCCGCCGTAGACCTGGATCACGCGGTCCTGGAGACCGGCGGTAAGGCTCAGTTCCTGGGTCTCCACGCTGAGCACCAGATTGGCGAGCTCGGCTTTGGTGCCGATCTGGCCCTCGACGCCGAAAAAGCGCATCAGCGCGCGCAGGGTGGCGGTGATGATCGCGCTGGACCCGGCCAGGCCGAGACCGCGCGGGATCGTCGTCTTGTAGCGCAGGCTGAAGTTGCGCGCGGGCAGCTCGACGCCGTGCTCGGTGCAGGCGTCCTGGAACCTCTTACAGGTTGCATACAGCAGCCGCAGGCCGCCGTAGTAGCCTTCGGTGGAGGCCTTGGCGTGCAGCTGGTCGAGGCTGTCGAAGTTCATCAGATCCGAGATGGGGCTCGGTTCGAGCACCAGGTCCGGGCTCTCCCAGATGGTCACTTCGGCGACCCAGTTATGGACCGAGACGGCGATGGTCTTACCGAAAAAACCATCGGACGGGTTGCCGATGAACCCCGCGCGGGCATAGCATTTGGACGTGATCAGGCCGTTGCTGGAGACCAGCGGAGAGGTGGGGCTCGTCATCGGGTTACGTTCCTTGCCGCCGACAGTATAGGCCATGCCGCCGCCGGAATCGGTGGTCTGCTACAATGTCCGGCTGGAGGCGGCGGGCATGGCAGGCGGACAGCGGCTCCGGATCATTGGCGGGAGCGCGCGGGGCCGTACCCTGCGGAGTATGCCGGGCGGGCGCGTGCGGCCGACGCCGGCGGCGCTGCGGCTGGCCCTGGCCAACATGCTGCGCGACAGCCTGGCCGGCGCGGCGGTGCTCGATGTCTGTGCCGGGATCGGCAGTGTTGGCCTCGAGCTGCTGAGCCAGGGGGCCGAGTGGGCGGTGTTTCTCGAGAAGGACGGCCGGGCCGCCGATCTGATCCGCGACAACGCTGCGGGCACCGGCCTGGCCGATCGCGCGGAGGTCTGGACGACGTCGGCCGAGCGGGGGCTGGAGCGGCTGGCCGAGGACGGCCAGAGTTTCGACTTCATCTTCGTTGACCCGCCCTACGACCTGGGGCTGGCGCTCAAGTTACTGGAGCGGCTGGCGGCGCGACCGGCGCTGCTGGCGCCGGCGGGCCGGATCTGCGTGCAGCACACGCGGCGCGAGGCGTTGCCGGAGACACTGGGCGGCCTCGTTCGGCAGCGCGAGCGGCGCGCGGGTGATACCATACTTAGCTTCTACGGAGCGCAGGACGCATGACCGCGTTGGTCCCTGGAACGTTTGACCCGTTGACGTTGGGTCACCTCGATATCATCACCCGGGCGGCGGCGCTGTACGCCGAAGTGGTCGTGGCGGTGCTGGACAATCCAGCCAAGGCGCCTTGGTTCGACGGGGCGGAGCGGGCAGCGATCGCGGTGCGCGAGACCGCCCATCTGGCCAACGTCCGCGTTGACAGGTTCGCTGGCCTGCTGGTACAGTTGGCCGACACTCACGGGGCCCGGGCCGTGGTCAAAGGCCTGCGATCGGGCGCCGATTTCGAGTATGAACGAGCCATGGCGCTGATGAATCGCGAGCTTTCGCCACAAGTCGAGACTGTTTTCCTCGTTGGTGACGCGCGGTTGGTGCATGTCAGTTCCAGCCTGGTCCGCGAGATTGCCTGGCTCGGCGGCGACCTCACCAGTGCGGTATCCCCAGCCGTCGCCCAAGACATGCGGCAACGCGCCGAACAGCGAAAAGCGGTGACCTATGACTCGCCATCACAATGACATCGTCGACGAAATCAGGGCCATGGTCCGTGCCTCGCCGCGTTTCGCCTCCTGGGTCTGGCTCGATTGGCGGCATGTGCAGCAACTGCTCGACGAGCTCGAGGGCAGCTTGCCGCAGGAGTACATGGACGCGCGCGAGATCCTGAACAACGCCGAGAACCAGGCCACGGAGTTGCGCCGCCGCGCGCAGCAGACGCTCGACGCCGCACGGGCCGAGGCCAACGAGCTGATCGAGGATGCGCAGCAGCGCGCCCGCGCCCTGGCCAGCGACCACGAGATCGTCCGGCTGGCCCAGCAGCGAGCCACCGAGCAGGCGCGCAACGCCGATGCCTATGCGGCCAGTGTCCGCGACGACGTGGACCAGTACGCCGCGGAGTTGCGGCGGAGCGCGGAGGAGTACTCCGAGGGCAAGCGCCGCCATGCTGATGATTACACGCTACAGGTGCTGGGCCACGTACGCGGCGTCCTGACCCGGGCGATGGCCAGTTGCGACGACGGGCTGGACGAGGTCCGCAACCGATGAGCTCGGCGCTCGTCGTCGACCGGCAGCTGAGCCCGCGCGGGCTTGGCTGGCCCGAGAACGACGCGCCGGTAATCATCGTCCACCGCTTCCCGCACGCCCCGCCGGACTGGCCCGAGGCGCTGCCGGTCACCGCCGTCGACCTCGACGTGCTGCGCCACGCCGGCCGCTTCGAACCGGCCGACACCGACGCGCGGCTCGACCTGCTGGCCGCCAGCCTCGAGGATATCGACCGCGAGGACGTGCCGCACTGGCTGGTTTTCGACACCGCCTTTTTCGCCACGCTGCCCGAACGGGCACGCCACACCGCCTTGCCAGCCGATCTGGCCGAGCTGCACGGTATCTACCGCACCGGTCGCCACGGCCCGGTCCACCGCCGCGCGGCGACCGGCGGGCGCTGCATCTCGATCACCGGCGGCGAGGTGATCACCGTCGCCGCGCTCGACGGCGGCGCACCGCGCGAGTGTACCGCGGGGCTGACCGCGCTCGAGGGCGTGCCCGGCGCACAGACTAGCGGCGACCTCGACCCCGCGGCGATCTTGTACCTGATGGAGCCGGTCGGCCTGAGCCTGGACGAGGTCGAGGCCGCGCTGACCACCGAGGGTGGCCTGGCGGCAATCGACCGCGGGCAGCCAGACCGCACGCTGGGCCAACGCATCCTCGTCCACCGCCTGCGCCGGGCGATCGGGCGGGCGGCGGTGGTGCTCGATGGCGTGGACGGGGTGGTCTGGTCCGGCGGGCTCGACCCGAGCTTCGCGGCGCTGGTCGGCGAAGGGCTGCCGCATCTCGGCCTGGAGGACCCGGCCCGGCACAGCTTCAGCCCGTGGAACCCGCTGAACGCGGCCGGCGATGCAGCGCTGGCCGCGGCGGGGCTGCGGGCGTAGCGCCCAGATCCAACCCATGTGGCGTGGGCTGATAG
>DHNJ01000129.1:799-11803 GCA_002409445.1 Armatimonadetes bacterium UBA5419 | reverse complement strand
GCCGTGGGCGGCCGGCCCGGCGGAGTACGGCAGCGGCTGGTACGGCTACAGCCCGCTGGGCGGCGACGAGCCGGCGGGGCTGGTCGACCTGCTGCGCGGCGGCACGCGGTTCGGCCCGCTCGACGTGCTGACGCCGCGCGACCTGGTTGTCGTCGACGCCGGCGGCGCGGCGCTGGCCCCGCGCACCGAGCTGCTGCGCTACGGCACGATCTTCGCACCGGCGGCCTGGTTCCTGGACGAGGCGCAGATCGAAGCGTTGACGCAGTACGTCGAGGCGGGCGGCACGCTGGTGACCGACCTGGGCGTGGCCAGCGAGGGCTTTCGCGGGCCGCGGCCGGGGATGATGCCGCAGATGGCGGGGCTGCTGGGGGTGGCGCCGCTGGCCCTGCGCGAGGTCGCCGAGGTGGTCCTACCCGCGGGCCTGCGGGCGCGGATGGCGCGGGTGCTGCCGGGCGAGGACCCGTGGGCGCTGGTGCCCGCGGGCGCGCCGGGGCCCGGTTCGGTGGTCATTGCCGAGAAGACCGACCTGGCGCCGGGGCTGACGCCGCTGGACAACGTTGGGCCGCGGGCCGCGCGCGCACAACTGGCCGCGCCGGCCAGCTTCTGCGCGCCGCTGGGCGGGTCGCGGGTGATCGCGCGGCAGGCCGAGATCGCCGCACGCCGGCTGGAGGACATCTCGGTCGCCGGCTGGTTCGAGACGCCGACCGGGCGCGGCCGGACGCTGTTCGCCTCGGGCCTGTTGTGGGCCGGCTTCGGGCCTGACGACCCGCTCTTCGCCCCGCTGCACGACGGTCTTATGCGGTACAAGGCGCCCTTGGAGGTGGTCAGCGACGTGGTGCCGGGCGGGACCTGGGCGGCGCGCGGGGCCGACCGGCTCTGGCTCGAGCGCCGCGCGCCACAGGCGGGGCTGGTGGCCGTCGACCTGCCGAGCGATGACGGCCGGGTCCTCGGTGGCGGGCTTAACTTCCTGCGGCGCCAGAACCTGGCCGGTGAGCTCGGTGTCGAGCCGCTGGTCAACCGCTTCACGACGCTGCTGGGCGCGGGCGAGTGGCGGCTGGCCGAGGCGTTGCCGTTGACCGCCTGGCCGGTCGATATGGGCGGCGCGGTCAGCGTGGTGCGCTACGGGCCGGACGAGATCGAGCTGTGGGTCTACGGGCCGGGCGACAGCCTGGCCAGTGATGGCACGCAGGTGCGGGTCGCGGCGCCGGCGGCGACCGAGGTACTGCTGCGCCTGGATAGCGGCGTCTACGCGCTGCGGCCGGGCAGTCAGCAGCGCGCGCGGCTGGAGCATTTCGCCGCCCGGCCCGAGCAGACGATCACCTCGCCGGGTGGGTTCGTGCCAGGGCATGCCGTGGCGCTGAGCGGCGCGCGCACCGAGTGGCAGACGTACCACGTCGAACCGGCGGGACAGTTGACGCTACGGATCCAGTCGGCGGCGG
Organism: Armatimonadetes bacterium UBA5419; assembly: GCA_002409445.1. GTDB lineage: Bacteria > Armatimonadota > UBA10988 > UBA10988 > UBA10988 > UBA10988. The sequence continues at coordinate 10,364 of DHNJ01000129.1, read as the reverse complement.
TGCGGATCACCCTGCGGCCAGCGGAGGCGCGCTGGGACGACTGACCGGCGTGGGCAGCAGCGGCAGCTCGAGGATGAACGACGCACCGAGTCCGTACTGCGACTCGACGTTCAGCGAGCCACCCAGCATCTCGGCCAGCCAGCGGCTGATGGCCAGGCCCAGCCCGGTCGACGGCGTGCGCGCGGCGCTGCCGGCGACGCGGTAGAACGGCTGGAAGACCAGCGCCTGCTGCTCGGTGGTGAGGCCCGGCCCGTGGTCGGTTAGGGCGAAGCGGACGATGCTGCCCTCGAGGGTGGCGCACAATTCGAGTGGGCCGTCGGGGGCGTACTTGGCGGCGTTGGACAGCAGGTTAACCAGGATCTGGCGGATGTGGACCGCGTCGCCGCGGAAGTCGGGCAGGTCCGGGTCGATTGTTACCACCGGCGGCAGAGCGCGCGCGGACAGCTGCGGCTCGACCGTCGCCAGTGCATCGGCCAGCAGGGACGAGGGATCGATCCAGTTGTAGGTCGGCTGCAGTGCGCCGGCTTGGAGGCGGGCGGTGTTGAGCAAGTTACTCAGCATCTGCAGCAGGTAGGCGGCGTTGCGGCCGATGGTGGCAAGTTGCTCGTCGATTTCGGGGCCTAGGGGCGGAAGGCTGGCGCGCAGGGCTTCGCAGTGGCCGACCATGGCGGTCAGCGGGTTGCGCAGCTCGTGGCTGATGAAGGCCAACTGCTCGGCCTCGCCCAGGGGCAGGGCGGCGGGTTCGAGTCCGTCGCGCCAGCCGCGCAGCGCGCCGTCGGGCGTGTGCAGCGGCTGGGCGTGGTAGCGCAGGCCGGTGCCGGGCAGGTCGAGGTGCCAGGGGTGGTCGTCGGTGGGACAGGCGGCGGCGGGCGCGACCTGGGCCAGCAGCGCGGTGCGCGCGAGGCCGCGCAGATCGGCGGGCTGGGCGGACCAGTGGGCGGCGTAACCCGCGGAGCAGGCGGTGAGGCAACTGTCCGCATCGAAAAAGGCAACGGCTCCCGGCTCGGCGGCCAACCATAGCGTCAGGTCGGCGGATTCGTAGCCGGTCGGGGACGTTGGCACGCCCAAGTATAATCTGCGCGGGGTGCGCGTCAAAGCACGGGTGCGCGGGCGGGTTGACAAGCGGATGGCCTGCCTTATACTGCATGCTAGTTGTGGGAAAAAGGCGAGGACGGAGAGGAGTAGGCGAGCACCACGTCCGCAGAGAGCCGGCAGGTAGCTGCAATGTCGGCGTCGTGGTCCGCTGAAGGTCGCTCCCGAGCCGCTACGGTGAGCCGGCACGCGCCGAGTAGCCAGTAGCCGAGTGGCGCCCGTTAGAGCGCGACCGAAGAACGAGGAACAGAACGCCCCAGCCGGCCGTGCGCCGCGCTGGCGATGCTGTTTGAACTAGGGTGGTACCGCGGGACCTCTCGCCCCTATTGCTGTGGGTGAGAGGTTTTTTGTTGCCAGAGGAGATAGGCGATGAACGGAGCAGAGGCGATTCTGAGGTGTCTGCAGGCCGAGGGAGTCGAGGTTGTCTTCGGCTATCCTGGCGGCGCGGTTATTCCGCTTTACGACGCGCTGCACAAGGTCGACCTACGCCATGTTCTGGTACGCCAGGAGCAGGGCGCGGCGTTCATGGCCGCCGGCTATGCGCGGACCACGGGCCGCGTCGGCGTGGCCATCGGCACCTCCGGGCCCGGCGCGACCAACCTAGTCACCGGTATCGCCGACTGCTACATGGACAGTGTGCCGACCGTGTTCATCACCGGCCAGGTGGCCCGGCCGCTGATTGGCCGTGACAGCTTCCAGGAGGTCGACGTCACCGGCATCACCCTGCCGATCGTCAAGCACTCGTATCTGGTCCAGGACCCCGAGGAGCTGCCCCAGATCATCCGCGAGGCGTTCCATCTGGCGCGCTCGGGCCGGCCGGGGCCGGTGCTCATCGACGTGCCGAAGGACGTGCAGCTGGTCGAGTGTCTCGCGTCGATCGATGTACCGACCAGCGAACTGCGCGGCACGCCGACGGTCAACGCGAGCTTCGACGAGCAGATTGCCGCCGCGGCGGCGCTGATCGACGCCTCGACCCGCCCAACGCTTTACGTGGGTGGCGGTAGCTTGGACGCGGCGCCCGAGCTGCTCGAGTTCGCCGAGAAGACCGACATCCCGGTGACCTGGACCCTGATGGGCAAGGGCGCCTTCCCCGAGGATCACGAGTTGTCCGTGGGCATGCTGGGCATGCACGGCGCCGCGTACGCCAATTACGCGATCACCCGCTGCGACACGATGATTGTGCTGGGCGCGCGGTTCGACGACCGGGTGACCGGCAAGCTGTCGACCTTCAACCCCGAGGCCAAGGTCGTCCATGTCGATATCGACGCGGCCGAGCTGGGCAAGAACCGCTTCCCCGACGCACCCGTCAACGCGACCGTGGCCGAGGCGCTGCGCGCGCTGACGCCGGCCTGCGCGAGCGGGGACCGCGCCGCTTGGAAGCAGCAGGTCGCCGAGTGGAAGCAGCGGCACCCGCTGGTCGCCCACGTGGCGCGGCCAAACGGCGAGATCCGGCCCCAGCACCTGCTGGAGAAGCTGACCGCGGCCACCGGCGGGCGGGCGATCGTCAGCACGGACGTGGGCCAGCACCAGATGTGGGCGGCGCAGTTCTACCAGCCGAAGGAGCCACGGCTGTTCCTGACCTCGGGCGGCCTGGGCACCATGGGCGCCGGCCTGCCGCTCGCGCTGGGCGCATGGTTCGCGCGGCCCGACCGCGAGGTCTGGCTGGTCACCGGCGACGGCAGCCTGCAGATGAACATCCAGGAGCTGGCCGTGGCGGTGATCGCCAAGGCACCGATCAAGATCCTGCTGATCAACAACGGTTATCTGGGCATGGTCCGGCAGTGGCAGGAGCTGTTCCACGAGCGGAACTACTCGGAGACCTGGTTGCACGACAAGCCGACCCCCGACGGGACGCCGGCCGACGTGCTGTCGCCCGACTTCTGCGCGCTGATGGAAGCCTACGGCGGCAAAGCGCGGCGGGTCTGGTCGGACCAACAGGTCAACGACGCGATCGACTGGGCGCGGACCGTGCAGGACGGGCCGGTTCTGCTAGAGTTTATCGTCAACGAGGAAGAGAACGTGTGGCCGATGGTGCCCGCGGGCGGTGATACGGGTGAGCCGATCCTGGAACCGGAAGGAGTGGAGTAGATGAGCAGCGCCAACAAGAACGGGGGCTGGTCCCGACCGCACACAATCTCGGTCCTGGTCGAGAACAAGCCGGGTGTCCTGACTCGCGTCGCCGGGCTGTTTGCCCGCCGCGGCTACAACATCGATAGCTTGGCCGTGGCCGCGACCGACGACCCCGGCCTGTCACGGATGACTGTTGTCGTGCAAACCAAGGACGAGCTGGTCCTCAGCCAGATTTGCGCGCAGGTGGAGAAGCTGGTCGACGTGCACTCGATCAACGACCATACCGAAGAGGCGATCGTCGCGCGGGAGTTGGCGCTGGTCAAGGTTCGCTGCGATGATGCGAGCCTGGCGGCGATCCTGCAGATCGTCACGGTCTTCCGCGCGCGGACGGTTGATATCGCCGAGGGCGAAGTGGTCATCGAGGTGACCGGCGCCCGCGACAAGATCGACGCGATGCTGCGGCTGCTCGAGCGGCACGGGATTGTCGAGATGGCGCGCACGGGCGAGGTCATCCTCTCGCGTGGGGTGCAGCCGAAGACCTAAGACGTACGAGGTGGGCGCGTGAACACGCCGGCCGAGATGATCAGCGAGGCCCAGGTCGAGCGGCTGATGCTCACGCTGCTCTGGCTGGGCCCGCTGTTGGGCTTGGCGGGGGGTCTGGTCTGGGCGGCGGCGCGCCGCGTGGCGCTCGCCATGGGCGCGCGGCTGGGCCTCTGGGTGGGGCTGCTGGGGCCGTTGGTCTGGGTGCTCTGGCGGGTGTTCGCCTGGCTGACCCGATTCCGCCCCGGCGCGACCCCGGACGCCGACTACTTTGGCCTCGAGCGAGTCGATGTGCTGCTGGGGCTGGTGGTCCTGTTCATCGTGGTCGGCGCGGGGGTGGGCTGGTTGAGCCGGCGGGTCTGGGCCGGGGTGCTCGGCGCGGAGGACACCGCGGCGGCGGGGGCGAAGCCGGACGAGTGAATGGCCGCCTGGGGCGGCTAGAGCGATGGTGTGAGGTTGCCGATCGACGGGTCGGCTGGTAAACTGATCGGAGCCCGACGGGGCGGAAGGAATTGATCGTGGCGAAAGTCTACAACGACGCTGAAGTCGACATGAGTGCGCTCGAGGGCATGACCGTGGCCATCGTGGGCTACGGCAGCCAGGGCCATGCCCACGCGCAGAACCTGCGCGAGAGTGGCATCAACGTCATCGTGGCCGAGGTGCCCGGGGCGCATGCCGAGGCCGCCAAGGCCGCTGGTTTCGAGGTCTACAGCACCGATGAGGCGACCAAGAAGGCCGACTGGGTGCAGATCCTGGTCCCCGATGAGCTGCAGCCGAAGGTCTACGACGGCCAGATCGCGCCGAACTTGCGCGCGGGGATGGTCGTTAGCTTCTCGCACGGCTTCAACATCCACTACGGCCAGATCGAGCCGCAGGCAGACGTCGACGTCGTCATGGTCGCCCCGAAGGGCCCGGGCCACACCGTGCGCAGCCAGTTTGAGCAGGGCAAGGGTGTCCCGGCGCTGATCGCTATCCAGAACGACGCGACCGGCCAGGCCAAGGCGCGCGCGCTGGCGTACGCCAAGGGCATCGGCGGGACGCGGGCGGGCGTGTTCGAGACCACCTTCAAGGAAGAGACCGAGACCGACTTGTTCGGTGAGCAGGCCGTGCTCTGCGGCGGCGCCACGGCGCTGATCGTCGCGGGCTACGACATCCTGGTCGAGGCCGGCTACGCGCCGGAGATGGCCTACTTCGAGGTCGCCCACGAGCTGAAGCTGATCGTCGACATGATCAACGAGGGCGGCTTGGCCTCGATGCGCGACAGCATCTCCAACACCGCCGAGTACGGCGACCTGACCCGCGGCCCGCGCATCATCGACGAGTACGTCAAGGAGTCGATGCGCGAGATCCTCCGCGAGATCCAGACCGGCGAGTTTGCCCGCGAGTGGATCCTTGAGAACCAGGCCAATTGCGCTAGCTTCAAGGCCCTGCGCCGGATCGCCGCCGAGCACCCGATGGAAGAGGTCGGGGCGCAGTTGCGCGGCCTGATGTCCTGGCTGAAGAAGTAAACGGACTGCTGTCGGGCGGACGCCGAGCAGGGAAGGACAGAGCAGATGAAAATCGTTGAGTGCATCACCCGAGCCATCAAGCTGGCGCAGATTAAGGAAGCGCTGGCCGAGATCAACGTGGTCGGCATGACCGTCACGGATGTTCGCGGCTGTGGGCAGCAAAAGGGCCGCCATGAGCTCTACCGCGGCAACGAGTACACCGTCTCGCTCTTGCCTAAGATCAAGATCACCGTCGCCGTGCCCGACGACAAAGTCGAGGACGTGGTCACCACGATGATGGAGACCGCGCGCACCGGCGAGATCGGCGACGGCAAGATCTTCGTCATGCCGCTCGAGCGCATTGTCCGCATCCGCACCGGCGAGACCGGGCACGAGGCCCTCTAAGCCTCCGCTCGTTCAGCCCAAACCTTTCGGCCCAGCGTCCACCCGGGCGCTGGGCCGTTTGCGTACCCGCCCGCTCGGCGCCGCGGCTTCGTCGCGCCGTCTAGCGAGCGCGGCTCAGCCGCAGGACCTGCACGAACCGCTGCGGGACCTCCATCTCGAGCGCGTCGACGAACTGGCCCAGGTCCTCCCAGCGCCATAGGTCGCGCGCGCGCCAAAGCCCGTCGATACCCAGGGCCGACCAGTCCGCGCGCACGCGCGCCGGCTGCCAGCCGCGGTTCATCAGGCCGACGGCCAGGTCGCCGTTGGCCAGCGGCTTGACCAGGACGTAGCGCTTCGCATCCAGCTCGATCGCCTCGGCACAGATGCCCAGCGGGTCCTGGTTGATCTCGATGACCTCGGCGTTGCCCAGGATGCCCAGCGTGAAATCGTCGAGGCTGGCCAGGTCGCCGCTGTAGAAAATCGGCGCGGCCATCAGCGCCCAGAGGCTGACAAAGCTGTACTGCTCGTGTGGCGAGAGTGGCGCGTCGCCCGGTTCGCCCATGGCGAAGGCGTCGCCGATCTGGCCAATCTGTACGTAGTCCGGGTCGTTCCAGCCGCCCGGGCCGTTGAACTCGCGCAGCTCGCAGTTGCGCAGGGCGATCTCGAAGATGCGGCCCAGCTCGTGGCCCAGGTCACCGCCGGTGCGCCACGACTGGCCACCGATCTCCGCGCCCCAGGTCCAGACGTCGCCCATGCCGTACTGGCAGAGGTTGAGCTGGATATTGCGCGGCGCGGCGGCCAACAGCTCGCCGATCAGCCGGTAGGGCTTGATGAAACGCTCGGGTTCGGGCTCGTCCGCCGAGACGCTGCCGTACGAGCACCAGTCGTACTTGAGCAGGTCGAAGCCCCACTCGGCGAAGGTTGCCACGTCCTGCGCCTCGTGCTGCCAGCTGGCGGTGTAGCCCGCGCAGGTCCACGGGCCGGGCGAGGTGTAGATGCCGGCCTTCAGCCCGCGCTCGTGGAGGTAGTTGGTCAGGCCGGGCATGTCGGGGAAGTGGGCGTTGGGCAGGATGCGGCCGGCCTCGTCGCGCGCGGGGCCGCGGCGGGCGGGGTCGCGCGGGTTGGCGGCGTTAGCCCAGCAGTCATCGATGCAGACGTGGTCGTAGCCGACATCGGCCAGACCGGTTGAGAGCAGCAGGTCACCCGCCTCACGGACCATCGGGTCGGTGATCCGGTCGTAGTGCGCGTACCAGTCGTTCCAGCCGAGCGGCGGGGTTAGGGCCAGCTTGTCGCCGGCGACGATGCGCAGCGCGCGCCGCGCGGTGCCGTGCGCGTTGCGGGCGTGGACCGTGACCTCGTACTCGCCGCGGGCCGGCGCGGTGCCGCGGATGATGCCCGAGTCAGCGTCCAGCGTGAGGCCGGCGGGCAGGTCGGTGGCGCTGAAGCGGATTGGTCGCTCGCCCTGGCAGGCCAGGCGGTAGAGGAACGGGCGCCCGGGCCGGCAGCCGTAGACCAGCGCGCTGTTGAGCCGGGGCGCGGGGCCGGGGTGGGGCGTGAGGCGGACGCGCGGCTCGGTCGCTGGGGTCACCGTGCGCGGCGGCGCGCCGGTCACGATGAAGCGCGCATCGAGCCAGTCGAGGTGGTCGAAGTCGTCGCTGTCGCCGGCGTCGGAGACCTCGAGGTACAGGCTCTGCGCGCCGCGCAGGTCGAGGTCGATGTCGACCGCCGGGTCGCCCGCGCGCAGGACGCCCGACTCGAAGCGTCGCGCGCCGTCGACGTAGATCGAGACGATTACGGTGCCTGGGCCCTGGGCGTTGTCGTCGATGCCGACGGCGGCCTCGAAGCGGCGGGTGCCGCCGTCGAGGGCGATCCACCAGGAGAGCACCGAGTGGCTGCCGACGCCGCGCTCAGCGGTGCGCCCGGCGACCGACAGCGGTGTGCCGCGGATGCTGCGGTCAACCTGCGGCCGGCCGTAGCCCTGGCGCACGCCGGCCAGATCTAGGTCGGCGAGCCAGATGGTCTCGCCCTCGGCGGCGCCCAGCGCCACCGCCCACGAAAGAATCAACCACGCCATGCCGAACCTCCCGCCCGGACGTTAACGACGTGCGGCGGTTGACCTCCCAGCCCAGCGCGCACGGAGCCCATGGCAGAAGGTCTCGGTCGACTCGTATAGCAGCCAGAGCAGCAACGTGAAGCCCAGGATGAAGCCGTGGAACCCCGGCACGCGGAGCGCGCGGAGGGCTTCGTCGACGATGCTGCCGGGCGTGTGCAGCAGGTCCCAGGTATTGAAGCGCAGCTCGAGGCCCAGGTAGACGCCGAGGCCGTTGAGCCAGGAGAGCACGAGCAGCAGCAGCCAGCGCCAGTGCTTGCCGGCGATGGTCGCGAGCACTGGGCGCAACGCCGCCCAGTAGGTGATCACCCCGGCCAACGAGAAGGCGGCGAAGAAGAGCGTTAGTTGCGCTAGCTCCCAGAACGCCGCCAGCTCGCCTTCGTCGTGCCAGCGGACCCAGAGCTGCTTGCGCTCGAGGACGTTGAACCAGTGCCGCCACTCGGTCAGCAGATACGGCGCGTTGGGCAGGAATCCGAGCCACAGCGCGGCCAGCAAGAGCAAGCCGAGCCAGGCGCCGGGGCGGCGCCCGCCGGCCTGGCGCAACTGGCGCGCGAGCGGCCAGGCGACAACCACCGGGATCACGGCCAGGAACACGTTCCAGGCCACCCAGCCCAGGAGTTTGGCAGTGCTGAGGCTTGTCATGGGCAGCTAATGGTACCGCAGCCCACGGCGGTTATATCATGGCGCGTGCCTGGCCGGCGCCTGGCCGGCGGCGTTGGTCGGCGTGCCGCATTCGGCGCAGGCGGGGAAGAAGTAGGCCGGGCCGCGCTGGACGAAAAGGCCTGGTTGCGCCACGAGCTCCTTCTCGCGCGCCAGGTCCCAGGCGGTCCAAACGCCGCACTTGGGGCAGATCCCAGCCAGATGCACCGCCGGCAGCCGGCACCGGGCACAGGTCAGCGGCAGCCGCTGGGTGGTCTGCCGGTCGCGGTGGCCGCAGTCGACACAGATCACGGGGTTGGCCTGCTGGGGCGGTGCCTTGGTGCCGGGGCGAAACTGTTGGAGCTGGCCCCAGACGAGGCTTAGGCCGAGCAGGCTGAGCACGATGGCGCCGCCGAGCAGGAGGCGGGCGCGGGTGGTCTCGGACATGGTTGCGCCCTCCTTACTCGAGGTCCCAGAGCGAGAGGTCGTCTGGCGCGGGCCAACCGAGTCCGAACTTTGCGACGACCTCGGCGCCGCCCCCGTAGATCGAGCCCGACTCCTTGACCACGCCGCGCGGGAGGGCCTTCACGTGGCCGTCCATGAACGCGACGTTGGCGTGGCCCGCATGGCGGAAGTGGACCGATGGCTCGGGGCGCATCAGGTAGCCCAGGTAGTAGACCGACGACCAGTAGGGCGGCTCGGCGAAGGAGTACTCGATGGCCATCGTACTGGGATAGAACTGGAGGAAGGCGGTGTCGGCGAACATCAGTGTGCCGCTGGGGTCGGCGACGGCGGCGTCGTGGGCGGTGGTCGAGTCGACGTCCGGTCCCCAGCCCTGCCAGTACGAACCACCGATGAACTCATTGTTGTACCCGTACCCGCCGCATCCAGCCTCGAAGGCGTTGCTGTTCTGGTCTCGCGTGTAGTCACGGAAACTGGGGCACTCCTTGATCTCGCCCGAGCCCAGGTAAGGCCAGAGCGGGCCGGCAGTCGGGTCGAATTGGCCACTGAACGAGCCGCTGCGCACCCCGTGCCAGCGACGATTGTTGGCCGACATCATGTTCTGCGCGCCGGGGCAGAAGTGGCCGTCATAGTCTTGACTGTACTGCTGGTTGGCCAGGGCCAGTTGGCGTAGATTGCTCGCGCAACTGGCTTGCCGCGCCTTCTCGCGGGCTTGGGCAAAGACGGGCATGAGGATCGAGGCGAGGATCGAGATGATGGCGATGACCACCAGCAGCTCGAT
>DHNJ01000129.1:0-665 GCA_002409445.1 Armatimonadetes bacterium UBA5419 | reverse complement strand
ACCAGCAGCTCGATCAGGGTGAACCCCGCGCGGCGGCGGGCGACGACGTGACATGTGGACCTGGTGTCCATGGGCTTACCTCCTGTCTCTCGCAGGCTGAGTAAGCAGCGGTGGTGTGCGGGTCGTCTCCTGGCTTCCGGGTCACTCTCGGCCGTCGCCTTCCCGACCGCTGTGCGGCCGGTGGCTCGATGACGGCGTTGTCGCCGGTTACAGTTGCGGGACAGCCACGGATTCGCACCGTGTTCCGATCCCCACGCACCGATGTTGCTGCTGCGCTGTTCGCGCTGACGGTAACCCTAGCAAGGGGTCGCGATAGCGTCAAGCGGAGGGGCGGGTGCGAGCCTCTCGGCGCAGCCGTCGGCCAAGAGGGCGAGGATCGGCAGCCGCCACCAACCCAGGTCCTCGCCGGCCAGCGCTGCCAGCGGGCGCAGGGCGGCGGGCGAGGCGACGTGCGGCCCCAGGGCCATCAGCGCCGCGGCCCAATCGGGCCCCTCGAGGTCGCCCAGGCGGGCGGCGCAGGCCAGCTGGACCAGGCCGGTGACCGCCGGATGGTCGGCGCCGAGGTCAGTGCTCCAGGCCAGCCACAGCGGAGCCACGACGAGTCCGGGCGGTGGTCGCCAGCGCCACCGGCGCAGGGCCAGGGCGGTCTCGGCGGCGAGGTCGGG
>DHNJ01000266.1:13111-13305 GCA_002409445.1 Armatimonadetes bacterium UBA5419 | reverse complement strand
ATTATGATTGGCACGATTGTGTTCTTTGTTGCCCTGACAAAAGTAGTTCCGGCGCTGGCTGTGCGGCTGGAGAACGGTTACAATAGGGACCAGCGCGCGCCGAATGTCAAGCCGCGGCGCGGGCGAGGAGCATCACCGATGGCACGACGTCTGTTGACCTGGGCCTTCTGCGGCCTGCTGTTCGGCGTGGTGGG
>DHNJ01000266.1:12643-12902 GCA_002409445.1 Armatimonadetes bacterium UBA5419 | reverse complement strand
GGCCTGCTGTTCGGCGTGGTGGGTTGTGGCGGCGAGGACGACGGCCCGACCGCCGCGCGCCCCGAGGCGACCAAGACCGTGAACCTGCCACCTGCCGCCACCGACCGGCCGACGCAGAATGTCGTCGTCGCACCGCCGTCTGAACTGGTCCTCCAACCGCCCGCGGCCCCCGGCGAGGAGCCCACCTACAAGAGCACCATCACCCAGCCGACCGTCGAAGTCGGCGCCATGCCGGCCCCCTCCGCGCCACCTTCGGCGC
>DHNJ01000266.1:12276-12438 GCA_002409445.1 Armatimonadetes bacterium UBA5419 | reverse complement strand
CCGAAGGCCGCGCCAAAGGCGGAACCGACGCCGGCAAAGCCGGCGCAGCCGATCGACGCCAAGACCATCGCCGTGCCGCCGCTGAAGGACCTGGCCGGCCTGCGCGCGGCGGTCGAGAAGCACAAGGGCAAGGTGGTCATGGTCAACTTCTGGGCCACCTGG
>DHNJ01000266.1:1341-12134 GCA_002409445.1 Armatimonadetes bacterium UBA5419 | reverse complement strand
TGGGCCACCTGGTGCCCGCCCTGTGTCGAGGAGTTCCCCGACCTGGTCGCCCTGCGCGACAAGCACGCGGGTGACCTGGTCCTGCTGACCGTCTCCGGCGACGAAGCCGAGGACCTCGACACCAAGGTCAAGCCGTTCCTCGCCCGCCACGGCGTCGGCGGTAACACGTACTTGGCCCAGCTGACCGACGAGGCCGGCTTCGCCAAGGAGCTTGGCTGGAACGGCCAGTACCCGGTCACGCTGATCTACAACCGCGCGGGCGAGCGGGTCCAGGTCATCGAAGGCGGCCAGGACGCGGCGACCTTCGAGGCGGCCGTGCAGCGGGCGATGTAGCCCGCCCGCGGAGGTGACGATGGCAGCAAGAGGCCAGCCGCGACAGCGTTGGGGCCGGTGGATCCTGGGCGCGCTCGTGCTGCTGCTCGGCGGCGCGGCGGCCGCGCTGACCTTCGCGCCGGCGGCCACGGCGCGGCTCCTGCTGCCCACCGCCCGGCCGACGAGCCTGTCCTACGAGGGCCACGTGACCATGGGCACCACGCTGGCCGACTTTGGCGAGAGCCTCGAGCAAACGCTGCCCCTGCGCTTCAGCTACCAGGCGCCGAACCTGATGCGCCTCGAAAACAGCACCCCGGACCGGCCCGACTACGTCCTTGTCGTCAGCGACGGCGCGCACCTGTTTGTCGAGCAGGCGGGCGGCAAGCGCGTGCTGCGGCTGCCCGCGCCGGCCGATTTCCGCGAGCTGGCGGCCAGCCCTGCCTTCCAGGACGCGGGCTTCGGCCTCTCGCCGCTCGGCGCGCTGGACCCGACCGACCCGTACGCCGCGCTGGACGACCTACAGCGGCTGCGGCCCGGCCGCGCGGCGGGCGAGTGGCTCCGCGCGCTGGACCAGCCGGCGGGCGCCTGGCCGGTCACGCTGACGCTCGACCCGGGCATCGAACTGACCGTCTGGGTCGACCCGCGCACCCGCCGCCCGCGCCAGATCGCCACCGAGGTCACCGGCGAGCAGCTGATCCGCCTGCAGGCCAAGCGCGTCGAGGAGCAGGGCGAGGAGCTGCCGCCCGAGCTGGCGGTGCAGATGCGCCACAGCCTGGCCGGCATCTCGTTGCGCTACGCCCAAACCTTCGAGCGGTACGAGGAGAACCCGGCGCTGCCCGCGGCGACCTTCGCCTACGCGCCGCCCGCCACCGCCGAGGTCGTCGATGTGGCCGACTTCGAGTCGCTGCTGGGCGAGGTGTTGTTGCCCGAGCCGAGCAGCTCGCGGCGGTAGATCCCGTACCGTTCGGCCTCCGCCTCGCTCGGGTCGACATACTTGAACCAGATCGCCCGGCCGGGATCGGCGCCGGGCAGGTTGCGGCGGCTGCCGAAACCCAGCTCGTAGCGCGGGTTGTGCCAGAGCACGCGTCCGCCCTGCAACAGGATGTACTCGCCCGCGTACTGCTCGTAGTACGGGCTCGGGTCGGCTTCGTAGGCCAGCGCCTCCTCGGCCATCGTCGCGTGCCAGGCGGCGACGCGCTCGGGCGGGTCGGTGGCGTTCGAGTCGAAGGCGCCGACCGGCAGCGTCAGGTCGTGCTGGAAGTCGATCTCGTCCATGCTGGCCGGCCCCTGGCCACGCTGCGCGGCAATCAGCAGCGGGTTGCGGTCGCGGCGGAAGGGCGGCGAGGGGAAGTCGCCCAGCGGGTCGTGGCCCATCATCTGCGCGCCACAGAGGTCCGTCGCCAGCGTCTGGTCGCCGGCCAGCAAGCAGTTAGTGACCAGCGGATCCCCACCCCACTCGATCCCCGACTGTGCGACCAACCCGTCGACGATGTTCAGCGTCGGCCGGCAGATGTCGGCCAGGTCGGCGAGGAAGTAGGGCATGCGCACGATGTGGTGATAGTAGACGCGCGGGCGGTTGCGCTCGCCGACGGGGCAGAGGCCGAAGAGGTTCTTCGTGCTCAGGGTCAGGCCCATGAACGCGTGCGACTTGAGCGTGCAGAGCGAGACCAGCGCGTCGGCCTCGAGCACCGGCTCGGGGATCAGGTACCGCGCGAACGCCGCGCCCCCACCCGGCGGCGCCACCCAGCGCGCCGGCGCGTCGTTGACGTTGATGAAGCCGACGCCATACTCGGCGAGCAGGTCGAGGAAGTAGAAGTCGTGCTGGTCGTGGGTCAGCGAGCTGTCGATGACCGTGATCTGGCCCTGGCAGCGCTCGCGCAGCAGGATCAGCGTGGCCCGCAGGACATCCTCGTCGACCAGCTCCTGCGCCCGGCCGGCGTGGCGGCGGTAGTGCTGGGGCGGCCAGACGATGTTGGCCTTGATCGCGATGTGCTCGGCCGCCTCCAGCCGCGCCCAGGCGGCTTCGAGCGGCTCGGTGACCGTCCGCAGCCCGGCCAGTACACCAGCCAGATCGGTATCATGCGGGCAGTGGCCGGCGCGCACGGTATAGGGCTTCCCAGTCACGATCGCACAGCTCCACCACAGTGAACCATGCATGGTACACCGGGATGCACGATCTAGCCCCGCGTTAGACTCAGATCGCCGGCAGCGGACCGCCCTAACTGGGACCGCGGACATTCCTGTCCGCATCCATAGACTCGGCCGCAGCGCAGCGCAGGCCGAAGCAAGGTATGAGCTAGCATGGCCACCTAGTGGGACCGCCGGCGCCTCGACGGCATCGGCTGAGTGTGTGCCGGAGCACTGCCGCCGGAGCGGCGGCGGTACAAAGTGGCCGCCGCTGGCGCTACGACCAGGCCCGCCGGCCGCGCTACACCCGCCCGGTCGAAAGTGCTATAGTCGGGCTGTTGCCTGGAGGAGTTTCTGTTATGGCACGTATCGCTGCTCAGTTGTACACCCTGCGCGACTACCTCAAGACCGAGGAGGACATCCGCGCCAACCTGCCGCGCGTGGCCGAAATCGGCTATCGGGCGGTCCAGCTGTCGGCGGTCGGACCGATCGACGCGGGCGACCTACGCGAGCTGTGCGACAGCCTCGAGCTGGAGATCTGCGCGACGCACATCGGCATCGAGGACATCCTCGAGCGCACCGAGCAGACGGTCGCCACGCACCGGACCTACGGCTGCCGGCACATCGCCATCGGCGGTCTGCCGGGCAACCTGCGCAACCCCGAGGGCTACGCGACGTTCGTCGGCATGGCCAACGAGGCTGCGGTCAAGCTGGCGCCCGCGGGCATGGTCTTCAGCTACCATAACCACAGCTTCGAGCTCGAGAAGATCGGCGAGCGCACCGCGCTGGCCACGCTGATCGAGGACACCGACGTGCGCGTCGGCTTCGAGATCGACACCTACTGGATCCAGCACGGCGGCGGCGACCCCGCCGAGTGGATCACCAAGGTCGCTGGCCGCTGCCCGCTGCTCCACTACAAGGACATGCAGATGATCGGCTCGAGCCAGAAGTTCGCGCCGGTGGGCCAGGGCAACCTGAACTGGGAGCGGATCAACACCGCCGCCATCCACGGCGGGGCGGAGTGGATCATCGTCGAGCAGGACAGCTGCGAAGTGCCGCCGACCGACCCGTTCGAGGCGCTGGCGGTCAGCTTCGCCAACCTCCGCGCGATGGGTTTCGACGCCTAAGCACACCAGGAAACAGAGAACAGACGATGCAGATACCCTTGCGGGGTGCCCGGAGCGAGGCGCTCCGGGCCGTCGCCGCGCGGCTCGATGAGGCCGGCTTCGAGGTCCAGCAGCACTCCGAGCTACTCTGGGCGGTCGTGGCGCGGGACGAGCAGTGCGAGGCGTTCTTGCGCGCCGAGGCCACCGCTGAGGACCCGCTGGTCACCGTCTGGCTGCCCGACGAGGGCGATGCCGCGGCCACCGAGCGGTTGATCTGTGCGCTGCTCCCGCCGACCGACGAGCCGCAGGCGCCCGACGAGAATATGCTCCGCCGCCTGCGCCGCATCGAGGGCCAGATCCGCGGCGTGCAGCGCATGGTCGAGACCGGCCGCGAGTGCGACGCCGTGCTGACCCAGCTCTCCGCGGTCACCGCCGCCCTGCGCCAGACCGCCGCGCTGCTCGTCTCCGCCCACCTGGTCCAGTGCATCCGCGCCGAGATCGACCTGGGCTCCGACCTGAGCACCGTCAACCAGCGCTTGCTGAAAATCCTGTTCTAGTTGTGCGCGCGGCTACGCGGGGCCGCGCCGCGATCGAGCGGCGGCGTCTCCAGCCGCCGCAGGCCCGCGCGCCAGAACGCCTCGCGCGCCGCCTCGACCTCCCACGCCTGCGCCGGCCGATCCAGCCCCTCGACCTGCGCCGCGAGCCACGCCGGCCGGTACTGGCCCATCACGTTCACGTAGGTCTCAACCGAGATCTCGGTTGCCAGGAAGCGCGCCACGGCCGCCGAATCGGCGAGGCCGCCGGGCAGCACCAGGTGCCGCACCATCAGCCCGCGCGTGGCCAGCCCGGCGCGCCCCAGAACCAGGTCGCCCACCTGTCGATGCATCTCGCGCACCGCCGCCTGGGCCAGCTCGGCGTAGCCCGGCGCCTGCGAGAACTGCTGCGGACCGCCGTACTTCAGGTCGGTCAGGTAGATGTCGACCAGGCCTTCGAGCTGCGCGAGGGTCTCCGGCTGTTCATAGCCGGAGCAGTTGTAGACCACCGGCAGGCCGAACCCGTCGTCGTAGGCCAGCGCCAGCGCCTCGACGATCTGCGGCACGACGTGGCTGGGGGTGACCAAGTTAAGGTTCTGGCAGCCGCGGCGCTGGATGGCCATGAAGATCATCGCCAGCTCGTCAGCCTCTAGCTTCTGGCCGGCGGCCTCCGCGGGCTGGGCCTGGCTGATCTCGTGGTTCTGACAGTAACAGCAGCGTAGCGCGCAGCCAGCGAAAAACACCGCGCCCGACCCGCCGCGGCCGACGAGCGGCGCCTCCTCACCAAAATGAGGTCCGAACGAGGCGACCACGACCTGGTCGCCGGTCCGGCAGAGGCCGCGCTCACCCCCCAGCCGGTCGGCGCCGCATTCGCGCGGGCAGACGCGGCAGGGGCCGAGCCAGTCCTTGAGCGCCGGGGCTCGCCGCCGGGCGAGATCGGCCCGGCGTTGACGTTCTGTCTCGCTGATCATGCTTTCAGTGTGGCGCGTTGCCCGCGGCGGGGCAAGCCGGCCCAACGTAGGGCGGCCGGTCGCGCCGTACAGCACGCGACCGGCCTCCGTTCGGGCCGCCACCCATCGCGCCGCGCAGCGCCTGCACTAGACGCTAGGCACGAGTCGCAAAGCACGATGAGCCGGTGGCAACCGGAAGGTCAATGGGTCTTAGTTGACCGCGTCCTTGAGCGCCTTGCCCGGCTTGAACGCCGGCGACTTGCCGCCCGGGATCTCCATCGGCTGCTTCGTCCGCGGGTTGATACCCGTGCGCGCCTTGCGCTCGCGAACCTCGAACGTGCCGAAGCCGATGATGCGAACCATCTTGCCGCCCTTGAGCGAGGCTTCGACCTCCTCGAGCAGCGCGTCGACCACTTGGCCAACCTTCGCCTGGGTCAGCCCGGTCTTCGCAGCCACGGCCCCAACCAGGTCCTTCTTGCTGACGGTATCCGACACTTGCGCACCTCCTATGCGCCGCGCAACCGGGGCGTGCGCCTCCGGACCCGCGGGCCGGCGTGACTCTAGCATTGCGCGAATCGCCTGTCAAGCGGCTTGGCAACCCCATTTCTTACGAATCGGTTGCCGGGCCCTCGCGAATCGGGCACCATGCTTCTTGGAGTATTGCGGCCCGTGCTGTCCATCGTGATCGTCAACTGGAACACGCGTGACCTGCTGGCCGCCTGCCTGCGCTCGCTGGTCGCCTATCCACCCGCCGCACCGCACGAGATCCTCGTCGCCGACAACGCCAGCGCGGACGGCTCGGCCGAGATGGTCGAGCGCGACTTCCCCCGCGTGCAGCTCGTACGCACGGGTGCCAACCTCGGCTTTGCCGGCGGCAACAACGTCCTGCTGCGCCGCGCGCGCGGCCGATGGCTGCTGCTGCTCAACCCCGACACCGAGATCCGCGCTGAGCTCGACCCGCAGCCCTTCGACCGCCTCATCGCCCACCTGCGCGCCGAACCCGCCGCCGCCGCGGTCTCCGCGCGCCTCGTCCTGCCCGATGGCCAGACCCAGCAAAGCTGCCGCGGCTTCCCCGCGCCCGCCGACCTGTTCTACGAGTGGACCGGCCTGGCCCGCCTCGCGCCGCGCGCGCTGGGCGCCTACCGCCTGCGCGGCTTCGACCACGAGTCGGCGCGCGCGGTCGACCAGCCGATGGCCTCCTGCCTCCTCCTGCGCCGCCGCGCGCTGGTCGAGGTCGGGCTGTTCGACGAACAGTTCCCCATCTACTTCAACGACGTCGACCTGGCCTGGCGCCTGCACTCAGCCGGCTGGCGGCTGGACTACCAGCCCGCGGCCAGCATCCTGCACGTCGGCGGCGGCACAACCCGGCTGGTCCGCGCACGCATGGTCCGCGAAAGCCGCGACTCGCTGCTCGCCTTCTACGCCAAGCACTACCGCCCGCGGCTCCACCCCGCCGCCTACAGCCTGGCCACCACCGCGATCCGCACCGCCTTCGCCCTGCGCTTAGGCGCCAATCGGGTATGGAGAGGGTGATCGCAGGCACTGTGGTATCCTACGTTACGAGTTGGTAAACAACAGCCATGGCTCTTGAACGATTCGGCGTATCCATGGACGGCGAGCTGCTGGCGCGGTTCGACGAGTTGGTTCAGCGGCAGGGCTTCCCCAACCGCTCGGAAGCACTGCGTGACCTGGTCCGCAGTGCACTCGTCGCCGCTGATTGGCTCGACGACGCAGCGCAGGTGCTGGGCATCATCAGCCTGGTCTACGACCACCATCAGCGCGACCTGGTCCAACAGTTGCTGGCCCTCCAGCACGACTCGGGCGCCGAGGTCATCTGCACCACGCACGTCCACCTCGACCACCGCTACTGCCTCGAGGTCCTCCTCGCCCGCGGCCAAGCCGCCGACGTGCGCCAACTTGCCCAGCGGTTGCACGCCTTGCGCGGGATCGCCCGCGGCGAGCTGAGCATGTCGCCGGTTTCCGCCAGCGGCTCCCACCGCCGCCGCGCCGACGAGGAGCCCGCCACGGCCCACACCCACGCTCACCAGCACTCCTAGCCCTCCCCGCCCGGCACTGCATCAACGCGCGCGGGCGGCCGCGGGGTTTGGGCGGAACGGCTTTCGGTCGTAGACTATCGCTTGGAGGACGCGCATCATGGCCCAGACGTATTCGATCGCCGTACTGCCCGGAGACGGGACCGGTCCCGAAGTGACCGCGGAGGCGGTCAAGGTTCTTCGCCACGCGGCAGACCTTGGCGGCTTCGGTCTCGAGCTGACCGAGTTTGACTTCGGCGGCGACCGCTACCTGCGCACCGGCGAGGTCCTGCCCGATTCGGCCGCCGAGGAGCTGCGCGGCTTCGACTCGATCCTCCTGGGCGCCATCGGCCACCCGGACGTGCCCCCCGGCATCCTCGAGAAGGGCATCCTGCTGCGCCTACGCTTCGAGCTGGACCAGTACATCAACCTGCGCCCCGTGCGCCTCTACCCCGGCGTCGAGACCCCGATCAAGGACAAGGGCCCCGCCGATATCGATTATGTCGTCGTGCGCGAGAACTCGGGCGACGTCTACACCGGCTCCGGCGGCAACTCGATGAAGGGCACACCGCACGAGGTCGCCACGCAGGAGATGATCTACACCCGCTTCCAGGTCGACCGCTGTCTCAAGTACGCCTTTGACTACGCCCAGAAGAAGGGCAAGAAGGCCCGCGGCGTCGGCACCGAGAATACCCTCGCGCTGGTCGGCAAGACCAACGTCCTGACCTATGTCTGGGGCCTCTGGGAGCGCGCCTTCCATGAGATGGGCGCGGCCGAGTTTGCCGACGTCCGCCGCGACTACTACCACGTCGACGCAGTTTGCATGTGGATGGTCAAGAACCCCGAGTGGTTCGACGTGCTGGTCACCGGCAACATGTTTGGCGACATCATCACCGACCTCGGCGCGATGACCCAGGGCGGCATGGGCATTGCCGCCGGCGGCAACATCAACCCCGAGGGCGTCAGCATGTTCGAGCCGATCGGCGGCTCCGCCCCCAAGTACACCGGCCAGGGCGTGATCAACCCGCTCGCGGCCATCTGTGCGGGCGCCATGCTGCTCGAGACCCTCGGCCAGGACGAGGCCGCCCAGCGCATCGAGGCGGCGGTCAAGGTCGCCACCGGCACCAAGCTCCAGAGCCTGGCCGCCGGCCGCATGGGCTACTCGACCAGCCAGGTCGGCGACCTGATCTGCGAGTTGATGAGTTAGGAGCAAGCCTTCGTGGACACCCGGCGCACGCTGTTTCTCAACGCACCCTCCTACGAGGGCTTCGACGGCGGCGCCGGGGCGCGCTACCAGGCCCGGCGCGAGGTCACCAGCTACTGGTACCCGACCTGGCTGGCCCAGCCGGCCGCGCTCGTGCCCGGTAGCCGCCTGATCGACGCACCGCCCCACCATATGACCTGGGACGAGACGCTGGCGATCGCCCGCGACTACGAGCTGGTCGTCCTGCACACCTCCACGCCGGGCTTCGGCAACGACATCCGCTTCGTCGAAGCCCTGCGCGCCCAGCAACCCGATGTCCTCGTCGGTCTCTGCGGCGCGCATGCCGCGGTCAACCCCGAACCGTGCCTCGAGGCCAGCGAAGCGCTCGACTTCGTCTGCAACAAGGAGTTCGACTACACCCTCGCCGAGGTCGCCGCCGGTCGCCCGCTAGCCCAGGTCGATGGCCTCAGCTACCGCCACGAGGGCCGCATCATCCACAACCGGCCGCGCGCCGAGATCGAGGACATGGACGCGCTGCCCTCCGTGCTCGACGTCTACCACCGCGACCTGACGATCGAGAACTACTACATCGGCTACCTCCAGCACCCGTACGTCAGCTTCTACACGGGTCGCGGGTGCCGCAGCCGCTGCACGTTCTGCCTCTGGCCCCAGACCATCGGCGGGCACAACTACCGCGTCCAATCCGCCGAGCGCGTCGCCGCCGAGGTCGCCCGCGTCAAACAGCTTTGGCCTAAGGTCAAGGAGGTCATGTTTGACGATGACACCTTCACTGACGACCGCGAGCGCGTCGCCGACGTCTCCCAGCGGCTGGGCAAGATCGGCCTGAGTTGGGCGGTCAACGCCCGTGCCAACGTCCCCTACGAGACGCTGAAGGTCATGGCCGAGAACGGCTGCCGGCTGCTGCTCGTCGGCTTCGAGTCGGGCAACCAGCAGATCCTCAACAACATCCGCAAGGGCATCCGCCTGGACCGCGCGCGCGAGTTCGTCGCCCACGCCAAGACCCTCGGTATGGCCATCCACGGCACTTTCATCCTCGGCCTGCCGGGCGAAACCCCCGAGACCATCCAGCAGACCGTCCGCTTCGCTCGCGAGATGGACCTCGAGAGCCTGCAGGTCAGCATGGCCGCGCCGTATCCCGGCACCGAACTCTACGAGCAGGCGCTCGAGGAGGGCTGGTTCGATGGCGAGCCGGTGATCAACGGCGCCGGCATCCAGATCCCCGCCCTGCGCTACCCGGGCCTCAGCGCCGACGACCTGAACCGCGCCCAGGAGCGGTTCTACCGCGGCTACTATGCCCACCCGCGCGTGCTCTGGCGGCTGATCAAGCCGATGTTCTCCGACTACGACCTAGCCCGCCGCCGCCTGCGCGAGGGGCGCGAGTTCCTCGGCTTCTTCCGCACCAAGGCCGACACCACCGGCGCCGTGGAGGGCTAGGGTGAAAGTCGGGCTGCCGGCGGTCATCGCGTTGTTCGCGGTCTCCATCGTCAGCCTCTCGGTGGCCAACGTGCTGCTCAAGATCGCCATGGTCCCCGCCGCCGAGAGCACCTACGCCGCCGGCTTCCGCACCGCCGCGCTGGTCGGGGGCATGGTCCTGATGATCGCCCAGTTCGCCGGCATGCTGCTGCTCGAGCACTGGGGTCTCGATGTCAGCGTCGTCGTGCCAGTCTTCGGCCTCAACTTCGCGCTCACCGCCCTGCTCGGCGCGCTCTGGCTCGGTGAGCCGGTCGGCGGCCTGCGCTGGGCCGGCATCGCCGCGGTCACCGTCGGCGTCTACCTAATCGCCCGCTCGTCCGTCCAGTGAGGTACCCATGGCCACCCTCGTACTCGTCTGGCGCGGCCTACTCCTGGCCCTGACCGCCGCCGGCCTGGTCAGCCTAGCCCTCGGCTACACGACCGCCTGGCGCCGGCTGCGCGGGGCTCGGCCGCGCGGCCCCCTGCCCGACCCCGCTCCGCCGGTATCCCTCTGCAAAGCTGTCGAAGGCGCCGACGAGAGCACCTACGAGCTGTTCGAAAGCCTCCTGCACATCGACTACCCCGGCCGCCTCGAATACCTGATCGGCACGCTCACCCCCGAGGACCCGGTCGTCGACATCGTCGCGCGCCTGCAGGCCGCCTACCCAGACCACGACCTCCGGCTGGTCATGGGCGAGTTGGTCGGCGTCAACCGCAAGACCAGCATCATGCGCACCATGGCCCAGCAGGCGACCACCGACCTGCTGGTCTTCACCGATGGCGACGTCTACCACGCGCCCGATACGCTGCACTGGGTCGTGCCCGAGCTGCTGCGGCCCGAGGTCGGCTGCGTCTACCAGTTTCCGCGCGCGCGGCCGGCCGGCACGCTGGGCGGCCAGGTCATCGCGCTGCACTACGAGCAGGTCTACCTGCCGCAGTGGATGATGGCCGAGGCGACCGGCGGCCAGAACACCGCGATCGGCATGCTGATGGCCCAACGCCGTGAGGTGATGGACACCTACGGCGGCTTCGACGCCTTCCTCGACGCCCTGGCC
>DHNJ01000266.1:1012-1214 GCA_002409445.1 Armatimonadetes bacterium UBA5419 | reverse complement strand
CGCCTTCCTCGACGCCCTGGCCGACGACTTCCAGTTCGCCAACCAGGCTGCCCGCCAGGGCTTCCGCCCGGTCATGCTGCCCAAGCTCATCGACACCGAGATGCCCGTCGAGAGCCTGCTTGCGTCGGTCCAGCGCATCGGCCGCTGGCTGTCGACGATCCGCGGTGTGCGGCCCGGCGGCTTCGTCGGCCTGATCTTCACC
>DHNJ01000266.1:453-880 GCA_002409445.1 Armatimonadetes bacterium UBA5419 | reverse complement strand
GCTTCGTCGGCCTGATCTTCACCTACCCGGTCGCCTGGGCCACGGTGCTGGCGCTGACTGGCCCGGCGCTGGGCTGGACCTGGGGCGTGCTGGGCGCCGTGCTGGCGCTGCGCTACGCGGCGGCGGCGGCGCTGGAGCACGGTGTGCTGCGGACAGGGACGCTCGGCCGTGGCTGGTGGCTGCTGCCGTTCGTCGATTGGCTCAACCTCTACAGCTACGTGCGGGCGTACTTCGTGCGCGGGGTGGTCTGGGCAGGACGGCGCTACCGGCTGCTGCCGAACGGGGACCTGGTCGCCGAGGAACCGCGCTAGTAGTCGATGCCCGAGGTGCGCGAGGTGAAGCTGATCGAGTGCGCGGTCGAGCCCGCCTCGATCGAGTTGATCGACGACGGGTCGGGCATCGCCGCGGCGCGCGAGATGGTGCTGGC
>DHNJ01000266.1:0-271 GCA_002409445.1 Armatimonadetes bacterium UBA5419 | reverse complement strand
GCGGCGCGCGAGATGGTGCTGGCGGTCGTCGGCTGCGCGGCGACGGCCATCGGCGCGGGGCTCGGCTGCGTGCTCGCGGCGGCCGCGGCGCCGTTGCCGTTGCTCACCGTGGCCGCACCGGAGCGCTGCACCGAGGCGGGACGCGGGGCGGTCGAGAGGGGCTCGACGGTCAGCGCCGTCGGGCGCGAAACAATGCGCACGCTGTCGCCGTTAGACGGACTCGGCGCGGCGGCGGGGCCCTGGGCCGCGGGCCGCGCGGCGACGCGCACCG
>DHNJ01000322.1:4915-5223 GCA_002409445.1 Armatimonadetes bacterium UBA5419 | reverse complement strand
GCGCCGCCCTGCAGGCCGCCGCCTGGCCCGGTGTGGTCGAAGTGGTCATGCGCTAGCTGGCGCCCAACGCCGTAGCGGGGCGGCGGCTCTCGCCACCGCCCCGCCCGGGAGTTCGGTTGGAGGCGCAGGTGCCTAGCGGCCCTTGCTCTCCTCGCCGTAGTACTGCTGCTGCGGAGCACTCGGCGCCGGCCGGCCCTTCTCGGACTCGCCACCGCCGCTGCCGCCTTGGTTCTCGATCTGATGCGCCTCGGGCACCGGCAATGCCTCGCGCGGCTTAGCGCCGGACGTGTTGCACGCAGCCAGACCGA
>DHNJ01000322.1:4478-4765 GCA_002409445.1 Armatimonadetes bacterium UBA5419 | reverse complement strand
CGTGTTGCACGCAGCCAGACCGAACAGGCTGAGGGCCAACAGGCTCAGGAAGAGGACTCGTTGCTTGCGCATGGGGCACTCCTTACCAGGGCGCATCATCGGCCCAGTCGGCGCGCGCCGGGCACCAGGCCAGCTTGCCATCGCGCGAGCGGTGCCACTCGGTCTTGTGCCACTTGGCATGTCCGTCGAAGAAGAGCACGTTCGAGCCGTCGGTGTGGCGACCAGCCACCTGGTTCCACAACTCGTTCCAAGTCGTCCCGCCAACCTCGAAGTAGGGGCGGTTCTGG
>DHNJ01000322.1:0-4333 GCA_002409445.1 Armatimonadetes bacterium UBA5419 | reverse complement strand
CCTCGAAGTAGGGGCGGTTCTGGAAGGTGCCCACGCGCCAGTCACCGTCGGTGTCCTCACCGAAGGCGATCACCTCGCCGATGAGGATGATGTTCGCCGGCTCCTGGACCGAGGCGTCGCTGGCGAGACCACCGCCCCAGCCACCGCCGAAGTTGCCCAGAGCTTCCTCGTTCTTGCCGTAGTGACCGTAGATCTCGGGCCAAGTGGCGCCGTAGGGCCGCGTGTTGGACCAGAAGGTGCCGGTCCGCGACGAGCCGTCCGAGAAGCCGTAGTTGGTAAACTGAACGGGTGCGGGCTGGGCGTGACCGGAGCTGGGGCAGGCGAAGATTTGGCCGCTCTTGATATAGGGCTCCAAGTCAACATGCCACTCCCACCAGTTGTAGACCACCATGCCATCGTAGTCTTGCATGTACTGCATGAAGGCCAGGCCCTGTTGCTTCATGTTCGACAAACACGAGGTCTGCCGCGCCTTCTCACGGGCCTTGGCGAAGACGGGGAACAGGATGGCCGCCAAGATCGCGATGATCGCGATGACCACCAACAGCTCGATCAGCGTGAAGCCTCGCTTCTGCTTGCTCATATCGACCCATTCTCCTGTGCGTTCGGTCGTCGTTCGACACTACGCTCTATTGTTGTGGCACATTATTAGGGGCGCGTGAAGGGCGGGTTCCAGAGTCGTGAGAGGGCCCAAACGCCCGCGGGACGGCGGCCCTGGCCACCGTCGACTCGACCCTGCGCGCAGCGGACCGGGTGTGCCTGATGTGCTCGTGGGCGGAGCGACATCAATCGTTAAAGCTTGCGCGTTCCGCAACCCTCGCTCCGGTCGTGCGCGCGAGGCATAGACGACGGGTCGCAGACCTTTTCGCCGTAGGCTTGCAATGCTCCCCTAACCATTGCACAATACGCTTGGACCTCGTGTCGGCAGAAGAGCTGGACGTGGATCCAAAGGAGTCACACTATGTTCAATGCACGGCAGCAGCCGCTCCCGGCACGCGGACGACGCGGCTTCACGCTTATCGAATTGCTGGTGGTGATCGCCATCATCGCGATTCTGGCGGCAATCCTCTTCCCCGTCTTCGCCAAGGCGCGCGAGAAGGCACGGCAGACCTCCTGCCTGTCCAACATGAAGCAGCAAGGCCTGGCCATGATGCAGTACATGCAGGACTACGACGGCCGGCCCGTCTACAAGTGGTGGGAGTGGCACATCGACCTGGACCCGTACATCAAGAGCGGTGGCGTCTTTGCCTGCCCGAGCTCGGGCCATGCGCAGCCCGCTCCGGTCCAGTTCACCAACTACGGCTGCACCGACGGCTCGGTGATCACGGGTAGCTTCTATTCCAACACACCGCCCTACGGCGCTCAGTGGCCCGAGATCTACGGCCACTACGGCAAGAACGAAGAGGCCCTGGGCAACTACGGCGGTGGCTGGGGCAGCGGCCAGGCGACCGACTCGTCGGTCCAGGAGCCGGCCACGATCGTCATGATCGGCGAGGTCATCGCGTTCGGTGAGGACACCGACGGCAACTGGCGCGTGGGCACCTTCCAGAACCGCCCCTACTTCGAGGAGGGCGCGACCACCTGGAACGAACTGTGGAACCAGATCGCGGGGCGCCATACCGGCGGCTCCAACGTCCTGTTCTTCGACGGCCACGCGAAGTGGCAGAAGACCGAGTGGCATCGCTCGCGCGACGGCCAGTTGGCCTGGTGCCCGATCCGTGCCGACTGGGATCCGACCGCGCCCTGGTAAGGAAAGGCAATGCGTAAGCTACGAACACTGTCCCTGATCCTCGCGCTGGCCATCCTGGCCGCCATGGGGCTAACGTCCTGCGGCAAGCCGGGTGGCGAGCCACGCGAGGCCCTGCCTGTCCCGGCCGCCCACGAGGCGGAGAACCAGGGCACCGAGAACGAGAAAGGCGGCCCGGCACCGTCGAAGGCGCCCGCGCCGATGCAGAACTACGGCGCCGAGTCCGGCAAGGGCCGCTAGCGCCAGTTCGCCCCAAGCAGACGGGCGGTGGGTTCGTCCACCGCCCGTCCTGTTGTCTCTAGCTTGGTCGCGCCGCCCCTACTCTTCCAGCTCGATCCGCTCCAGGACGATCTGGTCGAGGTCGGCGACGCCCAGGCCCGCCTCGGCGGCCAGACGGATGAACGCCGGCCCGCGGCCGACGCGGCCCAGCGGGCGCAGGTTGTTCGCCGCGCGCAGCTCCTCGACGAGCATCGCGCCCACCGCGTCGTGGGCCACCGGGTCGGTCGCCAGGACGAGGCTGTCCAGGTCGGCGCGTGTGCCCGGCCGGTCGGTCGGCCCGCCTTCGTAGACCACACGGATCGCGTCGCCGATGACCAGGCGATGCTTGTCGCGGAAGGCCGGCATCGCGTTCAGATCGGCGATCGCCTGGTGGATGCCCTCGCCGTGCAGCTTCCACGGCTCGTCAATGCTGCCAAAGTGGTTCTTTAGGGCGCCCGTGAAGCCGGTCAGGTCGTGGTCCTTGATGATCGGCAGGTTGAGGATCGCCGTCGCCCGCTCGCTGAGTAGCTTCGGCAGGCGCTGGGTCACCGTGCCGTGCTGCGACGGTGCTTCGTCGTGGCCGCCCTGCGCATCGGTCGCGACGACCTGGTAGCCGTTCGCGTTCGCGCCCAGCGTGAAGCCCGCGGCGACCAGCTCGCGCTCGGTCCGCTCCCAGACCAGCGTCTGCTCGCCCGGCACGCCGGCGCGAATCACGCCGCGCGCCGCCGAGTCGACCAAGGTCACCTTCGGCGACAGCGTCGGCGCCAGGCAGTTGACCTTGAGCAGCACCGTGTCATCGGGCTTGAAGAGGCTTTCCCAGGCCGCCGCGCCCTGCAGGCCGGTCAGCCGGTTCATGCCCGCGGTCAACATCTGGCGGATGCGCCGCGCCTGTTCGTCGCCCTCTAGCTGGGACACACCGGCCGCATGGACGATGACGACCGTTGGCGCGGCCTGGGCCTTGGCCCGGCCGCCCAGCCCGGTCAACGCGCTCGCGGCGGCCATGCCGGCGAGGAACCCGCGTCGATCGACACCACTAGGACTCATCACGCCTCTCCTTCGGGGCTCAACCCCAGCTCGGCCGCTATCGGCTGCAGGGCCGCGATGCAGAAGTTGATATGCTCGTTCAAATCGACGCCTAGCTCCGCCGCGCCGTCAACGATGTCTTCCCGGCTGACCGCGGCGGCAAACGCCTTGTCCTTCATCTTCTTGCGCACGCTGCGCGCCTCCATGCCGGCCAGCCGCGTCGGCCGCATCAGCGCCACGGCGGTGATGAAGCCGGCCAGCTCGTCGCAGGCGAACAGCGTCTTCTCCAACGGCGTCTCGCGTGGCACGCCGGTGTGTCGAGCATGGGACGCCACCGCGCGGCAGACGGTTTCGTCCACCCCGGCCGCCCGCAGCACCTCCACCCCCGCCATCGGGTGCAGATCGAGGGTCGGGTGCCGCTCCCAGTCGAAGTCGTGCAACAAACCGACCGCCTCCCACAGGTCCGCGTCCTCGCCCGCCTGCTCCGCGTACGCCCGCAGGATCGTCGCGACCGCGAGACAGTGCCGGCGCAGGCTCTCGGCCTCCACCCACTCGTACAACCACCTGCGTGCCTCATCGGGAGTCATCGTCGCCATCCTCGCGCTCATCATACCTTAACGGCAGGTACCCGCCGCGCCGCGGCGAACCCGCGCGCAGAGGCATCGTCATGCAGCATTTCACCCTCTGCGCCCTCGTCCTGGCCAGCGCCGCCGGCGCCCAGACGCTGACCCAGGCCGACCTCTTGCGCCAGCTCGCCGACCTCGACCGGCTTAGTCGCCTACAGCCCGGCGTCGTCGCCGGCCAGGCCACCTCCTGGGACCGTCGCGAACGCGAGAGCTGGGGGCCCAACGGTGACGCGGGCAACTACATCCGCGTCGAACCCAACGGTGAGGGCGTCATGGCCGAGCTCGAGGGCCCGGGCTGCGTCTTTCACCTCTGGTCGGCCAACCCCAAGGGCACCCTCCGCTTCTACCTCGATGGCGACACCACGCCGACCTTCGAGTGGGACCACGCCGAACTTTACTCCGGCCGCCTCGAGCCGTTCATCGCGCCGCTCGCCTGGCGCCGCGGCGAGGAGGTCAACAACGCCTCCAACCTCTACTTCGCCATTCCCTACGCCCAGAGCCTCAAGATAACCAGCCTGGACGCCGGCAAGCCGGCCGGCCAGTACTACTACGTCAACTACGTGACCTACCCCGCCGGCTGGTCGGTGCCGAGCTTCCGTCTGCCGCTCGCGCCCGACGCGCTGGCCGCGCGCGACGCCGTGGCCCAGGCCTGGCGCACCCCCGGCGCCGACCCCGCCCCACC
>DHNJ01000166.1:3920-4210 GCA_002409445.1 Armatimonadetes bacterium UBA5419 | reverse complement strand
GCCGGCTCTCGGCCGCCGCGCGCCAGCCCAGCCCACCAACCAACACCACCACCAGGGCCCCACCCACCGCCCACGGCAGCCACGGAGGCGTCGCCTTCGACGCCGCGCTATCCACCATGCGAGCCATCACCGTCTCCCTGCACCCAAGAGTGTGCTCCCCAGATCGGGGTTACACGAGCCCTATCGTAGCGCGCCTGAGGCGTGGCGCCGCTCAAGCAAGGAGCGGCGGTGTCTTCACCGGCATCGAGGCAATTCTGCTTCGGCCTGCGCTACGCGGCGGCCGAGTCTAA
>DHNJ01000166.1:0-3670 GCA_002409445.1 Armatimonadetes bacterium UBA5419 | reverse complement strand
AACGCTGGGCGCCAGCCCAGCTGAGACGTTCCACCACGACACACCATCAACCGCCCAACCCGTGAGGCCCCACTTGGGTCGAGGTCGGGTGGACCCGGGTAAGGCCGGAGTGGGCCGCAGCGCTGCCGCCGAAGCGGCGGCGGTACAAAGGGGGGCCGTCGTCACCCCCATCTTGCTCGGCGCGGACTCCCTGCGCTACACTGCCTGTGGGGCCCGCGGGACCGGCGAGGTCGGGCGGGTTGGTCAGGATGGGGGCGGATCTGGTGGTTTCATGAGTGGTGCGCAGGACTTTGTCCATCTACATTTGCATACGGATTTCAGCCTGCTCGACGGCGCCTGCCGCGCGGATAAGGTGGCTAAGCGGGCGGTCGAGCTAGGCATGCCCGCGGTCGCCCTGACCGATCACGGCAACCTCTTTGGCCTGGTGCCCTTCTACGATGCCTGCACCAAGGCCGGCGTGAAGCCGATCCTCGGGGTCGAGGGCTATGTCGTGACCAAGGGCACGCGGCACGAGCGCGGCCAGGTGCGCGCGGACGAGGACGGCAAGACACTGTGCCACCTGACGATGCTGTGCGAGAACGAGACGGGCTACCGCAACTTGCTGCGGATGGTCTCGGATAGCTGGCTCGAGGGCTATTACTACAAGCCGCGGATGGACCGCCAGCTGCTGGCCGAGCACCATGAGGGGCTGATCGCCATGTCCGGCTGCCTGGGCGGCGAGATCCCGCAGGCCATCCTCAACGGCCGGCTCGAGCGCGCGGTCGAGGTGGCCAACGAGTTCCGCGAGTTGTTCGGGCCGGACAACTTCTTCCTTGAGCTCCAGGACCACAACACCCCCGAGCAGAACCAGGTCAACGCGGGCATGATGGAGGTCCACGAGCGCACGGGCATCCCGCTGGTCGCCAGCAACGACGTCCACTACCTGACCGCCGAGGACGCGCACGCCCAGGACCTGCTGCTGTGCATCCAGACCCGCTGCCTGCATACTGACGAGGATCGGATGCGGATGAGCAGCCAGAACCTGTTCATGCGCAGCGGCGAGGAGATGTGGCGGCTGTTTGGCCATCTGCCCGAGGCCCTGCTGGCGACGCGGGCGATCGCCGAACGGTGCGACGTCCAGCTCGAGCGCGGCCAGTACCACTTCCCCAAATTCCCCGGCCTGCCCGCCGGCCTGAGCGCGGGCGAGTACCTGACCCGGCTCTGCGAGGAGCGGCTGCCGCGGTTCTACGGCCCCGACCGCCAGGACGCGCGCGAGCGGCTGCGCTACGAGATCGCGGTCATCGACGACAAGGGCTTCTCCGACTACTACCTGATCGTCTGGGACCTGATCCGCTGGGCCAAGGAGCAGGGCATCCGCATCGGCCCCGGCCGCGGCAGCGGCGCGGCGAGCATCGTCGCCTACGTCCTGGGCATCACCGAACTGGACCCGATTCGCTACGACCTGCTGTTCGAGCGGTTCCTCAACCCCGAGCGCCCCTCAGCCCCCGACTTCGATATCGACATCCCGCCCGAGCGGCGCGACGAAGTCGTGGCCTACACGATCGAGCGCTACGGCGTCTCACAGACGGCCAAGATCATCACCTTCGGCACCCTCGGCGCGCGCCAGGCGATCAAGGACGTCGGCCGCGTGCTCGACGTGCCAATCCCCGAGGTCGACGCGCTGACCACGCTCGTCCCCGAGAAGCCCGGGATGACGCTGGACAAAGCGCTCGCGGAGAGCCCCGCGTTGCGCGCGGCCTACGAGGCCGACGGCACCGCGCACACGGTGATCAGCAACGCCCAGCGGCTCGAAGGCCTCGCTCGGCACACCTCGATCCACGCCGCCGCGCTGCTCATCGCGCCCGACGAGCTGGTCAACTATGTCCCGCTGTGCACCGTGGGCGGGGCCAAGGGCGAGAACGGCAAGCGCGAGATCGTCTGCCAGTACGACATGCACGCGGTCGAGGCGCGTGGCCTGTTGAAGATGGACTTCCTCGGCCTGCGCACGATGACCGTGCTCGAGGAGTCCTCCCGGCTGGTCGCGGCCAACCACGACCTGCCCGACTTCGATATCCGTGACGTCCCGCTCGACGACCGCGCGACCTACGAGCTGATCAGCCGCGGCGACGTGATCGGCGTCTTCCAGCTCGAGTCCGGCGGTTTCCAGCGCGTCTGCCGCCAGATCAGGCCCGATCGGATCGAGGACATCGTCGCCCTGGTCGCCCTCTATCGGCCCGGGCCGATGGACAACATCCCCATGTACGCCAAGCGCAAGCACGGCGAGGAGCCGATCGCCTACCTGCACCCCGACCTGGAGCCGATCCTCGCCGAGACCTACGGCATCATCGTCTACCAGGAGCAGGTTATGCGTATCGCGCGCGAGCTGGGCGGCTTCAGCCTCGGCGGCGCCGACCTGCTGCGCCGGGCGATGGGCAAGAAGGACCCGGTGGCCATGCAGGAGGCCAGCGACCAGCTGATCAACGGCATGACCACAATGGGCTACTCCGAGCCGCTAGCCCGCCAGCTGGTCGACCAGATCACCTCGTTCGCCTCGTATGCGTTCAACAAGGCGCACTCGGCCGGTTACGCGCTGATCGCCTACTGGACCGCATACCTCAAGGCCCACTACCCCCTCGAGTTCATGGCCGCACAGCTGACCAGCCAGCTGTCCGACCGCAAGGAGATCGCCAAGCTGGTCGGCGACGCGCGCAACAGCGAGCTGACCGTCGAGCCGCCCTGCGTCAACAACGGCGGCGACCGCTTCGAGGTTCGCGAGCAGGCGATCGTCTACGGCCTGAGCGGGATCAACGGCCTGAGCACGCGGGTAGCCGAGGAGATCGCCGCCGAACGGCGCGCCAACGGACCCTACCAGAGCCTCTACGACCTGTTCCTGCGGGTCGACGCCAAGCTGCTGGCCAAGGGCGCCGCCGAGCGGCTGATCCGCGCCGGCGCCTGCCGCGCGCTGGGCGACCGCGCGCCGCTGCTGGGCAGCTACGAGGCCATCTGGGAGGCCGCCCGGCGCGAGCAGCAGGACGCGGCCAGCGGCCAGCAGAGCCTCTTTGGCGACCTGGACGACGAGGACGCGGCCGACTCCGGACTCGTGCCCACCGTGCGCCCCTGCCCCGAGTTCAGCCGCGACGAGCTGCGCGCGCTGGACCTCGAGCTGCTCGGGCTGATCGTCTTTGAAGACCCCGCCGCCGAGATGCGCGCGCAGCTGGCCGCGCTCGACTGCGCCGAGTGGGCCGTGCTCAGCGACGAGCTCGAGTTGCTGCCTAACGGCACGGTCGTCTTCGTCGCTGGCCAGTTCCTCGAGCACCGCGCGATCCCGCTCAACTCGGGCGGCACGATGGGCCGCGCGACCCTGAGCGACCCGCACGGCACGCTCGAGCTGCTGCTCTGGAACACCCAACAAACCGACTACGGCCACCTCTGCTCGGGGTCGGAGGTGCGCATCATCGAAGGCAAGGTCAACCGCCGCAACCCCGGCTCGCCCGCCGAGGTCGTCGTCTCGACCATCCAGTCGCCCGCCCAATGGCAGCGCCGCCGCACCCGGCCCGAGCGGCCGGCCGCCCTGATCGAGGCCCTGGCCGCGATGGAGGCCGCCGCCGCGGCCGAAGCGGCCGCGGGTAGCGACGATGACGACGACGGCGCGGCCGCCGCGCCGTCGTAGATCGGGAGAGCAACACTCGTA
>DHNJ01000162.1:8365-8500 GCA_002409445.1 Armatimonadetes bacterium UBA5419 | reverse complement strand
ACCAACCCTTGCCTCCGTCGCTCGAAAACACTAAACTTGAACCTAACACCCCAGTGGGGGTGCAAGGAGTAGTGAACTCATGCGGAAGAAGGGCTTCACCCTAATCGAGCTTCTGGTGGTCATCGCCATCATCGC
>DHNJ01000162.1:3568-8201 GCA_002409445.1 Armatimonadetes bacterium UBA5419 | reverse complement strand
ATCATCGCGATCCTCGCGGCGATCCTGTTCCCCGTCTTCGCCAAGGCGCGGGAGAAGGCGCGCCAGAGCAGCTGTCAGTCGAACATGAAGCAGTTGGCGCTCGGCGTGCTGCAGTACGTGCAGGACTACGACGAGAAGTACCCGATGCGTTCGTACAACTTCAACGGTGCGATGGACGAGACGCACTCGTGGCGCACGGAGATCCAGCCGTACCTGAAGAGCGCGGCCATCTTCCAGTGCCCGTCCAACCCGACCAACGGCTGGACCTGTCCCGACGGCATGCCGCGCTCGTACGGGGCGAACGGCCATGACGCCTACGCGACGATCATGCGCTCGCAGGGCGGCACGGCGATCGCCGCCGTGCAGTCGCCGGCCAGCTGCATCCTGATCTGCGAGTCCAACTCCAGCTGGTCCGAGATGAACCTCGACGGCTGCTGGGATTGGTTCGACCACAACAACGCCATGGAGCCGTGCGCGCTGTTCGCCGGCCACTCGGGCATGTCGAACTTCGCCTTCGCCGACGGCCACGTCAAGGCCATGAAGCCGGTGGCGACGGTCTCGCTGGCACCGCCGCTCAACATGTGGGCGACCAACGGCCCGAACGTCCTGCCGTTCGGTGGTGATGGCAGCAACGCCTACAACCAGATGCTGCAGATCACCAACTACTACAACCGGTAAGTTCGCGGCCCAGCCGTGACGACCGGCGGCGGCCCGTCTCGCACCCGCGGGGCGGGCCGCTGGCTGTTGGGGCCCTAGGCCGCGGCAGCGGTGCATCGGCGGTTGCTGCATCGCATGATCATGCAACCGGTTGGGCTTATGCGGTTGGGCTCTTGTATACCGTGCGCGAGGGGGTGTACACTACTCCAAGCACCCCATCATCGGTGCTTGGAGTATTCCCATGCGCAAGCGAGCGTTCACTCTCATCGAGCTGCTGGTGGTCATCGCGATCATCGCGATCCTGGCGGCGATTCTGTTCCCGGTCTTCGCCAAGGCCCGCGAGAAGGCCCGGCAGGCCAGCTGTTCGAGCAACGAGAAGCAGATCGGCCTGGCGGTCATGCAGTACGTCCAGGACTACGACGAGAAGTTCCCCATGCGGGCCTACTGGACCCAGGCGACCGGCATGATCGAGAACTACTCGTTCCGCTAGGCGCTGCAACCGTACATGAAGAGCGCCCAGGTCTTCACCTGCCCGTCCAACCCGGCGGGCGGGTGGCTGGCCATGGACGGTCAGTTCACCATCTCGTACGGCGCCAACGGCCATGACCAGTACAACACGCCGATCCGCTCGATTGGCGGTGGCCGCGGCGTGACCTCGCTGGCCGCGATCAACGCGCCGGCCCAGTGCATTCTGATCACCGAGTCCAACGCCGGCTGGTCCGAGATGAACATGGACGGCTGCTGGGACTGGTTCGACCACAACAACGCGTCGATGCCCTGCGGCATCTTCGCGGGGCACATGGGCAACACCAACTTCATCTTCGCCGACGGCCACGTCAAGCCGATGAAGCCGAACGCCACGGCCAGCCTTAACCCGCCGCTGAACATGTGGGCGATCGACGGCCCGAACGTCCTGCCCTTCGGCGGCGACGGTGGCGCCAACATGATGCACCAGCTCAACGAGATTACGAAGTACTACGCGCGCTAGGCCCGCGGCTCGTACCTCAACCTCGTCCCCGGCCCGCCCCGCCGTGCGTGGGGTGGGCTGGGCCATTTGGGCGGCGCCAGATGGTCGGGCCATTGGAGATGGGCCAACTGGCCCGGCCCGTTGGCCCGGTCCATTCACCGCCTCGCAAGGTGCGGACGACCTGAAACCGTTTGTCCCTCGTTACAACCGGACCCGATTTGGCAATAATCCACTTGCGGCGCCAGCGGGCGTCGACGAAGGAGTCATCCATGCGCAGACGAGCATTCACTCTCATCGAGCTGCTGGTGGTCATCGCAATCATCGCGATTCTCGCCGCGATCCTCTTCCCGGTCTTCGCCAAGGCGCGGGAGAAGGCACGCACGAGCAGCTGTTCCTCGAACATGAAGCAGATGGGCCTGGCGATCATGCAGTACAGCCAGGACTACGACGAGAAGATGCCGGCGTGTCGCGGCTACAACGCGACCAACCCGTACGATCCGGGTGGTGTCGATCCGCAGACGATCGACTGGCGCATCCAGATCATGCCCTACATCAAGAGCATCCAGCTGTTCAGCTGCCCCTCGCACACATCGACCGACCGGACCGGCTCGCTCAACAACCAGTCGGGCGGCGTCGACCACCACTACGGTTGGGCCACCTCTGGTGACGCCAACGCGACGGGCTTCCCCTACAGCATGGGCGGCTTCAAGTCGATGGCGGCGATCCAGATCCCCGCGAGCTGCCTGACGGTCGTTGAGCTGCGCAACCCGTACAACCCCGACCTCGCGGCCTGGGACGTGGGCGGCAACGGCTTCACCGGCCACACCGACATGGCGAACTTCCTCTACGCCGACGGGCACGTCAAGACCCAGCGCTGGTCTGGCACGTACGCCCCGATCAGCGGCTGGTCGTTCGACGGTGTGCCCCGCTGGACCGCGCCCGCGGGCATGTAACCCTCCGGCCGGACTCACGTCCGCACCCCACCGACCCACTCCGCCTCGCGGGGTGGGTCGGTCGGTTTTGGGGGCCTGCTGGCGGGCAAGCTGGCCGGCGGGGCCAGTTATTCACCGATTGGTGACATGACTAAATGGCCGATGAGGGAACCTGTGGTACAGTACCCGCGTGCGCGGTGTTGCCGCGGACAACAAGCAGAAGGAGAAACCATGCGTAAGAAGGGCTTCACCCTCATCGAGCTGTTGGTGGTCATCGCGATCATCGCCATCCTGGCCGCGATCCTGTTCCCGGTCTTCGCCAAGGCGCGCGAGAAGGCGCGGCAGAGCAGCTGCCAGAGCAACATGAAGCAGTTGGCCCTGGGCATTCTGCAGTACGCCCAGGACTACGACGAGCGCTACCCGGGCCGCTACATGGGCTCGGAGGACTTCCAGTGGCGCCAGACCATCCAGCCGTATCTCAAGAGCTACGACCTCTTGAAGTGCCCGTCGAACCCTGCCAATAACGACTGGACGTTCGGTGTTTACGGCCAGGACCCCCCGGGTGGCCAGGGCCTGATCAAGCGCTCCTATGCGTGCAACGGCTGGGACTGGAACGACACGCCGATGCAGCGCGATGACCTGGCCAAGACGCTGGCCGCGGTGATCACGCCGGCGACGACCATCCTGCTCGCCGAGTCGACGATGGAGTACACCGAGATCAGCATCAACAACGCGCACCAGACCTGGTCGGGTCGCGGCACGCACCTGTGGCCGGGTCACATGGGCCAGGGCAACTTCGCCTTCGCCGACGGCCACGTCAAGGCCATGCGCGCGAGCGCGACGGTTGGCCCGAACCTCAACATGTGGAAGGTCAACTCGGAGTCGGTGCCGGCGGCTGACTGGGTCAGCTCCATGGCCGAGTGCGATCGCCTGAACAACTAGTCTGTCGTCAGACATAGCTGTAACCAATCCGGCCCGCCCTGCCTCCAGTAGGGCGGGCCGGTTGCTGTTGGGCCCCGCTACGGCTTTTCTTGACCTTTGGTTGAGCAGCGTTTCGACGATGGGGCTGTGGTGTGTCTACGTACCACGCGGTGGGGGCTGTCCCCTGTCCGCCATGTTGCGAAGGAGAACTGATGCGTAAGAAGGGCTTCACCCTCATCGAGTTGCTGGTCGTCATCGCGATCATCGCCATCCTGGCCGCGATCCTCTTCCCGGTCTTCGCCAAGGCGCGCGAGAAGGCCCGGCAGAGCAGCTGCCAGTCGAACATGAAGCAGCTGGCGCTGGGCATCATGCAGTACGCCCAGGACTACGACGAGCGCTATCCGGGTCGCTACACGGGCGTCCCCGCCGACGACTACCAGTGGCGCTGGAATATCCAGCCGTACCTCAAGAGCCTCGACCTGCTCAAGTGCCCGTCGAACCCGGCCAACAACGACTGGACGTTCGGCATCTACGGCTATGACCCGCCGAATGGCCAGGGCCTGATCAAGCGCTCGTATGCCTGCAATGGCTGGGATGGCCACGGCGGCCCGATGCAGCGCGACCACATGGCGCAGTCGCTAGCCGCGGTGATCACGCCGGCGACGACGATCCTGCTCGCCGAGTCGACGATGGAGTACACCGAGATCAGCATCGCCAACGCCCACCAGACCTGGTCCGGCCGCGGCACGCACCTGTGGCCCGGCCACATGGGGCAGGGCAACTTCGCCTTCGCCGATGGCCACGTCAAGGCCATGCGCGCGAGCGCGACGGTGGGCCCCGGCCTGAACATGTGGAAGAGCAACTCCGCCGAAGAGCCGCCCGCCGACTGGGTGGCCTCCCTGGCCGAGTGCGATCGCCTCAACAACTAGCCGTCGTCAGACCTTCCTGTAACCAACCGGGCCCGCCCTGCCTCGAGTAGGGTGGGCCGGTTGCTGTTGGGCCCCCGCTACGGCTTTTCTTGACCTTGGTTGAGCAACGTTTCGGCGATGTAGTCGTGGTGTGTCGACCTACCGCGCGGACGGGGCCGCCCCCGCCCGCGAGCAGACGAAGGAGACCTCATGCGTAAGAAGGGCTTCACCCTCATCGAGTTGCTGGT
>DHNJ01000162.1:3072-3348 GCA_002409445.1 Armatimonadetes bacterium UBA5419 | reverse complement strand
CGGGAGAAGGCGCGCAGTAGCAGCTGTGCCTCGAACATGAAGCAGATGGGCCTGGCGATCATGCAGTACAGCCAGGACTACGACGAGAAGATGCCGGCCTGCCGCGGCTACAACGCGACCAACCCGTACGATCCAGTTATTCACCGATTGGTGACATGTTAGGCGGCCGCTAAGGGAAGATGTGATACAGTACCCGGGTTCGCGGTGTCGCCGCGGACAACAAGCAGAAGGAGAAACCATGCGTAAGAAGGGGTTCACCCTCATCGAGTTGCTGGT
>DHNJ01000162.1:992-2729 GCA_002409445.1 Armatimonadetes bacterium UBA5419 | reverse complement strand
ACCAACCCGTACGATCCAGGCGGTGTCAACCCGCAGACGATCGACTGGCGCATCCAGATCATGCCCTACATCAAGAGCGTGCAGCTGTTCAGCTGCCCCTCGCACACCTCGACCGACAAGACGGGCTCGTTCGACAACCAGTCCGGCGGCATCGACCACCACTACGGCTGGGCCACCTCGGGTGACGCTGGCGCACCGGGCTTCCCCTACTCGATGGGTGGCTTCAAGTCGATGGCGGCGATCCAGCATCCGGCGAGCTGCCTGACGGTCGTCGAGCTGCGCAACCCCTACAACCCCGACCTCGCGGCCTGGGACGTGGGCGGCAACGGCTTCATCGGCCACACCGACATGGCGAACTTCCTCTTCGCCGACGGGCACGTCAAGGCCCAGCGCTGGTCCGCCACGTACGGCCCGATCTGCGGCTGGTCGTTCGACGGTGTGCCCCGCTGGACCGCGCCCGCGGGCATGTAGCCCATCCGCCGAACCAACTTCCGCCCGTCGGTCAGCCTCGCCTCGCGCGGGGCGGGCCGGCAGGCGTTGGCACCGCCGCCGCTCCACTGCTTCCGATTCGGTAACACGAACCCCAGGAGGGCGGGCATACTGTGGTAATCTATCGTTAGATGGAGGCCAGGCGGCCTCAAACCAAGTGAAGGAGAACCCATGCGTAAGAAGGGCTTTACCCTTATCGAACTGTTGGTGGTCATCGCGATCATCGCCATCCTGGCCGCGATCCTCTTCCCCGTGTTCGCCAAGGCGCGCGAGAAGGCCCGCACGGCCAGCTGTGCGAGCAACCTGAAGCAGCTCGGCCTGGCCGTGTTGCAGTACACGCAGGACTGGGACGAGCGCTACCCGACCGGCGACGTGGGCGGCAACCGTGAGGTCACCAACGGCCTCAACTGGGCCTCGGCCATCATGCCCTACACCAAGTCGCGCGACGTCTACCGCTGCGCGTCGGACGGCAGCGGCTTGGCCACCAGCTACCTATACAACAACCGTGGCATGAACCGGATCACCCTGGCCGAGCTTGACGCGCCGGCCGTGCGGCTGATGCTCGTCGACGGTCAGACCCAGAG
Source organism: Armatimonadetes bacterium UBA5419 (assembly GCA_002409445.1). Lineage (GTDB taxonomy): Bacteria > Armatimonadota > UBA10988 > UBA10988 > UBA10988 > UBA10988. The sequence continues at coordinate 1,656 of DHNJ01000162.1, read as the reverse complement.
CATGAACGCGGCGAACGATCCGAACAACGCCATGACCAACGGCGGCCTGAACAACGACCACAACCTGTGGCACATCGCCTGGCGCGTTTGCGCCCAGGACCGCAAGATGCCGCGGCACACCGAAGGCGCCAACGTCGGATTCGCCGATGGGCACGTCAAGTGGTACCGCATGCCGATGACCTGCCCGGCGACCCCGGGTTGGGGCGCGATCCTCGAAGGCATCTTGCCCTACGACAAGACGATCCTGCCGTTCGACAGCACCGGCTGGACCGACAACTAGGTCACTGGCTTCGGCCAACACGTGCCGCACGGGTCCGGGACGCGCGAGTTCCCGGGCCCGTGCGCGCTGTTTGGGACGCGCGCGCCGGCTCATTAACCGATTGCTAACGAGCGCGATGAGCGGAAATGGCAAGAACGTGGTAGAGTACTCATAAGTCCCCCGTGACTCAGAAGGAGAGCTGTATCGTGTCCATCCGCCGTGGGAGCCGCCGTGGCTTCACCTTGATCGAGCTGCTCGTCGTGATCGCCATCATTGCGATTCTGGCAGCCATCCTCTTCCCCGTCTTCGCCAAGGCCCGCGAGAAGGCGCGCGCTGCCAGCTGCCAGAGCAACCTGAAGCAGCTCGGCCTGTCGGTCATGCAGTACACCCAGGACTGGGACGAGA
>DHNJ01000162.1:516-830 GCA_002409445.1 Armatimonadetes bacterium UBA5419 | reverse complement strand
TACCCGACCGGCGACGTCGGCGGCAACTGGGAAGTCGCGACGCGCGGCCTCAACTGGGCCTCGGCGATTGAGCCGTACAACAAATCGCGCCAGATCTACCGCTGCCCGTCCGACGGCAGCACGCTGGCCAGCAGCTACCTCTACAACAACCGCGGCATGACCCGCGTCACGCTGGCTTCGGTCGACGAGCCGGCCCGGCGCCTGCTGATCGCCGACGGCCAGAGCCAGAACCAGGACGCGGCCAACGACCGCAACAACGCGGCGACCAACGGCGGCCTGAACTGCGACCACAACCTGTGGTTCCGCTCCTGGCG
>DHNJ01000162.1:0-319 GCA_002409445.1 Armatimonadetes bacterium UBA5419 | reverse complement strand
CGCCGACGGCCACGTCAAGTGGACGCGCCTACCGATGAGCTGTCCGGCGGCCGGCGGCGGCTGGGCGGCCGAGCTCGAGGCCATCCTGCCCTACCGCGCGACCATCAAGGACGATGACGGCGCGCAGGGCTGGGTCGACTAACCTACCACCTACCGCATCTGACCACGGGCCGGGACACGCGTTGTCCCGGCCCGTGTCGTTTATCATGGCCCCATGACTCCGCTCTACACCCGGCCCGACCTGTACGCCGCCGCCTTCGCCTACCGGGATATCGAGGGCGAGGCCGACTTCGCCACCGCCCGCGCCGCCGCCGCCCTG
>DHNJ01000003.1:9442-9564 GCA_002409445.1 Armatimonadetes bacterium UBA5419 | reverse complement strand
CCTCGGTGCCGGCCGTCCGCCGGTGCGGCGAAGAGCGGCCGCGGACGCTGTGGGGGGCCTTCTGACAAGCCAGCGGCGGCGGTACAAGGAGGGGGGCCCGGGCGGAGGCGGCCGGCCGCCTA
>DHNJ01000003.1:7052-9350 GCA_002409445.1 Armatimonadetes bacterium UBA5419 | reverse complement strand
AGGGGAGCCGGACGCGGCGGGGGGGCCGGGGCGGAGGCGGCCGGCCGCCTACCCCTCCAGCTCCTGCAGGCCGCGGCCGTTGGGTTGCCAGAAGAGCCAGCCGTCGGTGCCGGCGGGGGCGCCGGCGGCGAGGGCGGCTTCGGTGGGGGTGACGTAGCGGACGCCGCCGACGAGGAGGCCGTAGTCGGTGGAGACGGTCGCGTGGACCTCACCCGCGGGGCCCAGCCCGGTCAGCACGTCGCCCGGCTTCAGCCACTCGGCGTCGATCAGCGCCGCGAGGCGTTCGTCGCGGCGGCGGTCCCAGCCGCCGAGGGTGGCCTCGCGCTCGTGGTCGGCGTCGTAGCTGAGGCTTGGCGCCTCGAACTGGCGGAACTTCCAGACGGCGTCGTTCATCTTGCCGCGGTCGAAGACGTCGGCGGCGACCAGCTGGTCGAAGTCGTCGAGGGTCAGGCTGGTCACCGTGCGGAACAGGTCGGTTTCGTCCTGCTCGATGATCTCGCGGATGGTCTTCTCGCGGTTGTCGGTCAGGTACATGAACGCCGGGATGCGGACCACGAAGTGGCGCAGCTTCTCGCGCAGGTCGAAGCGCAGGCGGTCGCGCTCCTTCTTCTCCGCCTGCTCGGCCTTCGACAGCTTGGCGCCCGTGGCCGCCTTCTCCGCCAGCCCCTCGGTCCGCGCGATCACCGCCTCGATCTCGTCGCGGATGGTGCGGAAGGCGGGGACGCCCTCCAGGCTGGCGAGCAGGTCGCCGTTGGCCAGGACCTTCTTCATCGCGGTCAGGTCGAAGGTCAGCAGCTCCTGGCTGTTCCACCGGCGGGCCAGCATCGAGGCGCTCAGGCCGCGGGTCAGGTAGTCGATGACGTCGGCGGGTTCGAGCTCGTGCATCGCGCCGCCGTCGAAACAGAGCACCGGCAGGTAATCAAGCAGTTCACCGATCGCGTCCTCGTCGCTCTGGTCGGCGGCCAGCGCGTAATCGCTGCGCAGCCGCCCGCCGTACTCGGCCAGCAGCCGCAGCGCGCGGTTCGGCGCGAAGTCGATCACGAAGCACTGCTCTTTGTGTACGTAGAGCCGCTCGCCGCCGGCGACCGAGTCGATCTCGGTGCTGGTCCAGGGCGACTGCACGCGGAAGGCGGCCTGGAAGTAGCTCTCCGGGCTGGACAGCTCGCGCAGCATGAGGATCGCGCCCCAGGCCGGCACGGTGACGCCGGTCAGCAGCTTGCCGCAGGTCAGGGTGATCGTCTTGGTGTCCTGCGGGATGCGGCCGATCGCCCGCTCGACCGGCGGCAGCGCCCGCGGCCCGATGCCCGCGCCGGTGCCCGCGACCACGAGCACGTCGTACCCGCGCCAGAAGACATTGTGCTGGCGGCCCAGAAGCTCGGCCATCGCCTCACAGGCGGCGACCGTCGGCAGGTACCAGAGCGAGTGCTGCAGGGCGGTTAGCAGGCGCGTGTCCTCGAAGGGTAGCGGCGGCCGCTCGGGGTTGGTCGCCTCGGGCCACTGCTCGCCGAAGCCCTGGCCGCGCAGCAGGTCGAGCCACTTCTGCACCTCGCGCTCGTGGACGAAGCGCTGCTCGCCGAACAGGTTCTCCTCGGTGCGGAAGAACTCGGACAGCGAGAAGTAGGCCTGCGCGTTGCGCGCGACCTCGGCCAGGCCCTCGGGCATCTCGTAGGTCAGCAGCATCATCTCGGGCAGCGCGCGATAGGGGTTCTCGCCCGGGCCGGCCCAGGTGGCCTTGGCCCGCTGCTCGTCCGAGTAGGTCCAGTTGAAGATCTGGTCCTCGAGGAAGTCGCCCTGGGTCAGGGCGCGGAACGGGGTGCCCGAAAGGTAGAGGTAGGCGCCGCTGCGCAGGGCCAGGCGGGCCAGGCCGGCGCGGAAGTCCTCGTCGAGGTCGCCGGTTTCAAGCGCGTTCTTCTCGTTGGTGTCGCCCGAGTCCGCGCCGTAGAGGTCGCGCGCGGCCTGGCGCCAGGCGCCGAAGTGGTACTCGTCGATGTAGACCGCGTCCCAGTCAATATCGGCCAGGCGCAGGTTGCGCGCCTTGTGCCGGCCCTCCGCGTCGGTGCCGCCGAGATCCTGGAACGAGGCGAACCAGACCAGCGGGCTCGGGTCGTCGAGGTCTTGGGGCTCGCCGCCGCGCTGGGCGAAGCGCCAGCCGGCGAAGTCGACATGGCCCTCCAGGTCGTCGCGCCAGGCGGTCGAGACGGCTGGCTTGTAGGTCAGCACGAGGATTCGCGTCCAGCCCATCTCGCGCGCCAGCTGGTAGGCGGCGAAGGTCTTGCCGAAGCGCATCTTGGCGTTCCA
>DHNJ01000003.1:6533-6928 GCA_002409445.1 Armatimonadetes bacterium UBA5419 | reverse complement strand
CCGAAGCGCATCTTGGCGTTCCAGAGGAACTCGGGCGCGCGTTCGGCGCCGGCCTGGGCGCGGAAGTAGGCGGCGGTGCGGGCCACGGCCTCGGCCTGCTCGGGCCGTGGGGCGAAGCTGGCGCGCGCCCGCACCGAGCCCATCGGCTTGTCCGCGCAGACGGCATGGTAGGCCTGCTCGACCTCGTCGAGCGTGGCTTCGTACCACTCGCCGGCGACCTGGGTCACGCCGGCCGCGCGCAGCTTGGTGTGCAGGGCGCCGTCGCTGAAGGTGCGCTGGCCGTCAGCGGTTTGGGCCGGCTGGCAGAAGAGCAGCGTGTAGGCGGCCGCGTCGGGCATCTTGACCCCGGCCAGCTGCTCGCGGATACGTGCGTGGGCGTCGCGGTCGGTGCGGCC
>DHNJ01000003.1:3996-6402 GCA_002409445.1 Armatimonadetes bacterium UBA5419 | reverse complement strand
CGTCGCGGTCGGTGCGGCCGATCTTGATCAGGCCCTGGCCCGCGCGCCCGCCGACCCATTCGCGCGCCTCGTAGGCCGGGGTCGTGTAGGCATAGATCTTCGGCTGCCGCACGGCCTTGATGGTGCTCGGTTGCGCCGCGCGCGTGCTCGCCCCAGCCATCTAGGTCATCTCCCGGATCATGCTCGCGATGTACGCCTGCTCTTCGTCGGTGATGCCATACTTCGCGTACAACTCTTCATCGGTCCACTCGCGGTCCCAGGTCTGCTGGGGGACCCACGTGTAGGTGGAGCGCAAAGCGTGCTGACTGATCTTGCGTAGCGACACCAGGAAGCGAACGAAGCGTGTACGCATGTACGACTCGAACGACTCAGCCTCGTCTTGTGAGGGTAGTGGCCCGGCGGCGAGGAAGGTTTGGGTGCAGCAACTGCCGGGTTCGGCAACCATAGGCGGCCCTAGCACCATTGCCGGAGTGGCGCCACGTTCACCGTAGGCTTCTGGCAGCAGGACCTTCCATGCGTCGATCAGGTGGACGTTCTTCTGGATTCCTGAGCGTTCGGTGTAAGTCGCACTGCGCCGACCCTTGTCGCTCACGTAGACCTTGACCATGCCCGGTCCATCCGCGGCGTCGCCGCCCTTGAAACTCGTTGCCAGGCCGAACGGCGTGTCACCGCTGATGAGTTCTGCTAGTGACGGCTCTAGCCGTGACCGTACGCGCTCGAGGATCTGCAGCGCGCGCGCGTCACGCACAAATATGTCATGCTGGTCCAAGGCGCGGACGACCGGCTCCTGGGCACCCGTGTCGTACTGCAAGGTGACCGTGCAGTCTCCTGCGTACTCGCGGTCCCAGAGGAAGTAACAGACGCCACCCTCAAAGTCCACGCCGGGGAACAGGGCATCCATCTTCATGTGATCGACGAGGGTTCGGATGTGGCCGCCGGCGAGCATCTTCTTGCGGAACTCGTCCAAGCCACGGCCACCAGCCATCCACCGCGACGGCACAATCATCGTGATGTACTGGGGCCGCAGGTCGATCGCGCTCTCGACGAACAGGTTGTACAGCGGGGTGTCATTCGTGCCGCCACCACCACCGGTCATTTGATACGGCGGGTTGCCGACGATGACGTCGAACTGCATGTCGAACTCCTGGGCGAGGGCGGCGCGGCCGGCGGCGTGGATGAAGGGGTAGGCGTAGTTTTCGCTGTCCGGGGCGGTTTCGAGCTGGTCGCGCGAGCCGCCGCATTCGGTGCAGCGGCCGGCCTCGTTGAAGGCGTGTTCGATGCGCTGGTGCCAGACGTGGCCGGCGGCGGGGGCGTTGGCCAGGACGCTGTGGGTGCCGTGGGTGGTCTTGGCGCAGTAGAGCGTGCGGCGGGACATGAGCGCGGTGAGCGCGGAGGTGGCGACGCCGAAGACCTGGTGGCGCAGGATATGGTCGAGCCGGGCCGCGTCGTCGGGGATGACCGGGGCGAGGCCGGCGTAGAGGCGGCGGGTGATCTCGCGGAGGAAGATGCCCGTCTTACTGCCGGGGTCGAGCCAGCGCAGGTTCGGGTCGGCCCAGACCGCGGCGGGCAGCAGGTCGAGCACATCGCGGGCGACCCGGGGCGGGGTGAAGACCTCGTCGTTGCTCAGGTCGGCGATGACTTCGAGGATATCGGCTTGGCGGGCGGTCGTCTTGGCCACGGTCTACCCCCTAGGTGACGGCCAGGGCTTTGGGCAGCCCCAAGGCGGGTCCATTGTACACCACCTCGGGCCCGGGATCGAACAGCGAGCGCTGGGCGTTCTCGTCCGCGTCGTCGAGGACGGTGCCGAAGGTGGTGCGGGTGACGGTCACGGAGCGGTCGGCCGGGTGCCAGGCGTACTCGTGGAGCGGCAGGTCGCGGCGGGCGGGGTCGAGCATATCGGCGACGAGGACGTTGTGCGCGATGAGCCAGGCGGCCAGGGCGAGCGCGTTGGGGCTCGGCGCGAGGCCGGGGGTGAGGCCGGCCAGCCAGTCGGCGAAGACCGCCTGCAGCCGGGCGCGCGCGCCCGGCCCGTGGGCGGGGGTGCCGTGGATGTTGTCGGGCGAGATATCGACCGCGTAGATGGACGAGACGGCCTCGAACCCGGCGAAGGCGGCGGCGGCCGGGCTGGCATGCAGCGCATCGACCGCGGCGAGCTTGCGGGCGAGGATGGCGACGAGGAAGTTGCCGTCGCCGCAGGCGGGCTCGAGGAACGTCGGCGCGGGGTGGACGGCCCACATCGTCGCCGGCAGGAGGTCCAGCATCGCCTCGACCGTCGCCGCCGGCGTAAACACCTCCCCCAAATCCCGCACCCGCTCCGCCGACCGCACCAACTGCTCGCCACCCACGGACTCGCTCCTGGTGGGGGAGTATAGCTTGGGTCAACCCCACCCATGTGGCGCGGGCTGC
>DHNJ01000003.1:1084-3824 GCA_002409445.1 Armatimonadetes bacterium UBA5419 | reverse complement strand
CCAGCTTGCTGGGCCGGAAGTAGGATGCAGCTCCTGCCCGGGACCGCGGACACTCTTGTCCGCAGCAAAGCTAGTAACGCAATCTTGCTTCGCCCTCCGCTGCGCTGCGGGCGAGGCTAAGGATGCGGACAGGAATGTCCGCGGTCCCAGTTAGGGTTGCCGGCGGCGGCGGGGCTCGGTGTAGCGGTGGCGGATGGGCGGCATTGGGCTCGGCTCCTCCTTTGTGGCGCGGACATGCTTGTCCGCGACGAGGCCGAGCCCAGCGTGCTGGGCCGGAAGTGGGATCCGGGCAATCTTGTTTCGCCCTCCGCTGCGCGGCGGGCGAGGCTAAGGATGCGGACAGGAATGTCCGCGGTCCCAGTTAGGGTGGCCGGCGGCGGCGGGGCTCGGTGTAGCGGCGGTGATGGCCGGTGTTGGCTCAATCTTGCTTCGCCCTTCGCTGCGCTGCGGGCGAGGCTAGGGTCGCGGACAGAATGTCCGCGCCACATGGGGGGGCGGGGCACGGCAAGGCACGACAATTCGGGCGCAGGCCCTGCGTGCTATAGTGAGGGGTGGAAGAAGGGCATTGTATAAGACCGAGAATCGGGGGCGGTTGTTGGCTTATGGGCGGTGGGTGGCGGCGTCGGGGAATCTGATGGTCAGCCAGCCGACGGGGTTGCCGTTGACCTGGGAGCCGCCGACGGATATCTATGCCACGGGCGACAAGATCGTCATCTGCCTCGAACTGGCGGGGATCGCGCCGGAGGCGATCGATCTGGTGGTCGAGGGGCGGCGGCTGCGGATTGCGGGGGAGCGGCGGCGGCCGCCGTGCTATGCGGGGGAGTGTGCGTTCTCGCAGGCCGAGATCAACTATGGCCCGTTCGAGCGGGTCTTCGAGTTTCCCGAGTCGCTCGAGCAGGCCGACCTGCGCGCCACGTGTACCGATGGGTTCTTGACCATCGAGGTGCGCGCGGCGAGCCCGGGCCCGCGGCGGATCGTGGTCGGGGATGGTGAATGAGCGACGACCAGGCCGACCGCGACTTTGAACGCTTGATGGACGAGATGGCCGAGATCGCCGAGGCGGTCGACGCCGCGGCCGAGGCCGACGAGGGCGCCGCCGACGACCACCCCGAACTCGACGAGACGCGGCCCAGCGAGATGTACCTGCTGGCGATGCCCGAGCTGGTGCTCTTCCCGGGCTTGTTCCTGCCGCTCCAGGTCCAGGACCACGCGGCGATCCAGACGATTGACGAGGCCTTCCAACGCGGCGAGCGGCGGCTGGCGGTGGTTGCGCGGACGAACGTGCCGGACAACGAGGCCGAGGGCCGCGGCGAGCTGCGCGAGTACGGCTGCGTGGGGATCATGCCGCGTATGCGCCGGCTGCCCGACGGGTCGATGCAGATCCTGCTGCACGGCCTGCAGCGCATCCGCGTCGTCAGCCACACGATGAACGCGATTCCCGCCCGGGCCGAGGTCGTGTCCGCGCCGGTGACCGAGACCGACGGCGACGTGATCACCGCGCTCGTGCGCACCGTGCAGAGCACTTTCCGCCGCCTGGCCGAGCTGATCCCGCAGTCGAACCAGGACATGATCGAGGCGGTCGAGAGCGTCGAGTCGCCGCTCGAGCTGGCCTACATGCTGGCGACCAGCGTGCGCATGGAGCACGACGAGCGGTACCAGGTGCTCGCCGCGCCGGACCTCGAGACCAGCCTCAAGACGATCCTCCGCGTGGTCAGCCGCGAGCTGGAGATCCTCGAGCTGGGCAGCAAGCTGCAGCGCGAGGCGGCGGGCGAGATGGACCGCGCCCAGCGCGAGTATTTCCTGCGCCAGCAGCTGAAGGCCATCCGCGCCGAGCTGGGCGAGACCGACGCGACGGCCGAGGCGGCGACCGACCTGGCCGAGCGGATCACCGAGGCGGCGCTGCCCGAGGAGGCCGAGGCGGCCGCGCGGCGCGAGCTGCGGCGGCTCGAATCGATCCCGCCGGCGGCCGCCGAGCACCATGTCATCCGCACCTACCTCGAACTGCTGCTTGAGCTGCCGTGGCACCAGATGACCACCGACCACCTCGACCTGCGGCGCGCCGCGCGGATCCTCGACGAGGACCACTACGGCCTGAGCAAGGTCAAGGACCGGATCCTCGAATACCTCGCCGTACACCAGCTGAAGCCGGATATCAGGGGCCCGATCCTCTGCTTCGTCGGCCCGCCGGGGGTGGGTAAGACGAGCCTGGGCAAGTCGATCGCGCGCGCGCTGGGCCGCGAGTTTCAGCGGCTCAGCCTGGGCGGCATGCGCGACGAGGCGGAGATCCGCGGCCACCGGCGGACGTACATCGGCGCGATGCCGGGGCGGATCATCGAGAGCCTGCGGCGGGTCGGCACACGGAACCCGGTCTTCGTCCTCGACGAGCTGGACAAGGTCACCGCGAGCTTCCAGGGCGACCCGTCCTCGGCGCTGCTTGAGGTGCTCGACCCGGCCCAGAACAACACCTTCCGCGACAACTACCTCGACCTGCCCTTCGACCTGAGCCAGGTCCTGTTCATCGCCACGGCCAACCAGCTGGGCACGATCCAGCCGGCGCTGCTCGACCGCCTGGAGATCATCCAGCTCGAGGGCTACACCGAGCACGAGAAGATCGAGATCGCCCGGCGCTACCTGATCCCGCGCCAGGTCGAGGAGAACGGCCTGGAGCCGCGCCAGTTCAGCCTAGGCAAGCCGGCGCTGCGGCGGGTGATCGGCGCCTACACGCGCGAGTCGGGCGTGC
>DHNJ01000003.1:460-965 GCA_002409445.1 Armatimonadetes bacterium UBA5419 | reverse complement strand
TCGGGCGTGCGCAACCTGGAGCGGACGATCGGCACGCTGTGCCGCAAGGCCGCGCGGCGCATCGCCGAGGGCGAGGTCGAGCGGGTGACCATCCGCCAGACCGACCTGCCGCGGCTGCTCGGGCCCGAACGCGTCTATAACGAGGTCGCCGCGCGGGTCAGCCGCCCGGGTGTCGTGACCGGCCTCAGCGTGACGGCGGTGGGCGGCGACGTGCTGTTCATCGAGGCGCTGCGGATGCCCGGCAAGGGCGCGCTGAACCTGACCGGCCAGCTGGGCGACGTGATGCGCGAGTCGGCGCAGGCGGCCTACTCGTACCTGCGCGCCAACGCGGAGCGCTGGGGGCTGGACGAGGACGCGTTCACCAAGTGGGACTTCCACCTGCACGTGCCGGCGGGCGCGATCCCGAAGGACGGGCCGTCGGCGGGCATCACCATGGCCACGGCGCTGCTGAGCGCGCTGCTGGACGAGCCGGCGGACAAGAGCGTGGCGATGACCGGCGAGATCA
>DHNJ01000003.1:0-328 GCA_002409445.1 Armatimonadetes bacterium UBA5419 | reverse complement strand
GTGGCGATGACCGGCGAGATCACGCTGACCGGCGCGGTGCTGCCGATCGGCGGGGTGAAGGAGAAGGTGCTCGCGGCCAAGCGCGCGGGCATCGAGACGGTCATCCTGCCCGAACGGAACAAGGCCGACCTGGACGAGCTGCCGGCCGAATCGACCGCGGGGCTGCAGGTCGTCACCGTCGAGCGGATCGACGAGGTCTTCGCGATCGCGCTCGGCCTGAAGCAGCGCCGCCGGCGCCGGAGCGGCGCATGAGCCGGCGGGGCGGGCTGGGGCTGCTGCTCTGCGTGGCGCTCGCGGGGTGTGCGGTGCGCACGCCGGAGGCGGCGCC
>DHNJ01000204.1 GCA_002409445.1 Armatimonadetes bacterium UBA5419 | reverse complement strand
AGCCGGCGCCCGCCACGCCCGAGCCGGCGCCGGCGGCCTGGGTGGAGCCGCCGCCGGTGGGCCGGATGCGGCTGCGCTGGCGGCGCGAGGGGCTGGTCCGCCTGACCAGCCACACCGAGGTGCTGAACGTGTTCATCCGCGCCCTGCGCCGCGCGGAGCTGCCGATGCGCTACAGCGAGGGCTTCCACCCGCACGCGGAGCTGAGCTTCTCGGCGGCGCTGCCGGTCGGCCTCGAGACCGAGGGCGACTGGTGCGACGTGACGCTGACGCGCGCGGTCGCGCCGAGCGAGTTCCTGCGGCGGCTGAACGCGGAGCTGCCGGCGGGCTTCGCCGCGCTGCAGGCCTGGCCGGTGCCGCTCGAGGCGCCGGCGCTGATGGCCACGCTGCGCGCCGCGCGGTACGTGGCGCGGGTGCCCGCCGATCTGGCCGGCGACGTGGGGCCGGCGGCGGTCGAGGCGTTGCTGGCGGCCGACGAGGTGCTGGTCTCGCGGCGCGGTAAGAAGCGCGACCGTATCGTCTACCGGGAGATCAACATCCGGCCGATGATTCGGGAGCTGAGCCTGACGCAAGACGCCGAAGGAGGCACAGTGATCGTGATGCTGCTGGTGCCCGATGGCGACCGGCTGCCCAAGGCTGACGAGGTGGTGGGCGCGCTGTGCGGGCTCGACCCCGAGCAGACGGCGCGGGTTGTCTACCGCAAACTGGCCAGCTACGCGGTCGAGGGGGACGCGCTGAGCGAGCCGCGGCCGCCCGCGGCCGATTAGGACGAGGAGAGCAGAGGACCGATGGAGAGGATCATTCTGGCCGCACCGCGCGGCTTTTGTGCCGGCGTGACGTATGCCGTGGACATCGTCAATGCCGCGCTCGAGAGGTTCGGCCAACCGCTCTACGTACGCCACGCGATTGTCCACAACGAGTGGGTCGTTAAGAGCTTCGAGGCGCAGGGCGTCATCTTCATCGAAGAGCTGGTCGACGTACCCGAGGGCATGCCCGTCGTCTTCAGTGCCCACGGCGTCAGCCCCGCCGTGCGCGCGGAGGCGGCCGAGCGTGGGCTGCGGGTGGTCGATGCGACCTGCCCGCTGGTCGAGAAGGTGCACCGCGAGGCGCGCGAATGGGCCGGCCGCGACCACACCATCCTCTACATCGGCCACGCCGGCCATGTCGAGGCGGTGGGCACGATGGGCGAGGCGCCGGAGCGGACGATCCTGGTCGACAGCGTCGAGACAGCGCGCATGGTCACCGTGCCGAACCCAGACCAGGCCGTGGTACTGACGCAGACCACGCTGAGCCTGGACGAGGTCAACACGATCATGCAGGTCCTGCGCGACCGCTTCCCCGCGCTGGCCACGCCGAAGAAGGAAGACATCTGCTACGCGACGACCAACCGCCAGGGCGCGGTCAAGGTGCTGGTCCAGCAGTGCGACCTGATCCTGGTGGTCGGCTCGGAGACCAGCTCGAACTCGAACCGCTTGCGCGAGGTGGCCGAGAGCTTCGGCGTGCCCGCGCACCTGGTCAACAGCGCGGACGACCTGCGGCCCGAGTGGTTCGAGGGCGTGCGCGCGGTGGGCATCACTTCCGGTGCGTCGACGCCCGAGAGCGCCTTCGACGGCGTTGTCGGGTGGCTGACCGACCGCTACCAGGTGCCGGTAACGACGATGAACGCCGAGCCCGAACTGATCAAGTTCCGCCCGCCGCGCGAGCTGGTGAGCGACGCGGCAAGCTCATGACCGGCACGCCGGCCGCCTTCTGGGAGGCTGCGGGCGAGCAGATCCGCTGCACGCTGTGTCCGCACCTCTGCCGCCTGGCCGAGGGGCAGGCCGGGCTGTGCGGCGTGCGCCAAGTGGTCGACGGCCAGCTGACCACGCGGGCCGACGGCTGGCTGGTCGCGGCGCACGCGACGCCGATCGAGACGAAGCCGTTCTACCACTTCGCCCCCGGCGGCCGGGCCTTCAGCTTCGGCGCGCCGGGCTGCACGATGTCGTGCTCCTTCTGCCAGAACTGGCAGGTCAGCCAGTTGCCCAAGGGCGGCGGCGGCCCCCCGCCAGTCGCCCGGAGCCCGGAGGCGCTGGTCGCCGCGGCGGTCGAGAGCGGCTGTGTTGCGCTGGCCGCGACGTTCACCGAGCCGACGCTGCTGGCCGAGTACTGGCTGCGGCTGGCGCCGCTGGCCGCGGCGGCGGGGCTGGCGCTGCTGTGGAAAACTAACGGCTTCACGAGCCCGGCGGTGGTCGCAGCGCTGAGCCCGCACCTGGCGGGGGTGAACATCGACCTGAAGGCCTGGGCGCCGGCCCGCTGGCAGGCGCTCGGCGCGGCGCGCGAGCCGGTGTTGGCGGCGACGGCGGCCTACGCGGCGGCGGGCCTGCACGTCGAGCTGACGACGGTCTTCGACCCGCAGCAGTGGGCGGACGAGCGCGAGTTCGCCGGGCTGTCGGCCTGGATCCTGGAGCACTTGGGCCCGGACGTGCCGTGGCACCTCAACCGCTGGCACCCAGACTACCTGGCCGCCGACGGCGTGCCGGTCAACGCGGAGACGCTGCGCGCCGGGCGGGAGGCGGCGCGGGCGGCGGGGCACCGCTACGTGTATACCGACGCGGACGAGGCGGGGCGGACGACGCTGTGCCCGGCCTGCGGCGCGGCGGTGTTGCGGAGGGGCGAGCGGGGGGTGTTGGAGGACCGGCGGCGCGGCGGCCGCTGCGTCTGTGGTCAGGCGCTGCCGATCGTCGCGGCTTAGTCCGTGCCGTTCTCGCCTTGGCGCAACTCGAACCAGGCGCGGACCTCGGCGCTGCGATGGCGGACGATCTCGCCTTCGACCATGTACAGCACGTCCTTGGCGATACTCTTCGCCTGGTCCGCGGTGCGCTCGGTGAACCGCTCGACAACGAGCCAATCGACCAGCGAGTCGAGGTGCTCGGGCTGGGCGCGGATCTCGTCCTTGATGACTTCCTGGGCGCGGTTGTGCAGCAGATCGACCTCGTCGTCGGCCATCCAGACCGCACGGGCCAGGTCGGCGTCGGCGTTGATCAGGCAGTTGATCGCCTGCTTGACCATCCACAGGGTGCGGCTGGTCATCTCGTCGAAGGAGAAGTCGGGCTCGACCGGCGGGCGGCCGGCGATGCTAATCGCGCGGTAGGCGATGTTGCTGGCCAGGTCGCCGATGCGCTCGAGTTCGTCGGTGATCTTCAGTGCGGTGACGACGAAGCGCAGGTCGTTGGCCACGGGCTGATGGAGGGCGAGGGCCTTAAGGCACTCCTCCTCGGTGTTGACCTCGAGCCGGTCGATCTCGGTGTCGCCTTCGATGACCTCGCGGGCGAGGATGGCATCGCGGCGGCGGAAGGCGAGGAAGGCCTTGTGCACGGCCTCCTCGACGGCCGTACCCAAGATGACCAAGGAGCGCTTGAGCAGCTCCATCTCACGCTCAAAATGGCGACGCATGGACGACTGGCCTCCTAGCCGAAGCGACCCGTGATATAGGCCTCGGTGCGCGGCTCGCGCGGGCGCTGGAAGAGCTCGTCGGTCGGCCCATACTCGACCAGCTCGCCGAGGTAGTAGAACGCGGTCAGGTCGGAGACGCGGGCCGCCTGCTGCATGTTGTGGGTCACGATGATGATCGTATAGTGCCCACGGAGTTCGTCAATCAGGTCCTCGACGCGCTGGGTCGAGCGCGGGTCGAGCGCCGAGCAGGGCTCGTCCATGAGGATGATCTCGGGTTCGAGGGCCATCGCGCGGGCGATGCAGAGCCGCTGCTGCTGGCCGCCCGAGAGCGCCAGGCCGCTCTCGCCCAGGCGGTCCTTAACCTCGTCCCAGAGCGCCGCCCCGCGCAGGCACCGTTCGACCAGGGCGTCGAGCCAGGCGCGGCGGCCGCTGCGCGGGACCAGGCCGTTGATCAGCGGGCCCCAGGCGATGTTGTCGTAGATCGATTTGGGGAAGGGGTTGGGCTTCTGAAAGACCATGCCGATGCGCCGGCGGACCTGCACGGGGTCGACCTCGCGGGCGTAGAGGTCTTGGCCGTGGAAGAGGATGCGCCCTTCGAGCCGGCTGTCGGGGATGAAGTCGTTCATCCGGTTGAAGCAGCGCAGGAGCGTGCTCTTGCCGCAGCCCGACGGCCCGATGAACGCGATCACCTTGCCGCGTGGCACATCAATCGTGACGTTCTGGATCGCCTGGGTCTCACCGTAGAAGAAGTTGACGTTCTCGCAGGAGAGGGCCGGCGAGTCGGGCGTGGGGGCCGCCTGCGGGCGGACGGGCGCGGCGGTGGGGCTGGGGCTAGGGCTTTGGCTTACCATTTCAGTTTGCTCCCGGCGCGCTGGCGGATGATGATCGCGGTGGCGTTCATGCTCAAGAGCACCACCAACAGGACAATAATCCCGGCCGCGGCGACATTCTGGAACTGGGCTTGAGGCATCGCCGACCAGGTGTAGATCTGGATCGGCATGGCCGTGAAGCTATCGCTAAGCTTGCGCGGCAGGAAGGGCACGTACGACGCCGCGCCGATGACCAGCAGCGGCGCCGCCTCGCCCAGCGCGCGCGAGAGCGCGAGGATGACGCTGGTCAGCACGCCCGGTAGCGCGGCGGGCAGGACGTGGTGCCAGGTCGTCTGCCAGCGCGTCGCGCCGACGGCCAGGGCGGCCAGGCGCAGGCTCTGGGGCACGGCGCGGATGGCCTCGCGGCTGGCGATGATGATCGTCGGCAGGACCAGGATGGCTAGCGTCAGCGCGCCCGAGAGCAGGCTGCGGCCGAGCGACAGCGCGCGGACGAACAGCGCCAGGCCCAGCAGACCGTAGACGATCGCCGGCACGCCGGCGAGGTTGCTGACATTGGTCTCGATGATGCTGGTCAGCCGGTTGCGCGGCGCGAACTCCTCGAGGTAGACGGCCGCGGCGACGCCGACCGGTACGGCGACCAGGCCGGTAATCGCGATGATGGCGACCGAGCCGACGATCGCCGGCAGGAAACCCGCGCGCTCGGGGCGGATGCTAGCGACGCCGGTGAGGAACGAGCCGCGGACCCAGGTCGCGCCCTGGGTCAGGATCTGGATCAGCAGCAGGACGAGCATCACCACGCCCGCCGCGGTCATCAGCCAGAGCAGGACCTCGAAGCGGCGGCCGGCCCGGTGGCGAGCGGCGAGTTGGGCATCGGCGACGGCGAGTGAGTTCATTCGTACTCCTCGCGGAACTTGCGGAAGATGTAGTTGGCGATCAGGTTCATCGCCAGCGTGATGAGGAAGAGCAGCAGGCCGACGGCGAACAGCGTCTGGTACTCGACGCTGCCGTGGGCCACGTCGCCGGCGCTAATCTGGACGATGAAGCCGGTCATCGTCTGGATGCTCTGGCGCGGGTCGAGGGTCAGCTGGGCCAGGTTGCCCGCGGCCAGGGCCACGGCCATCGTCTCGCCCACCGCGCGCGAGACCGCCAGGACCACCGCCGCCAGCACGCCGGAGAGCGCGGCGGGGATGAGCACCTGGATGCAGACCTCGCGCTTGGTCGCGCCCAGGGCGTAGGCGCCCTCGCGCAGCGCGCGCGGCACGGCGCGGAAGGCGTCGTCGCAGAGGCTGGCGACCAGCGGCAGGACCATCACGCCGACGACTACCGAGGCCGATAGCGAGTTGAAGACATCAACCCCGGGCATGATCTTGCGCAGCAACGGGGTGATCGCGTTGATCGCGAAGTAGCCGAAGACGACCGAGGGGATACCCGCGAGGACCTCGAGTGTCGGCTTGATGATCGCGCGGCCGCGGTCGCTGGCGTACTCGCTGAGCCACAGCGCGGCGCCGAGACCCAGCGGCACGGCGATCAGGCAGGAGCCGACGACGATGTGCAGCGTGCCGGCGACCAGCGGCAGCACACCGAACGCCGGCGGCTTGAAGGTCGGCGCCCACTTGCGGCCGAAGAGGAACTCGGCCAGCCCGACGTGGGCGAAGAAGCGCAGGGCCTCGCTGATCAGCGTGATGGCGATGCCGAGGGTGATGACGATGGCCACGCCGGCGGCGGCGGCCAAGCCTAGGCGAATGCCTTCTTCGCCTAGGAATCGGCCGCGCCGCCGGCGCAAACCAGGGCCAATCGTGCCCACCTCGTGCAGTTCGCTCACTACGACAGCTTCCCGCGTGTCTGCTAGCTTACTCGGCGCTGCCGTCCGCCGCCGGGGCGGCTTCGGCCGGGGCGGCGTCGATCGGGCTGCCGCCCAGGACGGCCTCGACCGTCTGGTCGTGCACGCCGCTGAAGGCGCTGCCGTGGGTCCGGGCGTCCCAGCGCGCGACGACGAGCGCCTGCGCGGTCTCGGGCAGGGCGACGTAGCCGGCGTGGGCGGCGACCCCGCCGACCTGGTGGACGTAGTAGTTGACGAACTCAACGACCTCGGGCCGGTCCAGCGCGGGGGTCGCGACGTAGATGAACAGCGGGCGGCTGAGCGGCTTGTAGCTACCGTCGGCGATCGTCTCCTTGGTCGGCAGGACGGGCTCGCCGCTGTCGCCAACGACCGGCACGAGCTTCAGCTTGTCCGCGTTCTCCTCGTAGTAGGCGTGGCCGAAGTAGGCCAGCGCGCCCTTGTCACCCTCGACGCCCTTGACCAGCGCGTTGTCGTCCTCGCTCGGCGTGTAGTCGACACGGCTCGCGCCCGCCTCGCCACAGACCTGCTCGGTAAAGTACTCGAAGGTGCCCGAGTCGGTGCCCGGCCCGTAGAGCTTGAGCGGCTCGTTGGGGAAGCCGGGGCGCACGTCGGACCAGTTCTTGACCTGGCTGTTGGGCTCCCAGATGCGCTTGAGCTCGGCGATGCTCAGCTGGTCGACCCAGGTGTTCTGGGTCGAGACGACGATCGCCAGGCCGTCGAAGGCGACCGGCAGCTCGATGAACTCGATGCCGTGCTCCTTGGCCAGGGCGATCTCCGAATCCTTGATCGGCCGCGAGGCGTCGACGATGTCGATCTCGCCCGCGACAAACTTCTTCATCCCGCCACCCGTGCCGGAGATGCCCACCGACACGTTGATCCCCGGCTGTGCGCCGCGGAACTCCTCGGCCACCGCCGCGCTCAGCGGGCCGACCGTCGACGAGCCGTCGATGCGGACCTCGCCCGTGAGGTCGCCAACCGGCTGCGCCGCACCGGTCGCGGCCGGCGCACTGGCCGTGTCCGGCGGCGGGGGCGCGCAAGCGACCAACATCAGACCGGCCACCAGGGCCGCCAGGATCCCGTTCAGCCAGCCGCGCTGGCTCGTTGACTTACTCAAGAGTCTCTCCCTTTCCTGCGCCTCTAAGCTTCGCTCCTCTCTGTTAGAAATGTGTTAGCGCAACCTTGGCCGGACCCCATTCAAGCCACTTCGCGCGCCCGTGCGCGAGTCCGGTTCCTGTGCCTCCTGCGCCCGCGGCCCGCGCGCTTTAGGATAGGACCATCTGGAGGACGATGTCCGCAGCATCCGGTCGGCTGCCCGCGGCTGGTCGCGGTGCAGCGCCCCGGCGTGTCGCGGCTCGTCGACAGGAGGTACTCATGCGACCAACGATAGTGTCTCTACTCCGCGCGGGCCTGCTGGCCCTGGCCGCCGGGCTGGCGGCGTGCGGTAGTGGTGGTGGCGGGGGCGGTGGTGATGGGGGTGGTGGTGGCGACCCCGGGGACAACGCCGATCTGAAGTTCCCGAAGACGTACTACAGCCTCGAGTCGTTCCGCGCGGTGGCGCCGAACGGCATGTTCGTCGCCCACGACGCGACTGGCGCGCCGCTCTACTACGCCAACTACAACGCGCAGAGGGTGGAGTTGAAGCCGCTGACCGAGGGCCAGAAGCTGGCTGTCGATGCGCTGAACATCAATGGCGCGGTGGTTGGGCGGGCGTTGGACAACGGGGCGGGCCTGCTCTACTGGTCCAGCGCGGACGCGACGCCGGTGCGCGTCAAGCAGGTCAGCCCGGGACGTACCGCCTACATCACCGGCATCAACCGCTGGGGGCAGATGGTTGGCTGGGAGGCGCTGAGCCCCGACAAGCCGCTGTACTGGCCGCGCTTTGATGCGGAGCCGGTCCCCTTGCCCCTGCGGCCGGAGGTGGCCGGCGGCGAGGAGGGGCGGGCCTATGGCATCACGGACAGTGGACTCGCCTACGGGATGCTCTTCCCACAGCAACGCCGTCAGTGGTACTGGCGCCTGCCGCGCAACGGCGCGCCCGAAGGCCCGTTCGAGTTCGAGAGCCCGGTGGCGGCCACCGCAACGAACGTGCTGCATGTGACCGCGAAGGAGGTCGCCGTCGGCTTCACGAGGCTGATGGCGGGCCAGAGCCCGTCGGAGCTCGCCATCCGCTATGGCCAGCCGGACAGCTTCTCGAACAACCTGCGCTGGGAGCCAGACACCAAGACCGCGCGCGCCGTCTACAGCAACGCGGCGGGGTTGGTCGTCGGTTCGATTACCGACCAGGCCGGCCGGCAGCACGCGGTGCTCTGGCCGGCGTCCGGGATACCCATGTACCTGCAGCGACTCTTCCCCACCCACCAAGCACTGTTCCGGCGGGCCGTCGCGGTGACCGACGACAACGTCGTGTTCATCGAGTCCCACCGCGCGCCGTCGGCGGGCAAGTTGCTCGTCCTCAAGTGGCCGTACTAACCGTGATCGACAGGAGGTACTCATGCGACCAACGATAGTG
>DHNJ01000276.1:5781-6233 GCA_002409445.1 Armatimonadetes bacterium UBA5419 | reverse complement strand
GCGGCCGCGGCCTCCGGGCTGGGGTTCTGGGCCAGCGCGCGGCGAGCGGGGTCGCTCACCAGCGGGTCGGCGTTGCCCAGCAGCCCGGTCAGGGCCGGGACCGCCTCGGCGCGGCCGATGAACTCGAGCATCCGCACGAGCCAGGCCTGCGCATAGACGTTGGGCACCTGGCCCAGCCGCGCGGCGATCGCCTGGCTGAGGGCCAAGCGCTCAACCTCGGCGCCGGTGCGCGTGCTGCGCAGGGCGATGTCGCGGAGGGCGACCTGGGCGCCTTGGCGCGCGAGGATCGGCCCGCCCTCGCGGGGCATCAGCTGGTCCTCGTTGGTCTCATCGCTCAGCGGCACGAGCAGCGCGTCGAGCACCGCATCGTAGGCGGCACGCAGCTCAGTGGCGTTACGGGTGGGTGCGCCGGTCACGGCGCGGAGCTCGGTGATCAGCGCGTCGGCGTTCTG
>DHNJ01000276.1:0-5651 GCA_002409445.1 Armatimonadetes bacterium UBA5419 | reverse complement strand
GTGATCAGCGCGTCGGCGTTCTGGGCGAGCGCCAGGCTGGCCACCATGAGGCCCATCAAGACGGCGGTGAACAGTCGTTTCATGAAGAATCCTCCCCGTCCCTCTACAGGTGCCAGGGTGCGCGCATCGGGCGCGACAAGAAGCGGGACAGCTCGGGGTCGGCGATGATCTCGCGCGCCCCGGGGTCCCAGCGGAACGAGCGGCCGGACCAGTGGGCGATGTTGCCCAAATGACACATAGTCACCGAGCTGGCACCGACCAGCGAGTCGGTGATTGGGGCTTCGCGGCTGACCACGCAGTCGAGCCAGTTGTCGAAGTGATCCCGGCTCGCATACAGGCGCACCGCGTCGGCGCCGAGCGGCTCTTCGAGGATGCTCTCGGGCGTCGAGCGGATCAGACCGCGGTTGACCTCGATCTCACCGAGTTCGCCGATGAAGCGTACGCCGTTGGCCGGACCCTGGTGGACGACGCGGACGTTGTTGCCGACCTCGGTCTCCGTGTAGACGTAGACCAGCTTGCCCTCGGGCGTGTCGGCCGGGGCGAGGATCTCGTCGGGGCCGGAGCCGTCCTTGCCGAGGCCCCACTGGGTGATGTCGAAGTGGTGGGCGCCCCAGTCGGTCATCATGCCGCCCGAGTAGTCCTTGACCTGGCGCCAGCCGCCGCCATAGTTACCGCTGGCACGCTCCTCGTTGTAGGGCATCCAGGGCGCCGGTCCGAGCCACATGTCCCAGTCGAGCTCGGGCGGCACCGGCTGGGCGGGGTAGAGCCGGTCTTCGCTCGGCCCGCCGATCTGCACGTTGACCTGCTTGATCTCACCCAGCCGGCCCGAGCGCACATACTCGCAGGCGCGGAGGAACTCGCCCGACGAGCGCTGCTGGCTACCGGTCTGGAAGACGCGGCCGAAGCGCTGGGCGGTCTCGTGGATGGCCCAGGCCTCAGCGACGGTCAGGCTGAGCGGCTTCTGGCAGTAGATGTCCTTGCCGGAGGCCATCAGCCAACAACTCATCACGCCGTGCCAGTGGTCGGGGGTGGCAATGTGGACCAGGTCGATGTCGTCGCGGTCGACCAGCGCGCGCCAGTCGCCGTAGGCGCCGATGCCCGCGCCAAACTTGCCCTCGAGCCGGTTGGTCATCTCGGCGAGCTTGTTCGACCGGACATCCGAACAGGCCACATACTGTAGCTGTGGCTTGTTCATCAAGGTGCCCACGTCGCCACTGCCTTGGTTGCCGTAGCCGATGGAGGCGATGGTCAGGCGCTCGGAGGGCGCGGGGCGCGCGCCCTGAGCGCGCACCGAGCCTGCGATGAAGTAGGGCAGGGCTAGCGCCGCCGCGCCGCGCGCGAGGAAGCCGCGTCGGTCGGTCGTAGCGGTTCCGGGCGGCTTGGGCCCGCCCGGACCGGTCGATTCTGTCATGGTAAGCACTCCGCGCGAGTCTCTTCTCGCTGCTCGCCGAGACTCCTTCTTACCGCAAGCAGTTCCTCCCGCCAGGTTCAACGCTGCAGTGCTGCCCGTGACACAGCCCATTGACACGAGCGGCGCCGGACTCGGACAATAGCCTGTCCATGGCCCTTGATCTGAGCATCATCATCGTCTCGTGGAACACGCGCGCCGACCTCGCGCGGTGCCTGGAGTCGGTGCGGCCGGCCTTGGCCGGGCTGGCCGCGGAGACCGTCGTCGTCGACAACGGCAGCCACGACGGTTCCGGCCGGATGGTGCGCCAGCGATTCCCCTGGGTGCGGCTGATCGCCACCGGCGCGAACCTCGGCTTCGCCGCCGGCAACAACGTGGCCCTGGCCCAGACCACCGGCCGGTACCGCCTGCTGCTCAACCCTGACACCGTTGTCCACGGCGACGCGTTGGCGCAGCTGGTGGCCTATGCCGACCACGAGCCGCGGGTTGGCCTGCTTGGGCCGCGGCTGCTCAATGCCGACGGCAGCCTGCAGCACTCGTGCCGGCGCTTCCCGACCTTGCCCGCACTCCTGTTTCGTAACACGCTGTTGGGCCGGCTGTGGCCGAACAACCCCTACACCCGCGACTACCTGATGGGCGACTGGACGCACGATGGGCCGCGGCCGGTCGACTGGCTGTCGGGTGCGTGCCTGCTGGCGCGATCGGAGATGCTCGAGCAGCTGGGCGGGCTGGACGAGCGCTACTTCATGTACGTCGAGGACATGGACTGGTGTCGGCGGGCGTGGGCGGCGGGGTGGCAGGTGACGTACCTGCCCTCGGCGGTGGTGACCCACGCGATGGGCCGCGCCAGCGACCAGCAACCGGTGGCCATGGTGCGCGCACATCATGTTAGTATGGTTAAATACGTGCGGCGTCACTATGGGCCGGCCGCGGCCGCGCTGGCGGCGCCGCTGATTGGGTTGCGCTGTTTGTTGCAGCTCTCGCCGTTGGGTCCGCGGAGATGAGTGCCAAGCCGAAAACGCACGAGCAGATCGACCAGGAGTTTGAACGCCTCCTGGTGCGGCTCCGTGCGTACCGACCGAGCGCGGACTTCGATTTGCTCCGCCGCGCCTACACCTTCGCCGCCCAGGTCCACCTGACCCAACTGCGCCAGAGTGGCGAGCCGTACATCGCTCACCCGGTCGCCGCGTGTCACATCCTGGCGGACGTCGAAGCCGACGAGATCGCCATGGCCGCGGCCATGCTGCATGACACGATCGAGGACTGCGCGCAGGACGAGGAGCGCGAAATCAAGGCCTCGCAGGTCCTCCACGACGAGCTGCGCGCGGCGGGCAAGAAGGGCCAGGCGGACAAGCTCCAGACGCAGATCACCACCCAGCGCCAGTTCAACGAGCGGCTCAAGGATGAGTTATCGCACGAGCTGCGCGAGAGCTTCGGCGAGACGATTTTCGAACTGGTCGAGGGTGTGACGCGGATGTCCGCGGTGCGCCTGGTCAACTTGGGCGGGCCGGAGGAGGTCGGCGGGATCGACGAGGCGCGCAGGGTCCAGGCGGAGAACCTGCGGCGCATGGTAATGGCCGCCTCGCGCGACCCACGGGTGCTGATCGTCAAGCTGGCCGACCGCCTGCACAACATGCAGACCCTGTACGCCAAGCGGCGGCCGAAGCAGCTCAAGATCGCCCGCGAGACCGAGGTTATCTACGCTAAGCTAGCCGGCTGGCTCGGCGTCTGGCGGATCAAGTGGGAGATGGAGGACCTCGCCCTACGCTACCTCCGGCCCGAAGCCTACGCCGAGATCGAACGCCGCGTGGCTCGCACGCGGGACGAGCGCATGGTCGAGATCCACGCGGTGGTCGACCGGATTAAGGATGCGGCGACCAAAGCCGGGCTGACCGTCGAGGTCCAGGGCCGCCCCAAGCACATCTACAGCATCTACCAGAAGATGCTACGCCAAGGGGTTGATTTTGACGAGATCTACGACCTCGAGGCGATCCGGGTTATCTGCGACACCAGCCCCCAGTGTTACATGATGCTCGGCATCGTGCATAACCTTTGGCCGCATCAGCAGGAGCACTTCAACGACTACATCTCGCATGCCAAGCCGAACGGTTACCAGTCGATCCATACGAAGGTGATCGTGCCGGGCCACGGGCCAATGGAGGTCCAGATCCGCACGTGGGATATGCACCGGCACGCTGAGTATGGGGTCGCGGCGCACTGGCGCTACAAGGCGGACGGCGAGGTCAACGAGGTGATGGCCGAGCGCATCACGCAGATGCGGCTGCGCCTTGAGACGCTGATGCGCGCCGACGAGACCGACGAGTCCGACGGTGATTTCCTCAGCGAGTTCGAAGCGACCCTCGACGAAGACGACATCTTTGTCACCACGCCCAAGGGCGATGTGATCGGTCTACCGCGGGGGGCGACGGTGGTGGATTTCGCCTACCGCATCCATACCGAGGTGGGCCACACGTGCGTGGGCGCGCGCGTCGGGCGGCGGATCGTGCCGCTCTCCTATCAGTTGCAGAATGGCGAGACGGTCGAGATCCTGTGCCGCGAGAACACCGGGCCAAGCCGCGACTGGCTGCGCTGGGTGCAGACCTCCTCGGCGCGTGCGCGGATCCGCGCCTACTTGCGGCGCCACGAGCGGGCGACGCTGGTGGAGACGGGTAGCGCCCTGCTGGCCGACGAGGCGCGCCGCCAGAAGTGCGACTACAAAGACCTGCTCCGCCGCGACCACGCGCTGCCCGCCGCCCAGCGGCGCCGGAGCACCGACCAGCCGGTCGAGGACGTGCTGATGCGGGTCGCCCACCGCCGCGGCTACCCCAACAGCGAGCAGATGCTCTCGGCGATCGGCGAGCATTTGGTCTCGGCCGAGCAGATCTTCAACCTCATCCGCGACGACATCGAGCAGGCCGAGATTGCCGCCGGGCTGGCCGACGAACCCGATGCGATCACGGTCCGGCCCAGCCGCGAGACCAACCAGCAGGGCCAGCTCTCGGTCAGCGGCGCCTCGAACGTGTTGTTCCGGCGGGCCAAGTGCTGCCAGCCGCTACCGGGTGACGATATCGTTGGTTACATCACGCGCACGACCGGCATCGCAATCCACCGCACCGACTGCCCGAACCTGCCGCACTGGCGCAACCGGGAGCCGGAGCGGGTGATTGAGGTTAACTGGAGCGATGCCGAGCACTCGCTGTACCACGTGCCGCTGGAGGTGCGCGCGCACGACCGGGTCGGTCTGCTGCGTGACCTGACCGGGCTAATGAGCGAAGTCGGGGTCAACATCACCGAGGCCAACACCATTTCCGCGCCCATCGCCTCGTCGGCGGGCCAATCGACCGCGCTCGTCCGGCTGCAGCTGGAGTTCATGAACCGCCACCAACTCGACGAGCTCGTGCGCCGGCTGCCGGGGCTGGGCGTGTTCAAGATCAGCCTCCGCGGCGAGGTCTACTACGACGCGGAGAAGAGTTCCAGCCCCGTCCCGCGCCGGCCGCGCGGCGCCGGGCCGACCGACCCGGCGGGACACTGACCTAGCCGAACAGCTGACCTAGCGAGCCGGGCTGCAAGCCGTGCTCTGCCAGCAAGTCTAGTTCGCCCGGCAGCGCTTCGAGGGTGGGCCCGGACCCGATGTGCTGGAGGATGATCGCGCCGGGCTTCAGGCCGAGTTTGGTCAGGCGCTGGAGCACGCTCGCGGCAGTCGCCTGCTTCTGCCAGTCGAGGGTGTCGGCGGTCCAGTAGATGGGGATGAACCCGTTCTTGATCGCTAGGCGCAGGACGCGTGTGTCGCGGTCGCCGAACGGCGGGCGCCAGTAGGGGCGGTAGGCGTCGCCGGCGAGCGCGACGATCTCCCGTTCTGCCTTCTCGAGCTCGGCGAGCACGCCCGCGTCGCTGAGCTTGGTGAACGCGGGGTGAGTCATCGAGTGGTTGGCGACCTCATGGCCACCCTCGGCGACCGCGCGGATGGCACCTGGGAAGCGGCGGCAGAAGTCGCCCGTGACGAAGAACGTCGCCTGTAGGCCACGGGCCGCGAGAATCTGGAGCAGTTCGGGTACCGGGCCGTCCTCCCAGTTGCCGTCGAAGGTGAGGGCCACCCGCGGGCGGTCGGCCGGCCCGCGGACGATCTCGTTAGCCGCGACGCCGGTCTGCGCGGCGCCACCAGCCCACTCGCCGGTGAACCCCGCGGGCCAGCGCAGGCCGGCTAGGCGTGCGCGCCGCTGGTCCGGGGTCAGCGCGCCGGCGC
>DHNJ01000035.1:875-9954 GCA_002409445.1 Armatimonadetes bacterium UBA5419 | reverse complement strand
GCGGGCCAGGGCACCGGCGCCGGGCTCGGCCCCAGCCGCGGGTCCAGCTCGACGCGCAGCGTGCCCTCGGCCGCGGTGTCGGCGCTGCCCGTGACCGTGATCGACGCGCCGGGGTAGCCGCTCCAGCCGCTCGGCTCCAGCTCGATCGGCCGCACCGCCGTGCTGCCCCAGACGCTCGCCGCGACACCGACGACGTACCGCGGCTCCGGCCCCAGGGTCAGCGCCAGCGTCCCGCCCGGCGTCGCCACGGTGCGCTCGCCGCCAAGCCAGTCGTGGACGACGACCTGCTCGACGCCGACCGGCAGGCTGACCTCGCGCGGCGCGTCGCCCCAATCCCACAGTGCCAGCGTGACCTCCGGCCCGCGTTCGTAGGCGTAGCCCAGCGCCGTGTCGCCGAGCCACTCAATCGCCCCGGCCGAGCGGTGACCCTCGAGCAGCATGGTCTGCTGGGCGAAGGCCGCGGCGACCGGCTTCGGGCTCATCTTGTCGGTGCCATACGGGATGTTCGGGTTCAGGTTGTAGAAGTAGCCGTAACCGGGTTCGGCCGGGTAATCGGCGATGTAGAAGCCGAAATTGGCGCGGAAACCCTCACCTAACATGATTAGATGGGCCCGCGTGAGGCCTTGGGCCTGGAGCAGCTCGCGGCTGGGGTCGTCGTTGGTGGCCCAGCCCTGCTCGGTGCCGTAGCAGTCGAGGTCGCGGCCGAGATGGGTGCGGATGACCTCGCGCAGGGCGCGCACATGCTCGACCAGGCCGTTCCGCTCGGGCGGCAGCGGGTGGTAGGGGTGGATGGAGAAGGCGTCGATGTAGGCGCCCAGGCCGGCGGCGAGCAGGCGCGCGTTCCACTCGACATCGCCCGCGGAGATGCCCGCGCCCGTCGGCCCGAGGACCACGGCGGCCGGGTCGGCGGCGTGGATCGCGGGGTAGGCCAGCTCGTAAACGCGCACCAGCTCGGCGGTCGTGCCGCGGAAGCCCCACGGGTAGACCGGCTCCCAGGTGATCTGGTACAGCCGCTGGGGCAGCTCGGGCCGCTCGGCGGCGAAGGCGGCCGCCGCCACCCCGCAGTACTCGACCCAGGCCGTCTCGCCCTCGGGCGTCAGCGAGCCGGTCACATACGCCGCGGTCTCCGGGGTCAGGGCCCAGGGCGGCGCCATGAACAGCGTCGGCAGCGGGTAGGTGACCCACGGCTGGCCGTCGACCTGCCACGGGTTGGTCGCCTGGCGGCCGCCGCGCGCGGCGTGGGTCTCGGCGAACTGGCCGGGCCGGTCGGGCTCCAGCCGGCGCCAGTCATAGCTGCCCAGCATCCAGCGCACTCCGAGCCAGGGCACGACGTTGACCCGGTCGTTGAACCCGCCCTGCATGCCGTAGAACGTCTCGGCCGCGGGGTACTCCGGCCGCGTGGCCGGGTCGGGCAGGACCGCGTAGGTCAGGTAACCGGCCGGGCGGGTGCCCAACGCGGCCATCTCAACACCGTTAGAGAGCCGCGCGCGCACGCGGTAGAAGCCCAGCGCGCCCGCCGGCGCGGCCCAGGTGCCGGTCCACTCGCCCTCGCCCGCGGGCACGGTCAGCTCGGCGCTGGTCAGCGCGCGGTCGTGCACATCGACGACCTCGAGCGCCAGGGTCAGCGGCCCGGTCGCCGCGGTCCGTCCGGCGACGGTGAAGGTCAGCTCGACCGGCTCGTGCGGTGCGAAGACGCTCATCTCGGGACGCGACGTGTCGCCCGAGAGCGTCACCTGCGCGGGCAGCGGAGCCGCCGCCAGCGCCAAGCAGAGCGGCCACAGACCGCGCATGGGGTTACTCCCAGACCAGCCCCAGGGTCAGGTTGCGGTAGGGCACGGTCAGTGTCGTCTCGGCCGCCGCGGCATCGGCCAGCCAGGCCACGTCGCCGGTCCAGCGGCCGAACGCGCGGCCCGCGGGCGGCGCCGGCGCGGTCAGAGTCACCTGGTCGCCGCAGACCAGCTCGCGCGTCTCGACGCCGGCGATGGTCAGCGTGACGGTCGGCTTGCGGTCGCCGCTCAGGTGCGGCAGCAGCCAGGACATCTGCGGCTTCTCGCCCGGCTTGGGCTGGAGCAAGAACACGTAATCTTCCGGCCACCAGCTGCCCGCCGCCCACCAGGTCCAGCCGATCCAGACGTCGCGGTCACGCTCCATGCTGGCCATCAGGTCGGCCAGCGTCGCCTGGCCCTCGGGCGAGCGCGGCAGGCCAAACTCGCCCAGCAGCGCGCGGTAGCCGTTGGCCCGGCACCAGTCGACGAAGCCGGCGACGCGCTCGGAGCCGATGGTCGGGCTGACGACTTCGTCCTTGGTCCCGCTGCTGTCGCCGTCAAAGTACTGGTGGACCTCGAGGATCATGTGGTCCAGCGGGTCGACGACGCGCCCGACGGCCGCCGCGTTGGCACCGCCGTACCAGTCCGACTGCCACGAGTGCGCGCCGGAATAGGCGGTGCCGGGCAGGAGGATCAGGTTCGTCGCGCCGGCCGCGCGGATCGCGGTCACCGCCTCGGCGGCGATGTCGAACCAGGCCGCGGCGCTGATGCCGTTCGGCTCATTGACCAGCCCGAACCAGACCCGCGGGTTGCTGCCGAAGACGCCGGCCAGGCGCACCCAGAAGTCAGCGAAATCGGCGCTGGAGACCGTCTCCGAGCCGATCAGGTCGCCGTAGTAGCGGGCGTAGTTGTGCGGGTCGAGGAGGACGTAGTAGCCCTTGTTGGTCGCCAGCTCAACGCTGTGAACTAGCCGGCCGAGCATCTCGGCATCGAGCTCGCCGCCCGCTTCGGGCTGGATCGTCTCCCAGCGGAACGGCACGCGGAATAGGTTGGCGCCATGCCAGGCGAAGTAGGCGTAGTCGGTGTTGCCCGGGTAGACGAAGTTGGTGCCGTAGGTCGGCCGCTCGCCGCGCTTCGGGCCATAGAACTCGCCGCCGGCCAGGTTGACGCCGGTGAACGGCAACGGCTGCGCCCCCGCCGCGACGGCAAGCAGGGCCAGGGCAACTATCAATCGCATCTTGTCCTCCACACCCCCTGCTTTCGCCGCGCTGCGCCCCCTCCCTGCCCGCCCGGGACCGCGGACACTCTTGTCCGCAGCCAACGTAACTCTACGGACCACCCCTCGCCGAACCGGAACCGGCAATCTGCGGACAGGAGTGTCCGCGGTCCCGGGCTATCATTGCCCCAAACACCACCACGCGCCCCGGTCTCCGAGGGGCGCGTGGCGGGTGATCTAGCTAGGATCGGGCGTTAGGCTTGGCTCGCGGCCAGGGCCTGGTCGAGGTCGGCGATGATGTCGGCCGCGTCCTCCAGGCCGATGGCCAAGCGCACGAAGTCGTTCGACACGCCGCTGGCCAGCCGCTCCTCGTCGGTCAGCTGCTGGTGGGTGGTCGAGGCCGGGTGGATGACCAGCGTCTTCGCGTCGCCGATGTTGGCCAGGTGGCTCAGCAGCTTGACCGAGTCGATCAGCTTCGCACCGGCGGCCGTGCCGCCCTTGATGCCGAAGCCGACGATCGCCGGGTAGCCATCCGGGAAGTAGCGCTGGGCGCGCTCGTGGTCCGGGTGGCTGGGCAGGCTCGGGTGCTCGACCCAGCTGACCGCCGGGTGCTGCTCCAGGAACTGCGCCACGGCGACCGCGTTCTCCGAGTGCTGGCGCACGCGCGGGCGCAGCGACTCCAGACCCTGGATAAACAGCCAGCTGTTGAACGGGCTGAGCGCCGGGCCCAGGTCGCGCAGCAGCGTGACCCGCGCCTTGATGATGTAGGCCAGATTGCCCAGCGCGGCCGTGTAGCTCACGCCGTGGTAACTGGGGTCGGGCTCGGTCAGCTCGGGGAACTTGCCGTTGGTCCAGTCGAACTTGCCGCTATCGACGATCGCGCCGCCGATGCTCGTGCCGTGGCCGCCGATGTACTTGGTCAGCGAATGGACCACGATGTCCGCGCCATGCTCGAACGGGCGGAACAGCGCCGGCGTCGGCACCGTGTTGTCGACGATGACCGGCACGCCCGCCTCATGGGCGATGGCCGAGATCGCCTCCAGGTCGTCCACGTTGTTCTTCGGGTTGCCGACCGACTCGAGGAAGACCAGCCGCGTGTTCTCGTCGATCGCCGCCGCCACGTTGGCCGGGTCACGCGTGTCGACAAACTTGGTCTCGATGCCCAGGCGCTTGAACGTGTAGCGGAAGAGGTTCGTCGTGCCGCCGTAGAGGTAGCTCGAGCTGACGATGTTCTGGCCCGCGCCCGCGATGTTCAACACCGCCAGCGCGATCGCCGACATGCCGCTGGCCACCGCCAACGCACCCACCCCACCCTCGAGGGCTGCCAGCCGCTGCTCCAGCACATCCGTCGTCGGATTCATGATCCGCGTGTAGATGTTGCCGAACTCCTTCAGCGCGAACAGGTTGGCCGCATGCTCGCTCGAGCGGAACACGTACGACGACGTCTGGTAGAGCGGCACCGCGCGCGAAAGGGTGTCGGAATCGGGCGCCTGGCCCGCGTGAATCGCCCGCGTATCGAACCCGGACCATCCTGCCTCTGACATCTCACTGTCTCCTTGCCTTCATTACCTACTGTGATAGTAGGCATTGTGTGCTGGGCGCCGTTAGCTGTCAAGACCCGCGACGACCTCGCCCCGAATCCGCGCCCCTTCGGGGATCTGGGCGTCGGCGAGGATGACCGAGTCCTCGATCACCGCCCCCGCGCCGATCCGCGCGCCGGACTCGATGACAGTATGGGGCCCGACCCGGCAACCGGCGGCGAACTCCACGTCGGCGCCGATCCAGACCGGGTCCAGGCACTCGGCCGCGCCCGTGCGCTGGGTGTGGCCGTCGTCCAGCCAGGCGCGGTTGATCGCCAGCAGGTCGTCGGTCGTGGTGATCTGCCAGCGCCGTTCGATGCGGTGGCCATAGACCGCGCCGTCGCGGTCGATCAACATCTGGATCGCTGGCTGCAGCTCCAGCTCGCCGCGCGGCGACGGCTCCAGCTCGGCGAGGTACTCGAGCAGCCGCGGCTCGAACACGTAGACCGGGATCGCGCAGAGGTCGCTCGGCGCCTCCTCCGGCTTCGGCTTCTCGACGATCTTGACGACCCGCTCGCCGTCCAGCGCGACGATGCCGCTGCGGGCGATGGCCTCGGGGCTGGTCAGCTGCTCGAGGGCCAGGGTCGCCCGCGCCTCGAGGGTCAGGTGGCGGCGCAGGAGCATCTCCAGCGTCGTGCCCTCGATCAGCGTGTCGCAAGCGTGCAGGACGAACGGCCCCTCCAGCCGCGGCGCCGCGCAGGCCAGCGCGTGGCCCATACCGAGCCGCTCGGGCTGCACGACGACCTGGATCTCGCTGCGCCCGCGGTAGGCAGCGCACCAGCGCGCCACGTCGTCGTCCGGTGCGGAGGTCACGACGATGACCCGCCACAGCCCGCAATGGCCGAGCGTCTCGACGACCCGCGCGAGCATCGGCTGGCCGACCAGCGGCGCCAGCGCCTTGCTCCGCGAGAGGGTCAGCGGCCGCAGCCGCTTGCCCGCGCCCGCCGCCAGAATGACCGCCTGAAATCCCGCGCCCAGACCCATCACCACACCTCCGCGCCGGCCGCCGGGCTGGCGAAACAGACCTGCGCGCGCGCCGCCAGCTCCGGCTGCGCCCGCGTGTACTCGCGCCAGATCGTCGCCAAGACTTGCTCGCGGTAGGCGGGGTCGGCCAGCGCCACCGCCGAGCCGCCAAACCCCGCGCCGCAGAACCGCGCGCCCCAGACCCCCGGCGCCGCGTTCAGCACCTCGTGCAGGCTGGCCAGCGCCGGGCTACCGCTCTCGTACTGCTCCAGCGAGCTGCGCCCCGACTCGGCCATCAGCGCGCCGAACCGGTCGAACGCGCCGCGCGCCCACTCCCCCGCGCCCTCGCGCACCCGCGAGACCTCATCGCGGAAGTGCCGCGCGCGCCGGTCCAGCGGCGCCGGCAGCGCCCCCAGCCCCGCCTCGTACGCGTCCGCCGGCACCAGCCCCAGCCGCGGCCGCGCGGGCACCGGCAGGTCGGCCGCCGCGAGCAGCCGCCGCGCCGCCTCCTCGCACTGCCCGACCCGCTCGTTGTACCCCGAACCGACCAGCGCTCGGCTCTCGCCGCTGTGAACGATGATCAGATCGAAGGCGCGGTCGGGCGGGTGCGGCAGGTGGTCGATGGTCTCGCGGGCGAAGTCCAGGTGCGTCAGGTGGCCCGCGCGGCCGGCGAGGATCAGCGTCTGGTCGAGGGTGCCCGTGCGCAGGCCGAGGCCTTCGCCCTCGGCCCGCTGGGCCAGGGCGATGTTCGCCGCCAGGTCGAGATCGAGGCCGTTGACCCGCTGCAGAGCGAGCAAATAGGCCACGTCGACCGCCGCCGAGGAGCTGAGCCCGCCGATCGGCAGGCTGCCGGCGACCAGGCCGGTCAGACCGACGGACAGCGGGTACGCGCCGGCCAGCGCGCTCGCCGCGCCGTGGGCGTAGGCGCCCCAGTCGTCCGCCGGCGGCCGGCTCTCGGCCAAGCGGGCCAGGTCAAACTCGACGGTGCCGGGGAAGTTGGCGCTGCGCAGGGTGACCCGGCCGCTGGGTTCGGGCACGAAGGCGAGCAGGACGCACTGGTCCAGCGCGCACCCGAGCGCCGCGCCGAGCTGGTGGTCGACATGGGCGCCCAGGAGCGCGACGCGCAGCGGGGCGCGGACGATGCCCACGGCGGCCAGCGGCTGCCCGGTCTGCGCGGCGAGCTGCGCGCGCAACTGGTCGATGCGATGACGAAGACGGGGATCCACGACAACAACTCCCAGGGCGTGTGGCCGGCCCTAGTCTAGCCCACCCCGCGGAACGGCGTCGTCTCATGCCACAGGACGCCGGCCAGCGCCTGGTCAATCGCCTCGAGCACGAGCGCCGGCGTGATGTCGTGCAGGCAGCGCAGCGGGTCCTCGAGCCGCGTACACTGCCACTTGTAGCGCGGGCCGACCAGCTCGGGCCGGGCGCAGGGGCCGCAGGGCGGCGGGTTCCAGAGGTAGCGGTGGGTCGGGCCGAGCGGCGCGCGGCGGCGGGGGTCGGTCGGGCCGAAGATGCCCACGGTCGGCGTGCCGACGGCGGCGGCGATGTGCAGCGGCGCGCTATCGTTAGCCACGACCACGTCGCAGCGGGCGAGCATCGCGGCCATCTGCGGCAGGTCGAGCTCGCCGCAGGTGTTGATCGCCGCCGGCCCCGCCGCGCGCGCCACGCCGGCGCAGGCCGCCGCCTCGTCCTTGGTGCCGACGACGACGACCGTCGCGCGGTGGCGCAGCTCGCGGGCGACCTGGGCATACGACTCGACCGGCCAGCGCTTGATCAGCGAGGTCGTCAGCGGATTGACCCCGCCGCCCGGCGCAATCGCGATGTACGGCGGCCCGCCCTCCGCGCGCTGGAGCAGCAGGTCGACGGTGACCTGCGCCTCGTACGTCAGAGCCAGGTGCAAGCCGGTATTGACCACGTTGTGGCCCAGCGCGCGCAGGGTGTCGAGGTAGCGCTCGGTCTCGTGCTTCTCGACGTCGAACGGTACCGTGTCGGTCAGACAGATGCGCGCCAGCTGGCCCCGATAGCCCACTCGCCGCGGCGACTCGGTGCCGGCGGCCAGCAGCTGGAAGAACCAGCCGCGCTCGAGCAGGAGCACCAGGTCATAGTTCGACCGCCAGATCCGCAGCAGGCGGCCGAACGTTGTGGCCATGCGCTGCAGGCCGCCGCGGAAACCGTGGAAGATGATCCGCCGCCGCAGGTCGGGGTGCCCGCGGAGCACCGGCTCGGCGATCGGGCCGACCAGCCAGTCGATATGCGGGTTCGCGTGGACGCGTTTGAGCGCCTCCACGAGAGGCGTGACGAACATCACGTCGCTGATCGCACCGAGCTTGACGATCAGGATGTTCATCGGCGCTGCTTAGCGGAACGAGTCGACCGTGCGCTGGATGCCCTCGGCGAAGTCGACCTCCGGCCGCCAGCCCAGCACGCGCTCGATCTTGCTCACGTCCAGGCAGATGCGCAGCACCTCGCCCGGCCGCGCGTCCGCGTGGGTCACCTGCATCTCGCCGCCCCAGGCCGCCCGCAGCGCGGCGACGACCTGGTTGACCGAGGTCTCGAGGCCGGTGCCGACATTGAAGATCTGGCCCGACTCGGCGTCGGCCGCGGCGACCGTCGCGCGCGCCACATCGCCCACGTAGACGAAGTCGCGCGTCTGCTCGCCGTCGCCAAACACCGTGCAGACCCGCCCGTCGAACAAACGCTGGGTGAAGATCGCGACCACGCCCGCCTCGCCATGCGGGTCCTGGCGCGGGCCGTAGACATTGGCATAGCGCACGACCGCGTACGGCTGGCCGTGGACCGCGCCCTCGAGCCAGAGGTACCGCTCGGCGGTCAGCTTGGTCAGCCCATAGGGCGACAGCGGCCGCTCGGGATAGGTCTCGTCGACCGGCAGGTCCTCGACCCGCGGCTCACCATAGATCGCGCCGCCGGTACTCGAATAGATGATCTTCGGCTGCCCGTTCTCGCGGCAGGCTGCCAACAGGTTGATCATCCCCCCCACGTTGCGGTCCAAATCGTTGTGCGGGTCCTTCATCGACTCGATGACACTGACCTGCGCGGCCAGATGGAAGACCTGCGCCGGCCGCACCTCCGCGAGCACCGCCCGCGTCGCGGCCGCGTCGACGAGGCTGCCCTGATGCAACGTCGCGCCCGGTGCCACGTTCTCGCGCTTGCCGTTCGAGAGGTCATCGAAGATATGCACCTCGTCGCCCCGCGCCGCCAGCAGCTCGCAGACATGCGACCCAATAAACCCCGCCCCACCTGTCACCAAAACCCGCATCGCTCTACCTCCTTCAACCGCCCCTACAGTGTGCCACAAGTCGGGCATGGGGGGACCGGCCGGCCCGGCCTAGCCTCGTTAACCAGACCACGTCCGTGACCGGACTCCCTAACTGGGACCGCGGACGTGAACGTCCGCACGATCACCGTGGCCCCAGACCCGTAGTGCCAATCAGACCCCGTCAGCAACGTGGTCCGAAGGGGGCAGCCTTGGTCATCCGGGCTAGGTGACCCACGTGGCCGTGCGGACGTTCACGTCCGCGGTCCCAGTTAGG
>DHNJ01000035.1:0-737 GCA_002409445.1 Armatimonadetes bacterium UBA5419 | reverse complement strand
GCGGTCCCAGTTAGGGTGGTCCCAGTTGTGCTTTGGTCCGGTCAGCGTCTGGTGCTCGGGCCCCCGCCAGCCTACGGACGTACGTGACAGCTCGAGAAGACCCAGTCCTCCTGTCGGCCGCAGAGGCCGGCAGCAACCGGATTGCGGGCGATGTAGTTACGGACGCGGACTAGGTGTTCCTCGTCGCGGACCAGGCGATCGTAGTAGTCTGGGTGCCAGAAGCGGCCTGTCCGACCGAGCAACGGGTTGATTGCGCGGGCCGTGCTGCCTTTGTGCCCGCGCATGATGCTGGTCAGCGTCTCGGGCGGGATCGGCACGAGCAGGGCATGTACATGATTCGGCATGATGACCCACTCGAGCAGACGGTAGGCCGCTGCGTCATGCTGGAGCAGGCTGTTCTGCACGATCTGGGCGACCGCCGGCCGAGCTAGGTAACAAGCTCCGACGCTCTGGTCGAGGTAACGCTCGAGGCGGCTGTGGAGGCTAGCTTGCCAGCGGCCCGGCCGCAGCGCCTGCAGCTCAGCACACAACTCGTCGACGACATGGTGGGGCAATGTGTCGGCTAGCCGGTACGTGAGGAACTGCGGACGCTCGCCGGCCTCCCAGTGGGGCAGGTACCCGCGTGAGTGCCAGGTGAACTCCGGCAGGTCGTCCATGGCCGCGAGCGTACGGGGTGGCGGCCCCACCGTCAAGCCAAGCCTAGCCACCGCCTAACCGGGACCACCCTAACTGGGACC
>DHNJ01000105.1 GCA_002409445.1 Armatimonadetes bacterium UBA5419 | reverse complement strand
CGGCTGGGGCGGGCGGCGGGGCGGTGGGTAGCTGCTCCAGCAGTTCGGCCTCTTCCAGGCGGCCGTGGTCGCGCAGGAGGGCGGCCAGCTCGGCGCGTTCGCTGCGGGACAGCGGCCGCGCGTCGCGGGCGGCGAGGAGGACTTCGAGCCGGTCGGGTGGGCGTCGCATCACGCTGATCTATACCCCGAAACGTGCGGCGCCGCTACCGCAGCAGGCGGAGGGTGAACTGCGGCCCTGCGGCGGGATCGAGTGGATTACCGGCGACCGGCGGCCAGAAGACGCACATCGCCCGGCCGTGGACGTCGTAGGCCGGGACAAAGCCCCAGGCGCGCGAGTCGGCTGAGTTGTCGCGGTTGTCGCCCATGACGAAGTAGTGGCCCGCGGGCACCTGCCGCGGCCCCCAGTTGGCCAGGCGGGTCGAGGCATCGGCCAGGTCGGCGGGCAGGTACGGCTCGGCCAGCGGTTCGCCGTTGACATAGGCGCGGTGGTCGCGGACCTGGACAGTGTCACCGGGCAGGCCGATGAGGCGCTTGATGAAGTCCTGCTGGACGGGCCCGCCGGTGGCTTCGAGTGGGGCGCGGAAGACGATGATTTCGCCGCGGCGGGGCGCGCGCAGGCGGTAGACGTACTTGTTGACCAGGACCCGGTCCTGGCGGCCGCGCGGCTCGCCGTAGATGGTCGGCTCCATGCTGGCCGAGGGGATGTAGTAGGCACCGAGGACGAACGGGCGGACCACGGCGAAGACCAGTAGCAGGGCGATCAGCGTGCTGTCCATGTTACGCAGCGTGGTCCGGCGCAGGTCGTCATCGACCTGGCCGTCGGCGCGGCGCGCATCGGGGTGCCAGAACCAGAGGATCAGCCGGCCCAACGCCGACCGCGGGCTGACCAGCGGCAGCAGCACGCGCATGACGACCATGCCGGCGATCAGCCAGAGGACGATGCGGGTGGTCGGTTCGGCCAGGAGCGCTTGCCAGTCGGACATGGACATCAGCCTAACAGGCGCGGGCCGAAAGTGGGGCGAGCTTCGGGCCGATCGGGGTCGCGGGCGACCAGCGGCCAGAAGGTACACATGGCGCGCCCGATGAGGTCCGCGCGGGGGACGGTGCCCCAGGCGCGAGAGTCGGCGGAATTGGCGCGGTTATCGCCGAGGAAGAGATACTCGCCGGCGGGCACGGTGAACGGCCCGAAGTTGCGCAGCGGGCCGCGGCTGTACTCGACGAAGCGGGGGAGGTACGGCTCGTCGAGTGGGTGGCCGTTGACCCAGGCGTGGTGGTCGCGGACCTGGACGATGTCGCCCGGGAGGCCGATCAGGCGCTTGACGAACGCCTCGCGGCGCTGGCCCGGCATGGCGCTGGCCGGCGGCAGGAAGACGACGATCTCGCCGCGTTGGGGGTCGCGCAGGTGATAGACGTAGCGGTTGACCAGGACGCGGTCCATGCGCGGCGAGCCCTGGCCCGTGGCGCGTTGGGTGCCGGAGAGTTGGTGGACCATCTTGCGGCCGTAGAGGGTCGGCTCCATGGACTGGGAGGGGATGTAGTAGGCGCTGAGCACCAGCGGGCGGACGACGCCGAGGACGACGACCAAGGCGAGCAGGGTGGCGTCCATGTTGCGCAGCGTGGCGCGGCGCAGGGGTTCGTCGACCGCGCCGGTGCGCGCCTCGGGGCTCCAGAACCAGAGGATGAGCCGGCCGAGCGGGGTGTCCGCGGCGGTGAAGGGCAGGAGCACGCGCATCAGCACGAGCAGGGCGACCGCACCCAGGACGAGCTGGGTGCTCCGTTCGGTGAACAGCTGTCCCCACTCCACGGGCTAGGTCTCCGGTAGGCTGGCCATGCAGGGACCGGCCGGCCCGAGGGAGGTGCCTCGGGGCCGGCCGGATGTGACCAGGGTCACGAGCGGCGGACTAGCTGGTCGTGGAGCGCTCGCGGTCAGCTTCCTTGATGCGGCCGGCGCGGCCGATCTTCTCGCGCAGGTAGTAGAGCCGGGCGCGGCGGACCTTACCGCGGCGGACGACCGAGATCGACTTGATCTTGGGGCTCAGCAGCGGGAAGGTGCGCTCGACACCGACACCAGAGGCGACGCGGCGCAGGGTGAAGGTCGCGGCCTGGCCGCCGCCGTTGCGGCGGATGACCACGCCCTGGAACGGCTGGTTGCGCACGCGCTGACCCTCCGTGACCTCGATCTCGATGCGCAGGGTGTCGCCGACATTGAACGGCGGGATCAACTCGGGGTTGATGTTCAGCTCGGCGCTGTTGAGCGCTTCGACATGCTTGATCAGGCTCTTATTCATGGTTTCCTCACACTATCCGCGCCAACAGGCGCCGGTCTTCCTCGCTCGGTCGCCAGTGGGCGGCCAGGTCGGGCCGACGCTCCAATGTGCGACGCAATTGCTCTTG
This sequence comes from Armatimonadetes bacterium UBA5419, assembly GCA_002409445.1. Lineage (GTDB taxonomy): Bacteria > Armatimonadota > UBA10988 > UBA10988 > UBA10988 > UBA10988. Next base: position 10,788 of record DHNJ01000105.1, on the reverse strand, counting down.
CCTCCGCCAGAGGCGGACTCGTTCGTGGTGCCCGGCGAGCAGCACCTCGGGGACTTCGTGGCCCCGCCACACCGCCGGCCGCGTGTACTGGGGATACTCCAGTAGCGGCTCGCTATGCGACTCCTCGCTCGTCGACTCCAGGTCGCCCAGGACCCCCGGCTGCAGGCGCGCTGTGGCCTCGATGACGACCATCGCGGCCAGCTCACCGCCGGTCAACACATAGTCCCCGACCGAGATCTCCTCGTCGATCAGGGCCTCGCGGACCCGCTCGTCCAGCCCTTCGTACCGCCCACAGACCAGGACCAGCCGCTCGCAGTCGGCCAGCTCGCGGGCCTTGGTCTGGCTGAAGACCTCGCCCTGCGGGCAGAGCAGAAGCGTGCGCGCGGGCCGCGGGTCAGCCGCCACGGCCGCCTCAATCGCGGCCGCCAGCGGCTCGGGCCGCAACAGCATGCCCGCACCGCCGCCATACGGGTAGTCGTCGATCGCGCCGTAGCTGCCGAGCCCGTACTCGCGTACGTCCCAGCAGACGACCTCGAGCGCCCCCGCGGCCTGACCTCGACCGATCATCGAGGTCTGGCTCCAGCCCGACAGTACTTCGGGCGCGGCGGTGACTACCTCGCAACGCATAGCTCTCTCAGTCCTCGTCCAACAGGCCGGGCAGGGGCCGGATGGTGACCACACCGGCGGCCGGGTCGACCTTCAGCACGACCTCGGGGATGGCCGGGATCAGCGGTCCGGGGCGGGTGCTCCGGCCGGTCGCCGAGGGCACTTCGGTCACGTAGACCTCGTTGCTGCCCGTGCGCAGGATCTCGGCGATGGTGCCCACTTCGGTCCCGTCCTCGCAGACCACGCGCAAGCCGACCAGCTCGTGCCAGTAGTTCTCGTTGGGCCCCAGGGGCGGCAGCTCATCGACTGCGGCGACCAGCTCGACCCCGCGGAACGCCTCGGCCGCATTGCGGTCGTCGACTCCGGCCAGCTTGAGCAACACACCTTCGCGGTAGGCGGTGATCCGCTCCACGCGGTGCGGCTCGATGCGGCCGTCGGGGTAGCGCAGGGTCAGTTCGGTGGCCTCGAGGACGCGCTCCGGAAAGTCGGTCGAGAGGCGCACCTTAAGCAGTCCCCGGACCCCGTGGACCCCGCGGACCACGCCGCGGACCAACCAGTCACGCTGCTCGGGCATGGTCAGACTAGGTCATGATCTCGACCGCGACGTGCTCGCCAGTGGGCGTGGCCGCGGCCTTGGCCAAGGTGCGGATGGCGTTGGCGATGCGGCCTTCGCGGCCGATCACCTTGCCCCAGTCACTCTGGGCACAAGAGATCTCATAGACCGTCACGCGGCGGCCCGGCTTCTCGGCGATCTCGACCGCGTCGGGATCGTCGACCAGGTGGCGGACGATGTAGTCCAACAACTCGGCGATTCGTGGCTCGGCCATAGCTCAGCCTCCCAGGCGCAGGGCTCAGACCTCGTCGGCGCTCGGCCGGCGCAGCTGGGCGACCCGCTCCTCGACGTCGATGCCGTGCTGCTGATCGTGATAGATGTGCAGCAACTTGGCGCGGCGGAGCAGCGAGCGCGCGGTCTCCGACGGCTGGGCCCCGGAGGACAACCAGTGCAGGGCGCGGTCGGGGTTGATGTACAGCTCGGCCTCGCCGCCTTCGGCGTGGCGCGGGTTGTAGTGCCCGATGATCTCGATGAACCGCCCATCGCGCGGCGAGCGCGAATCGGCGACCACGATGCGGTACGACGGCTGATGCTTCGCGCCCGTGCGGCGCAACCGGATCTTGACCGGCATTATCTACCTCCTCGAGAGAACATACGCTCCAGGGCGCGGCGGCCCCGCTTGGATTTCTCCATGTCGCTGAACTGGGCGAACATGGTCTTCATCTGCTTGAATTGCTTGAGCAGCTCGCTGACCTCGCGCGAGCTGGTGCCGCTACCTGCGGCGATGCGCCGGCGGCGGGAGGTGCGGATCAGCTCCGGGCGGCGGCGCTCCTCACTGGTCATCGACGAGAGGATCGCCTCCATCCGCCCCAGCTTGCTCTCGTCGACCTGCATCTGCCCCTGGGCCATCGCTTGACCCATGCCCGGCAACATGCCCAGGACCTGGTCGAGGGGACCGAGGTGGTGGACCTGCTGGAGCTGGAGGCGGAAGTCCTCGAGGTCGAACTGCTTGTTGCGCAGGCGGGCTTCGAGGTCGCGGGCGGTCTGCTGGTCGATGTTGCGCTCAGCGCGTTCGATCAGCGTCAGCACGTCGCCCATACCCAGGATGCGCTGGGCGATGCGGTCGGGGATGAACTCCTCGAGGTCGCCGACCTTCTCGCCGGTACCGATGAAGCGGATCGGCTCGCCGGTGACCGCGCGGATGCTGAGCGCCGCGCCGCCGCGCGCGTCCGAGTCCATCTTCGAGAGGATGTACCCGTCAACGCCGATCGCCTCTTCAAACTGTTCGGCGACGTTGACCGCGTCCTGACCGGTCATCGCGTCGAGCACGAGCCAGGTCTGGTCCGGCTCGACCCCGTCGCGCAAGGTCTTTAGCTCGGCCATCAGGCCCGCGTCGACATGTAGGCGGCCGGCGGTGTCGATGATGATCAGGTCGTTGCCGTCGCGCGTGGCGGCGGCCATGGCCGCCTTGGCGATGTCGACCGGCTCGAGGCGGTCGCCCATCTGGAAGACCGGCACGCCGATTCGCTCGCCCAGGAGCATCAACTGCTCGATAGCGGCCGGGCGGTGGACGTCGGTGGCGACCAGCAGCGGCTTGTGGCCCGCGCGCTGGTAGTGCTGGGCCAGCTTGGCTGAGTGGGTCGTCTTACCCGAGCCGTTCAGGCCGACCATCAGTAGTACGGCGCGGCGGCCGGTGGGCGGGGTCCAGGGCTCGGCCGGCTCATCGCCCGTCAGCAGCGCGACGAGCTCGGTGTGGACCACCTTGACCATCTGCTGCCCAGCGGACAGGCTATGCATGATCTGCTCGCCCTGAGCCCGCTCGCGGACCCGCGCGCAGAAATCCTTGACCACCCGGAAGTTGACGTCAGCCTCGAGCAGTGCCCGGCGGATCTGACGCAAGGAGTCTTGGATATCCTCCTCGGTCAGCACACCCTTCTTGCGCCAGCGCTCGAACAGGCCGTTCAGCCGTTCGGTCAGGCTCTCAAACACTGCTCATCCTCCGCTCTCATCGCAACGTAAAGTAAGGTAAACTCAAGACCGCTTCACAACACACCAACGGGCGCGGCGGTCGGCCGGCCAAGAAGCATAAGTGTAGGCGCCATGCGGGCTAGCGTCAAGCCGCGGAGGCGCGGCGAAGTGCGGCTGTCTGCGTGTTACCCTATGTTACGTTTGGGGCGCGGCGATGGGGCAGGCGGAGGCATCGCCGGAAGCCGTGCCGTAGAGGATGACGCCGACGCAGAAGGGGCAGAACTGCTCCAGGGCGACCGCCCACTGGTCGTCGTCGAGGTTACGGTGGATGGCGGCGAAGCCGTAGGCTAGGGCGGCGACGAGCCGGGCGGCGCAGGCGGTGTCGTGCGGGGCGATGGCGCCGCGCTCGATGAGGCTGTCGAAGAGCCCGGCGAGTGTGACGAGGACCTCCTCGTGCAGGTTGGCGAGCGGCCGGGCCGCCGCGGGCCGCCGGAACTCGAGCCGCAGCAGCTCGACGAGGGTTAGGTTGTCGCGCACGCCCTGGGCGAAGGCGGTCAGCAGGTCGCGCATGATGTGCTCGACGGGCTGGTCGAGGTTCACGGCCCGCACGAGTTGGATGCGTTCGCGGGCCTGCCCGACAACTTCGGCCAGGAGGGCCTCCTTGCTCTCGAAGTAGCGGTAGATGAGGCCGTCGGTGACCTTCGCGGCGGTCGCGATGTCGCGGACGGTGGTGCCGTCGAAGCCGTGCTCAGCGAACAGCTCGAGGGCGAGGTCGAGCAGCTGCTGGCGTCGTTGGGCGCCGGTCAGCCGACGCCCACGTCGCGGCCCACTCGTCGCCGGCGGCGCCGCCTCAGTCATGGCTAGCCTCCGCGCTGGGTGCGTGGCCGGCGCGTTCGCGGCGGCTGTCGCGCATGCGCACGTAGCGGCCGAGCAGGCGTTCGGCGAGGACAAAGAACACGGGTGCGGCGACGAGGGTGAGCAGCAGGGAGAGCAGCTGCCCGCCGACAATCACGCCACCGGTCGAGCGGTTGGTCGCCGCGCCGGTGCCTCGCGAGAGGACCAGCGGCATCATGCCCGCGACGAACGCGAGGGTAGTCATGATGATCGGTCTCAGCCGGTCACGTGCGGCCTGGACCGTGGCGGTGACCAGGTCGAGGCCTTGACCACGCAACTGGTTGGCACGGTCGATCTGGAGGATCGCGTTTTTCTTGACCACACCGAGCAGCACGAGCATGCCGAGCATCGAGAAGATGTTCAGGGCGTCACCGGTGATGATGATCGAGAAGAGGGCGAAGGGGAAGGTCAGCGGCAGGGTGATCATGATCACCAGCGCATCGACGAACGACTCGAACTGGGCGGCGATGACCAGGTACATGAAGATGAACGAGAGCAGACCGGCCATGATGAAGCTGCCCATCATCTTCTGGAACTCGCGCTGCTGGCCGACGGCGTCGAAGCCGTATTCGGGCTCCATGCCGAGCTTCTCGATCTCCTCTTCGATCAGCTTGGTGATTTCCGCCTGCGAGGTGCCCGGTAGCGTGTTCGCGCGCAGCTCGAACTGGCGTTGGCGGTTGTACCGCTCGATGCTCGCGGGCGAGGTGGCCTGCTCGAAGCGGACGACCTGGTCAAGGGTGACGGTCGCCGACTGGCCTTCAATCGAGGAGGGCACGGTCAGCGTCTCGAGCGCGACGGCGCTGTCGCGGAACTCCTCGGCGAGGCGGATGTGCACCTCGAACTGCTCGCCGCCTTCATCGAAGCTGGTGATCTTGTCGTCGCCGGCGACGGCCAGGCGTAGCGTCTGGGCGAGGGCGGAGACATCGACACCGAGGTCGGCGGCGCGTTGCCGGTCGATGATCGCGCGCAGCTCGGGCTTGCCGGCGATCAGCGAGGAGTCGGCATCAGCGACGCCCGGCAACTGGCGCACGGCACTGACCAAGCGGGCGCTGTACTCGGTCAGGCGGTCGATATCGGGGCCGGTGATGGCCATCGTGATGCCGCTCATATGCCCGCCGCCGACGACGCTGGCGCTGGTCACCGCCATGGTCAACCCACGACCCTCGTAGCGCGGCAGAATCGTCTCGCGGGCGTTGGCCATCAGGTCGAACTGGGTGGTGTGGCGGTCGGCGCGGTCCTCGACCTCGTTGAGCTGGACGAAGACCTGGCCGTCATTGGCCGCGCTCTGCTGGCCCGAGCCAACGGTGACGACGACGTTCTTGACCTCGGGTAGCTCCCAGGCCTGGTCGGCGATGTCCTCGAGGATGGCGCGCGTGCCGCTCAGGCTGGTGCCTTCGGGCGTGCGAACGGTGATCGAGAACTGGCTCTGGTCATCCTCGGGGAAGAAGTTCTTGCGCGCCATCATCGCCAGCGGCGCGGACGAGAGGAAGACGATGATGCACACGAGAACGACCCAGCCCCAGTGGTTGATGGACCAGAGCAGCAGGCTGCGGTAGCCCTCTTCGAGTGCGTTGAACCAGCCGCGCTTGGAGCTAGCTTCGCCGCCCAAGTGCGGGTCATGGCCGCCGGCATCGGGCCGGTCGGTGGCCAGTCGGCCGGGCAGCCAGCGCGAGGCGAGCATCGGCGTCAGGCTGAAGCTGACGAACAGCGAGACCGCGACCGCGCAGGCCATGGTGATGCCGAACGAGTTCAGGAAGCGGCCCACGATACCGCTCATGAAGGCGACCGGCAGGAAGACCATGATCAGCGAGATGGTGATCGAGAGGACCGCTAGACCGATCTCCTTGGTCGCCTTGATCGCCGCGCGCTTCGGCGGCAGGCCCTCCTCCTCGATGACTCGGAAGATGTTCTCGAGCACCACGATGGCGTCGTCGATGACGATTCCCACCGAGAGCGTCAACGCCAGCATCGTGACCGCGTTCTGGGTGAAGCCGAGGACCTTCATGAGCATGAAGGTGGCGATGATCGAGGTCGGGATCGACAGCGCGGCGATCACCGTCGGGCGGGCCGAGGGGATCAGCGAGAGGACAACGAAGACCAGCAGCGTGCCGAGCGCCAGACCGGCCATGTGGAAGAGCATGCCCAGGCCGATGACGCCGATGACCGCGACGCCCACGCCGATCCAGGCGCCGAGCGTCATGCCCGCGGTGTTCAGGAAGACGAAGACTACCAGCGCGGCCAGCAGCGACCCGAGGATCAGGTGCTCGCGCACGGCGTTCAGCGAGGCGTTGATGTAGACCGACTGGTCCTGGTAGATCAACGTCGCGTAGCCGGGCGGCAGCTCGACGGTGGCCATCCGCTCCTTGACCGCGTCGATGACCGCCACAGCGTTGGCGTCGCTCTGCTTGACGACGCTGAGAATGACCGCTTCCTTGCCGTCGACCGAGGCGACCGAGGTGGCGCGGGACTGGCCGTCCTCGACCTGGGCCACTTCGCGCAAGAGAATCTGCGCGCCCGGTAGGCTGCGCAGCGGCAGCTCGCCGAAGCCCTCCATCGTCGTCACCCGGCCCATCGTGCGCAGGGTCATCTCGGTGTCGCCCTGCTCGACGAGGCCACCGGGGATCTGGGTGTTCTGCCGGCCCAGCGCACCGGCCACGTCGGCCGCGGTCAGCCCGTAGGCCTGCAGCTTGTGGGCGTCGAGGGTGACGTTGATCTGCCGCTGCCGGCCGCCGATGACGTCGACCTGGCCGACACCATTGACCGACTCGACGCGGCGGCGGAGGACCTTGTCGACGTACTCGTACGTCTCGCGCGGGCCCTCGGGCGAGCTGACGACGTACGAGATGACCGGCACCGCGCCGACATCAAACTTCAGAACGAGCGGCTCACGCGCGTCGGGCGGCAGGTCGGCCTTGGCGATACCAACCTTCGCCCGCACTTCCTCCGCCGCGACGTCCGCGTCCTTGTTCAGGTCGAACTGGATTAGGACCAGCGACATGCCCTCCGAAGAGGTCGACGAAAGGTTCTCGATGCCCGCGACCGTGTTCACCTGACGTTCGATCTTGTCGGTGATCTCGGTCTCGACCTCCTCGGGCGAGGAGCCGGGCAGGATCGTCTGAACCACGACAAAGGGAAACTCGACGTTGGGCATGCGGTCGACGCCGAGGCCCAAGTACCCAGCGACACCCACCACCACCAACGTCAGCGACAGCACCGTCGCGAAGACCGGACGGTTGACGCAAATCCGCGCTAGAACATGCAAGGCTCAGTCCCCGACATCCTGAGCGTCATCATAGCGCTAGATCGTAAGTAAGTAAATCCTTACTTACCTAAACTTCGCGCGAACATACCCCGCAGGGTATTGATAATTACCCCTGGGGGTATAAGCGGTGAGCTACTCGGTGACGATCTCGAGTCGGTGCCAGTAGGCGGCCTCCCAGGTCCAGCCGTTGGCCATGTTGAGCAGCTCGAGGCGGACCGCCTGGCCCGCCCAGCGCGAGAGATCGTAGCTTAGCTCGAGCCAGCCGTCGGTCGAGGTGGTCGGGCCGACCAGCTGGCGGGCGATCTCCTCGCCGTTGATGCGGACGACCAGGTCCCAGTCGCCTTCGGGGTGGTGGCTGATGCTCAGCGCCAGCCGCGGGCGGCCAGCGGGCAGGGTGAGCTCGCGGCTCAGTACGGCGGCGGTGCCGCGGTCCTGGGGGTGGGTCAGCAGCACGCCCTGCCGCCCGCGCCACTCCTCGCGCCAGCCCGGGTCCATGTCGGGGCCGAGCTTGGCTACGGACCAGCCGGGCGCCAGCTTCTCAACGGCGGCGGCCATCATCGCCGTTGGCCCGGGCTGGGTGATCCGGCGGCGCTCGGAGGGGCGGAAGAAGGTGTTGGCGATGGGCCCGGGCGCCCAGCTGAGCTCGAGCTCGTTGGGCTGCGGGGTCTGGGCAGGGATGACCAACACCTCGGCGCCCGCACCGCCCTCGATGCGCCCGCCGGAGGCGACCACGGCGTCGCGCGCGAGCTGCTCACAGACGGCCAGCAGCCGCTCCATGTCGTACGGCGTGTGGCTGAAGACCGCGGTCTGGCTCAGCTCGCCGACGTACTCGTCGGACAGCCAGCTGGCTCCGCGCGCGGTGGCGAGGATGCCGGCGGCGGTCGACGGGTTGCAGTCCGAGTCCTGGCCCGCGCGGCAGGAGATCTCGATCGTCGGCTCCAGCTCGCCGTCGCCGTAGAGCAGGCCCAGGAGCACGTACGCGCCGTTGATCTTGGCGTCGATGCCACCGTTGGAGGCTTGCTGGTAGACGGGGTCCTCGCGGTACTTGGCCTGGATGGTCCGCCAGCAGGCCTGCCAGTCGGGCTCGGCCGCGCTCCAGGCGAGCAGGTCACGGACCATCTCGGCGTACTGGCTGCCGGCAGGGATCGCCTCGAGGCCGCTCTCGACGATGCGCCGCCGGTCGGACTCGAAGAAGGCGGCCGCGTAGCAGGCGCCGACGAACTGTCCGGCGTAGAGTCCGTCGCCGTAGTTCATCAGCCGGCCAAAGGTGTTGCCCAGGTCGATCGGCACCTGGGGCAGGCCCGGCGCGATGAGCCCGGAGTAGTCGGCCTCGATCTGGTAGTCGATGTCGTTGGGGCAGGCATTGAACCGCGGGTGGCTGGAGTCGGGCGGCGCGATGCCCTCGCGCAGGTTGTTGCGGCCGGCGCGGTTCGCGCACCAGAGCGGGTACTCGCTGTTGGCGAAGTCGATGCCCGCCTCCCGGATCGAGACGTTCAGCCCGCCGCGTTCGAGCGTGCCCAAGAAGGTCATCTCGACGTAGAGGTCATCCTGGTCGAAGGCGCCGTTGATGAGACCTGGCGACCAACTGGGGTAGCGGTCGGCGGGCATGATCTGGTCCTGCCAGTGGAACTCGGTCGGCGCGCCCCAGGCGACGCCGATCATCTGGCCGAGCCAGCCGCCGAGCATCTTGTCGCGGTACTCGGCGACGGTCAGCCGGCGTTCGCCCGCGGGCTGGGCCAGGAGCGGCGCGGCAAGGCACAGGACGAGCCACCAAGGATGGCGCATGGTCGGTCTCCGCAGACCACCTTGGCCGCAGTCCGTGCGAGTCCTGCCGGGCGGAGCCTGGCCGTCTAGCTAGAACGAGCGGCTGACGGTGAAGCGGAAGGCTGGGCTGAAGCCGTTGGCGCCGGGGTCGGCTGCGTCGGAGGGGAACCACAGGTCGACCGCGGGGGTCAGCCGCCAGTCACCCAGCAGGCGGGTCATGCCGACCGAGACGCGGCCGGTGTGGAAGCCGTTGTGGCGCCCGGAGTCGAAACCGAGCGCGGCCGAGAGGTCGACGGTGCCCTGGTAGCCGGGCAGCAGGAACCGGTGACCGACGCTGGCCTCGGCGTACAGCCCGGGGCGGTGGAGGAAGTCGTAGTAGAGGTAGAGCGCCGGCTTGGCCGGCACGTTCCATTCGGCACCGACATACAGCTCCGCGCTGTCGCGGCGGCCGCCGCTGGTGTAGTCGTAGTAGACCGCGCCGGCGACGAACTTGGCGCGCAGGGCGGTCAGGTAGCTCCAGCGCAGGTCGTAGTCGAGCTCGCTGAGGCCGATACGGTCGGCCAGCCGCAGGTTGGACCAGACCGAGGCGGTGACCGTGTCGAACAGATCGTAGGACAGCGAGCCCTGGATCGAGGCGCCTTCGTGCTGGTCGACGCCGCGGAAGATGTAGCTGCTGACGAAATCGCCGGTGAAGTGGAACCGCTGCTCGGCGGCGGCCGGCGCCGCGGCCCAGCCGGCCGCGAGGACCATCATCCCAAATGCCCACCACCGCCGCATGCCCAGGCTCCCAGCAGCCTTAGACACTCACGCCGGCCCGCGGTTGTGCGCCGGCGACGGGCGCGGCAGGAGCGCGCCGATCCGCGGCGAATCGGCGCGGCGGAGCCCACGAGATGCGCACCGCCAATCTGCTGCTGGCGCTGGCCTTGGCCACCGCTGCTGTCGCGCAGGACGACCTGCTGTTCTACCTCCCCTGCGACGAGGGTCAGGGCGCCGTCGCCCAGGACGCGGGCCCGCACGGCCTCAGCGCCCGGGTCCAGAGCGGTTGGGCGGCCTCGCCCCGCGGCAGCGCGTTGAGTATGGACGGCACCGCGGCGACCGTCACCGAGCTAGACCTGCCGCCGGCGCTGCGCCTGGGCGATCAGTCGTGGACCTTCGCCGCCTGGATGCGGCCAAGCCAGTTCACGATCGACGATCGCCAGAACCAGCGCCGCTTCTTCAGCTACGGCGTTTTCCCGACGGCCAACTACGTGCTCGACCTGAACGGCGACGGCACGCTCGGCGGCTACTTCTGCCACACCGAGGGCGAGGGCACGAAGTCGTTCGGCCTGGGCACCAACCGGCCGCTCGTGCTCGATGAGTGGGTGCATGTGGCGGTCGTCTTCGACCGCGCGGCGCGGCGGGCGATCGCCTATGTCAACGGCTTCGCCCAGGGCGGCAGCGACCTGCCCGCGGACTTCGCCGGCGACTTCGACGCCGTCGGCAACATCAGCCTCGGCGCCGGCTGGCACAACTATTGGGGGCTGATGGACGACATCTACCTCTACCGCCGCGCGCTCAGCCGCGCCGAGGTGCGCGCCCTCTTCACCCAGCACAACGACGCCTACGGCGTGGTCATCAGCGATGCCGACCAGGCCGCCGAACGCCGCGAGGCGCTGCTGGAGGCGTGGGCGGCGACCGGCCCGGCGGCGGCCGAACGCGGCGACTGGGCGGCGGTCGCGGAGGCGTGCGCGCCGCTGGTCGC
>DHNJ01000094.1 GCA_002409445.1 Armatimonadetes bacterium UBA5419 | reverse complement strand
CCGAGGCCAGCGGCGCCGACCGGCGCGCGAGCGAGGCCAGCCGGCGCGCCGACCAGGCCCGCGCGGGTGCCTTCACCGCCGGCACCGTCGCCGGCTACACCGAGGTCCGCGCCACGGTCAGCGGCGTCGTCACCGAACGCATCACGTCGCCCGGCACGCTGGTTCAACCGGGCATGCTCATCGCCCGCATCGCCCAGGTCGACCGCGTGCGCCTGCAGGCCAACGTCGCGCAGGCCGATGCAACGGAGATCCGTCCGATGCAACCGGTCGAGGTCCGCTCCCCGCGCGACCCGGCGCGCCACGACGAGACCATGGTCAGTTCCGTCTTCCCCACCAGCGACCCAGCCAGCCGCACGCAGATCGTTGAAGCCGTCATCGACAACGCCGACGGCTACTACCGCCCGGGCGATCTGGTGCGCCTGCGGCTGGGTACCGGCGACAGCAGCGCGGCGCCGTCGATCACGGTGCCGCTCCGCGCGGTGACCCAGATCGTGCGCGGCGGCGGCGCGGTGATCGGTGAGACGGAGCCAGCGGTCTGGGTTGTCCGAGCTGACCCGGACGCGCAGGCCGCCGAGGACACCGACTGGACCTGCACCATGCACCCCGAGGTCAGCGAACCCGGCCCGGGCACCTGCCCCAAGTGCAAGATGGCCTTGGTGCCGCGCACGGTCGCCGCCGGTGACCAGAGCGGGGCGGCCTTCCGCGTGCCCGTGGTCCTCGGCGCAAACGACGGCGACCGCGTCATCGTCCGCAGCGGCTTGCGCGCGGGCGACCGCGTGATCACCAGCGGCCTGGACGTCCTGCGCGAGGGCGACCGCGTGCGGATCGTGCAGATCGACGGGCACGGACCGGGCGAGGCCACGCCCGCCGCCGACCATGACCATGGCGCGGACCACGCACCCACGACTGACGAGGAGGCCAACTACGTCTGCCCGATGCACCCCGAGGTGACCTCGGCCGAGCCCAGTTCCTGCCCCAAGTGCGGCATGGACCTCGTCCCGGTAGAGCGCTGATGGCCAACCCGCAGACGCCGCCAACCTTCGCGCCGCAGCGGCTCGGCATCACGTTCTACATCCACCGCTGGGCCATCGAGCATCGGTACACGGTGCTCTCGTTCTACATGGCCATCTTCATCCTCGGCGCCATCGCTCTCGGCGGCTACATGCCCCGGCGCATGATGCCGTACGTCGAGCAGCCGCTGATCGGCGTGATCACGATGATGCCCGGCCTGTCCGCCGAGGAGATGGAGCTACAGGTCGCCAAGCCGATCGAAGAGACGGTGGTCAACGTCCGCAACCTCCGCTACATCCGCTCGACCAGCCAGGACGGCTTCTGCATCGTCACCCTGGAGTTCCAGTACGGCGTCGACATGCAGCGTGCCCTGTTCGACGTCCAGGCGCTGATGAACGTCGCCCAGTCCAGCCTGCCGGCGACCGGAGCCAACCTCAAACCGTCGTGGGTCCTGCCCATCGACCCGCTGAACCTACCGGTGGTCAGCTTCGCGGTGACCGGCGACGGCTGGGACCCGGTCGAGCTGCGCGAGTTCGCCGCCAGCGAGATAACCAACCGGCTCAAGGCCATCGAGGACGTCTACTCGGTCGTCACCTTCGGTGGCTACCGACGCCAGTTCGAGGTCATCGTCGACCGTGACAAGCTGGCCGCGCACGGCCTCTCCATCCTGGACGTGCGCGACGCGATCGACGCCTACAATGTCAGCCTACCGGCCGGCGCCCTGACCCAGGGCGGCCACGAGACCATCGTCCGTGTCGACAGCCGTGCCCAGAGCGCCGCCGACCTGCTCGGCTACCCGCTGCGCGCCGCGCGTGCGCCAGGCGCCGCAGCCGACGCCCTGCAGGACCACCCGCGCGTGGTCCACCTCCGCGACGTGGCGCGTGTCGTCGAGGGGCATTGGGAGCGGCGCAGTGCCTATCGCTTCCTCCACCACCCGCGCGGCGGCAAGCCGGAGGTCAAGACGGCCATCCAGGTTCACGTGGTGGCCAACCCCGACGCCAGCTCCGCCACCCTGGCGCCGAAGATCGAGGCCGTCGCCCGCCAGATCGAGGCCGAGAACCCGGGCCTACACCTTGAAGAGGCCTACAGCAACGCCCACTTCGTCACCATTCTGTTCGACAACCTGCTGGAGGAACTCGGCCTGGCGGTCATCCTTACCGCGCTGGCCATGCTTCTGTTCCTCGGCGAGTGGCGGGCGACGCTGATCGCGACGATCGTCATCCCGACCTCGCTGCTGATCGCCGTGCTCCTGCTCCTGCCGCACGGCATGTCGCTCAATAGCGGCACGCTGGTAGGCTTACTGCTCGCGGTCGGCCGCGTCGTCGACGATACAATCATAGACCTGCACGCGGTCGAACGCCACCTACGCCTCGGCCGCGACATCAAGACGGCGACCATCGAGGGCATCGGCGAGGTCCGCCTGGCGGTCCTGGCCTCGACCTTTACCATCGTGCTGGCGATGGTCCCGCTGCTGCTGGCCGGCGGCATCACCCAGCTTATGTTCGTCGAGCTGATCGTCCCGTTCATCTACGCCCTGATCGCCTCGACCATCGTCTCGTTCACCCTGACCCCCATTCTCAGCGTCTGGTTCATGCGTTCGGAAGAGGAACGTCAGGCGGACCTGCGCTTCGGCCCCTATCGCTGGCTGTACAACACCGTCTTGGCACCTTGCCAGCGCCTGCTGGACCGCTCGGAGCGCGGTTACGGGCGGCTGATCGACTGGCTCCTGCACCACCGGGTAGCCAACTTCGCCCGCGTACTGGCCACGATCATCCTCGGCTTCATCTTCTACCACTTCATCGGCTCGGAGATGATGCCACTGGCCGACGTGGGCCAGGCGACCGGCAGCCTTGAGATGAGCGCCGACAGTTCCTTCACCCAGACCGAGGCGGCGGTCGACCGGCTGACGGAGATGATGGCCGAGTACCCGGAGATCGAGAAGGCCAGTATCGAGATCGGCGCCGAATCGATGCTGGAGAGCTTCACGCCGGTCTACACGGGCTACTCCATGCCGGCGGTCAACGGCGCGATGATGATGCTGACCTTTAGCGACAAGGACGAGCGCGATCGCACGATCTGGGAGGTCATGGACGAGATCCAGGCGCGTGCCATGGCCGAGATCCCGGGCATCCGCCGCTTGCAGATCAAGGAGATGGGCTCGGACGTGATGGCGACCTCGCTGGCGCCCGTTTCGGTCATCATCCATGGTCCAGACCTCGCGACACTCGCCCAGCTAGGCCGTGAGACCGTTGAGATCGGCCGGGCCATGCCCGACGTGTTCCAGATCGCGGCCAACTGGGACATGACCCGGCCCAGCTGGAACCTCGACATCGACCCCGTCCGCGCCGCCGAGGTCGGCCTGACGCCCGCTGACATCGCTGATCAGGCCTACTACGCGCTGCGCGGCGGCCTGACCCACGAGTTCCTGCGGCTGCCCCAGATCCGGCAGAGCACCATCTCCATCCGCTACGAGGCCGACCAACGCGCCAACCTCGCCGACCTTGAGCAGATGTACTTGGCCACCCCGAGCGGCGAGCAGGTGCCGCTGCGCGCCGTCGCCGACGTGACCTGGCGCGCCGCGCCGACGCTGATCGAGCGCGATGGGCTGCGGCGGGTCGTGTCGGTCAATGGCTACTACCGCCACGGGCACAAGCCGAGCATGGACGTGACCATGGACCTGATGATGGAGGCCATGGCCAAGCTCAACTTCCCGCGCGGCTACGGCCTCGAAGCGCGCGGCGACATGACCCAGATGATGGACAGCTTCCGGCGTCTGCTCAACGGGCTCGCGCTGGCCGTGCTCTTCATCTTCCTCGTCCTCGTCGCCCAGTTCCGTGGCTTTCTGCAGCCGCTGCAGATGGTCTTCAGCCTGCCGCTGGAACTGTCGGGCATCTTCTTTGCCCTCTGGCTGGCCCACCAGGCGTTCAGCACGGTCTCGATCATGGCGGTGATCATCGTCACCGGCATGGACATTACCGCGGCGATCCTCCTGGTCGACCTGATCGTCCACTACCGTGACCGCGGCGTGCCGCGCGACCGGGCGGTGCGCACCGCCTGCCCCCAGCGCTTGCGGCCGATCCTGATGACCTCGACGATCACCATCTTGGTCATGGTCCCGCTCGCCTTCTGGCCGAAGACCGGCATGGACGCCTACCAGCCGGTCGGCACGACGGTGCTCGGCGGCCTGACCATCGGTACGATCCTGACGCTAATCGACATCCCGATCATGCACACCCTGGTCGATGACCTGAACCGCTGGCTGCACAAGCGGGTCCTGCGGCGCCCGTACCGCTGGGAGCAGATTGCGGAGCTGAGCCCGGAAGAGGCAGCCCTGATCGAGACCTTCAACGCACCGGATGAGCTAGCCGTGCCGAGCGAGGAGGCACCGACGCCATGAGGTGGTTTGTCTTCGCTCTCGCCTGCCACCTCGCCGCCGCGGCGTGCGCTACCGAGGCCCTCGGGCCGGTAGCGCCGACCGCCGTCGTCCCGGTAGCGGTCGCGCCCAACCCGCCGCCACCGCCCGCCGAGGCCACGGTCGAGCCTGACCTGCGCCCGCTCGTCGCCTCAGCCAACGCCGATCTGGGCGACTGGTTCGCCGCAGCGCCGCGGCTGGAGCAGACGCTGAGCGCCGACGACGCCGCGCACCTAGCGCTGGCGCACAGCCCCGTGCGCCGGGCGGCAGAGGGCGACCTGGCCACGGCGCACGCCATGCTCGCCACCGCCCGCGCCTACGCGCGCCCCAGCCGTGGAGGGCCACGCTGGGGCGCGCGTAGGCGCGGG
>DHNJ01000239.1:2506-5935 GCA_002409445.1 Armatimonadetes bacterium UBA5419 | reverse complement strand
CTCAGCGCGAGCGACCATGGGGCCACCAGGCACAGAAACGCGGCGCCTGCACACGCCGCGACGGTGTATAGCTCCACCGCTGGGCGTAGCAGAACCTCGACCGGCTGTTTGCCCGACATGGCGTCATTGCTCGATGCCGGTGGCCGTGATCAGCGCCGGGTAGTGCCGCAGGCCCAGGCGATCGGCCAGGTCGTCGCCGGCCACGGGCGCGAGCGGCACGCCCGGCACCAGGGCGCGCAGCCGCGCCAGGCCCTGCGCGGTCTCGACGTTGACGACCAGGCCGACCGCGCCACGTTCGCGCAAAGCGGCGGCGCGGCGCTGCAACCAGGCCCGGGAAGCCTCGTCGTCGCCGATGACCACGAACGGCCGCAGGCCGGGCGCTTCGATCACCCGTCGCGCGACGGTGCCGGGCGTGAGCTTGGCGCTGCGCACCGGCAGCATCGCGGCTTCGTCCGCCCGTGTGGCAGGAACCTGGGGCGTCGGGATGGACGGCCGCGCCGGTGCGTTGGCGCGCGGCTGGAGATTCAGGGCTTCGTAGTACGGCAATGCCGACGTGCCGCCACGGTCCTCGACAACGATCAGTGGCTCGCCGGCACGCGAGGCCAGCGGCAGGCCTGACAGCAGCATGAGTAGGCCCGTGAACGCGAGATGGGCGGGATGGGGTTTCGTCATGGGGAGGTCTCCTGGCGCGCGGCGAGAGCCGCGGCCGTTGGGCGCGTGCCCTGCACGCGGGCGAGGTGGCGCGACACGCTGCGCCGATAGCGGGCGGCGGGCTCGCCGCCTGCGGGGCGGTGGTAGCGGCCGATCGCCAGCAGCCAGTCCTCGCCGGGGGTGTGCTGCTCTTTCAGGATCTCGGCGGCGATGGCGAGGTTGCGGTACGGGTCCAGCAGGTCGCACGCGCTGGTGAAGCGGTGCTTGTGGTAGCCGAGGTTGATTTGGCCCAGGCCCGCGTCGATGCGCGTGTGCGGCGTGGCGCGCATCGCCTGCTGCAGGCCAGCGCAGGCGTCGGCGCGCGTGGCGAAGCGGCGGGACTGGCCGGCGACGTTGAGTGACCAGGGCCACGGCACCAGGCGCCCGTTGCGCCGGATGCCGCTCTCCTGCAAGGCCACGGCGTAGAGCACGGTCGAGGGGACGCCCGCGCGCTGGGCGGCAAGCTGGTAGGCCGGTGGTGGAACCTCCTGGGCGTGGGCGATGCCGGCATACAGGCCGGCAGCGAGCACCAGTGCGCGCAAGAACCGCGATACGGAGGCGGCTACGGCTGGCGTTGCCATTGGCCGTTCACCTCGCGCACGGCGGCGGGCAGATCGCCGGGCAAGCCCAGCGACAGCCAGCGGCCGCCGTCGTGGTTGAGCGTGATGCTGCCAGCGCGCACGCGCGCCGGGTCGATCTGCGCGCGTTTGGCCCAGTCGCGGATGCGCGCGTCGTCCTGGCGGCTGCCGACCATGTACAGGTCGAACTCCTCGCCCGAGAATTGCAGGCGCTGCACGACCTGTCCGCAGGCTGCGCAGCCGTCCTTGACAAACACCGCCATGCGGCCGCTGCCGCGCAAGGGACTGCTGGATGTGCCGGCGCCCGGCTTGTCGTCGGGCAGGTTCACGCGCTGCATACCCGGATTCAGGCGCTGCCAGGCCTCGTCGTAGGCGCGCTGGTAGGCGAGCAGCTTCTCAACGCGGCGCGCCTCGACCTGCACCTGCAGTTCCGCATAGCGGCGCCGTTCTTCGTCCGTGCGAGCTTCGATGCCCAGGGCGGACAGCGGGTCCAGGTTGGGCGAGTAGATACCCAGTGGCCCATCCATCAGCTCGCGGTAGCGTGCCCATTCTTGTGGCTGCAAGCCCCATTCGGTTGCCACCCGGTCGTCCAGCACGCGGGCGGCCAGCGGGCGCTCCTGGCTCTGTGCGTTGCGCGCCGGGGTCGTGGCGGGCTGCTGCGCCCAGGCGGGCCATTGCGACGACGCCACCAGGACCGCGAAAAGGAGGATCGACGGCTTCATGGGGTGCTCCGGTCAGGGAATCGCCACGCGGCGGGTCTGGTTGCCGGCCTGGAACACTGCGGTGTTGCCTTCGATCGCCTGCAGGCGCCACGGGCCGACCGCATCACCGGGCAGCAGCACCTGAAGTTGGGCGGGCGTGAAGTCCCCGATGCTCGGCGCGACGGACACGCTGCGCTGGCCGGCGCGCAGTTCGGCGCCGACGACGCGGAATGGCAGCGGCGGCAGCTCGGTCTTGGAGGCGGCGGACGTGCGCGATGCGCGCCGCTGGGCGGGTGCGGTGGCACGCGCGGCGGCTTGGCGCGCCTTGATCTGCTCGACCTCCGCGCGCAGCGCCTGGAGGTCGTCGGCCGCTGCGTAGCCACTGAGAGATTTCTCGACCTGGGCCGCGCGTGCTTCCAGAATCTGGCGGGTGTCTTTGAGGTCAGCGTCCGTCGCGACGGCCGGGCGCTGCTGGATGGCCTCGATCGTCTCGGCCAAGCCAGTTGCCTGCGCTTCCAGGCGTTGCAGGCGGGAATCCAGCCGCTCCTGGTCGGCCTGGTCGCTGAGGGCCTGGTAGCCCAGGGCCGCCAAGACGCTGAGGAAGATCAACCAGAGCCACATCAGGCTCTGCACCACCACGGCGGCGGTCGATCGCTGGGCAGGTTGCGGGGCGTTCATGGCTGGCCTCCCGAAACCATGGGTGCCAGCGGGAACGTCTGCACCGCCTCGGTGGCGGGTGGCTCGGATGGGGACTCGGCGACCGCGCGATCGCCGGGCCGCTCGAAGCAGATTTGCCGTGCGCGGTCATCCGCGTGCAGTTCCCAGGCCGGGCCAGCCAGCGTGAGCAGCGCATCGCGCAAGGTCATGGGGCCGAGGTGCAGGTGTACCGCCGGCAACGGCAGCGCGTACAGCTCGATCACGGCATGCGCGGTCTGGCACAGGCCATAGCCGCTGCGTTTGAGCACGTGCCGAAGCCCATCCCCGACCGTGGCGCGGGCATCCTCGGGCATGGACACGTCGATGGTCTGCAACAACAGGTCGCGCTGCGCCGCCATGGGTGCCAGTTCGACCAGTGTGTAGCGGGCGTAGCGCACGACCGGGATGTACTCGGAAGCCTCGGGTTCAGGCGCGGCCAAGACTTCCGCGATGGTGTCGGGCGCGACCGGCGCAGTCGTCGTCGCGCAGCCACCGGCCAGCACCGACCACAGCAGGCCGAGAAATCCCGCCAGAAGGCGGCGTTCGGGATGGTGATACCACGGTGGAGAGGGGCACATAGCTCGGCGTCCTGAAACATCGAGCCCTCACCATCGCCGCTCGGGCAACGAGCGGCAGCAAACAATGCGAACCAGGCAGCGTCCGATTTACCGGGAGCGGCAAAAAAAACGGCCCCGAAGGGCCGTAAGTGGAACGTGTCATGCGGCGACAAGCTGCCGGGCCAGTGCGACCTCGACGGAATCACC
>DHNJ01000239.1:2100-2369 GCA_002409445.1 Armatimonadetes bacterium UBA5419 | reverse complement strand
GATTCGGGCACGTCGCCCGAGGTGGACTGCGAGACCATGATCTTCTTGGCCATCAGCCCCAGGCAGGTCATCTGCGAGGAACCGGCGTAGCCGAGGTAGATCACGCGCACGGGCTGCTTCTGCCCGATGCGCCAGGAGCGGCGTGCCGCCTGCTGGAGCGAGTACACGTTGTAGCCCGACTGCATGAACACGATCGTCGGGAACTCCAACAGGTCCAGCCCCGTCTTGACCAGCTCGGGGTTGGTGATGAGCACGTCGATGCCACGGTC
>DHNJ01000239.1:0-1837 GCA_002409445.1 Armatimonadetes bacterium UBA5419 | reverse complement strand
ACCTTGCGGCCCTGCGCCTTCTCCTCTTTGCAGATGTCGATCAGCTCACGCTCCTTGGGGCTGATCTCGAACTCGTTGAACTGAGCCGGGACAAACGCCAAGGTGTTGCGTGTGCGCGGATGCACCACGGTCTCCGACCGGAAGCAGCAATCCGGCCAGGCCAGCAGCACGTTGAGGACCACACCCAACAAGGTCGTATCGCGTCGCGCCAGAGCCTGTTTCAGCTCCGCGGTCAGCCGACCCGCCAGGTCGCGGTAGGCCGCGGCTTGCGCCGTGTCCATCGCAACTTCGCGGAACTCCTCGTCATACGGCGGCAGGACGTTTCCGCCGATGTCCTTGAGCTTGAGGAAGATGGTGAACGGCAGGATGCAGCGCAACACGCCCTTGGGGCCGAAGCCTGGGGCCTTGACCGTGCGCACCGATACCTTGGTGCCCTTGGCCGTCTTGTGCGCCGTGCCGGTGCTCTCGGAGTAGATGTCCTTCAAGACCCCGTGATCGCGCATGAACGCCATCGCAGCCGAGGTCATGCTGCCGCTCGTGGTCGGGCGATAGCCGTCTTCGATCATCCGCCCGGGAAGGGCTCGGAACAGCAGGTGAAAGAGATCATCACCGTAGCCGCCCATCAGCGTGCCAGTCAGCAGCAAGGTCTTGCGAGCCTTCGCCGCCAGCACGCCCATGGCCTGGCCCTGGGCACTGCCGCCGTTCTTGTACTCATGCGCTTCATCAGCGATGAGCAGGTCGAACGTACCTTGTGGAAGATAGCGCTTCACATACTCGGACGGCTGGTAGCCGCCCTCGCCAAAGCCGAACTCCATGTTGGCCATCGCCCGTTCCATGCGGGTAGCCTGGCGGTCGGAAAACACCAGCTCGCCGTTGCCATCCATGAGGTTGATGAACTCGTGGATGTTGTCGCCGAGCATCGATGCCAGGAACCCGTCCCCGAACTTCTGCATCAGCTTCTGCGCGGTGACTTCCCCGATGGTCGGAATGCGCTTCAAGGCTTTGAGCACGGCCGAGGACTGGTCGCTGCCGGACAGGCTTCGCGGGCGGATCAGCGTCCACAGGGGCGCGGCGCAGTGGCCGCACTTCCTGCGGTACTCCTCGGCTTGAAGCGCGACCGGATTGACCGGCTCGCCGTCGAGGTCGGTGATGACCGTGCCGCAGTCCGCGCAAGCCGCCACGTCGCCGTGGCGGGTGCGTCGCTGGGTGAAGACGGGCTTCCAGTGGAAACCCATCCGCATCCTGACGCGCCCCAGGACGAAGAACTCCTGGCCCGTGGGCTGCACACCCAACTGCTCGCGCAGCCGAATGAGCTTGACGAGCGTATCCGGCCCGTTGAGCACCCACACCTTGGCGCCCGCCACCGTCTCCTGAATCTCCCGCCGCCACTTGTAAACCAGGTGTGGCGGCGAGAGCACCAGAGTGCGGCGGTAGCCTTCGGCGTTGAGCACGGCGGCCGTGGCGATGCCGACGGTAGTCTTGCCACAACCCATCTCGCCATTGACGATCGCGGCGCGTTCGCCACGATCGACCAGCAGCTCGGCGGCAGCGTGGACTACTTCGGCCTGGGCCGGGAACAACTTGCGCTTGAGGCTGGCGACGACGAGTTGCCGGTGCGCCTGCGGTTGGCCGGTATAGACCGGCGGGTTGGCGCTGTTGAGGGCGTCGAGCAGTTCGTCGCCGAACTCGCCGACGAAATCCTGAAGGCTCAGGGTCAGAGGGGCAGATTCCGCATCGAGCAGTTCGCCTTGGACGGGCGCGGCTTCAGCGGCAGTGGTTTCGAGATCGAGGGACATGGTGATGCTCCAAAGAAAAATGGGGCATGCACCACCCCCAG
>DHNJ01000299.1:12277-14528 GCA_002409445.1 Armatimonadetes bacterium UBA5419 | reverse complement strand
GGGTTGGTGGGCGTCGGTGGTCGTGCGGACGTTCACGTCCGCGGTCCCAGTTAGGCCGCCGCCGCTCGGCGGTCGGCTAGGTGTTGGTGGCTGGGGGTGTCGGGGCGGCGGTGGGCGGGTCGGCGGTGGGCTGTTCGACGAACTCGGGCCACTGGCGCCCGAACCATTCCAGTTCGGGGTCGGCGCAAACGACGGTTAGGTAGCAGGGCCGATCGCTGAACCGCAGCCGCGTCAGGCCAACGTAGTAGAGCGCGGCTTGGGAGGCTGCCTCAGCGTCGATGCAGAGGACGATGGCGCGGGCTTCCCAGCCCTTGAAGCTCTGAATCGTACAGCCCTTGACGCGGGGGTCGCCCGAGAAGAACCCGAACTTACTCAATCGGGACGACTTCGGGTTATCCGAGAAGATGTGGAGGCACTGGATCCCGCGCCGGAGTAGGAACTCAACGATTTTGTTGCCGATGACGTGGTCTTCGGTGAGAAACGTCACGTCGGACCAGGTGACGTGGTTGTCTCTGCCGACTTCGGGCAGGCGCATCGCTTCGCGCGCGCACTGGGCGGCGAGGTCCTCCGCGTTGGCCAGCTGGACCCACCGGAGGTTCGACCAGCCGGGCAAGAGACTTTCGTGGGAGACGAGCGGCGCGTCTTTGTCGACGATGTCGTAGGCTGCCTGGTACGTGCGGGCCAGGGCGGCGAGTTCCGGCGCTAGGCGGTAACTGCGCTCCAGTGTCATCCAAGGGCCACTGAAGCCCGCGCCGACCATGGCGGTCTCAGTCGGCTCGGCGCCACGCTTGTAGATATCCTGGGCGCGGTCAGCCACCGCCAGCATCTCGCCGCCCGGGCGGAGGAAGCGGCGCAGCAGTCGCCACCACTCAGGCTCGAAGTCCTGCCCCTCATCGACCAGCACGGCGTCGTACCGGACATCACCCAGAGGATCGTCGCCGTCGTCTCGCCCGGGGTCGAGCAGGATGTTTAGCGCAGTGTGGGTCAGCTGGCAGAGGGCTGAGTTGTCCAGCTTTCGGTCAGATGAGACGAGCTTCGCCCACTCAGGCTGGAGCCCCGCTGCGTGGCATGTGTCGCGTAGCAGCCCGTGGAAGTGGATCCATTGAATGGTCTTGTTGAAGTTTGGCCCCTGCAGTTGGTGGCGCTTGGCTAGGTCACGCAGCCAGTTGCCCAGGGTGATGTTGAAGCCAACGACCAGGACCCGCTTGCCCTCCGCCGCGAGCACGCAGGCGCGCGCGGCGATGACCACGGACTTGCCCGAGCCCGCGGCGCCGCGGATCCGCCGGTAGCCCGTCGGGGTCCGCTGGTTGGCCAGTTCACGCTGGCGCGCGTCCAGCCCGAGCGGTTGGCGCTGTAGCCGTGCTGCTTCGGGTTCCTGCAGCCAGCTGCGCAGTTCCGCGGCCAACGTGGGGTTCATGTGCAAGGACGAGTAGCGCAGAGCGTCGGGGAAAACGTCGCCCAACCATCCATTTCTCAGGGCGTCCGCGCCCGCGACCGGGTAGTAGGGTGCCCGCGCCGGCTGCAGCATTTTGTAGTAGTCGCGGCCCGGCTCGAGCAGGGCCCGTGCCTCTAGGGTACCGCAGCCCGTGAGGATGATGCCCGCGGTGACGACCGCCACACGCTGCCGTTCCGTCGCCCGGCCCACGGCCAGCGAGGGACAAAAGAGTGTTGCGATGCGCTCGCGATAGGTCTCTACCTTCGCCACGGGGTCGTCGGTGACGACGTACCTACGGCCGTTCTGGTCCGCGGAGATCAGCTTGGGCGGCAGGTTTGGCCGAAGCTCCCAGTCCAAGCGGCGTGCGCCGAGGTTCCAGTGCTTGACCTCGAAGACGGCGATGCCGACGTTTGGGTGGAGGAGGACGAAGTCTGGCCGCAGGCCGTTGAGGTGCGGCTGGATGTAGATTTCCCAGGCGGGTGGCAGATGGCGGTGGAAAAACTCCAGGACCATCCGCTCCCCGTCGTTCAGCGGCGTGGGTAGCTTGTCCAGCTCAGCGAGCGGCGGGTCGGTCACTCTAGCCACGAGCGGGGCTCCGTCCGCCATCGCTATACGGCACTGGGTCTGAAGCTCCTGCCCCCGCGAACCCCGCCAGGCGCAGCTGGCAGCTGTCGCAGACGCCGCAGGCGAGGGTTTCGGCTTGGTAGCAGCTCCAGGTGTGTTCGAGGGGGGCGCCGAGGGCGAGGCCGCGGCGGACGATGGCGGCTTTGCTGAGGCCGATGAGCGGGGTTTCGAGGGTGGGGTCGGGGGCGGTGT
>DHNJ01000299.1:11927-12167 GCA_002409445.1 Armatimonadetes bacterium UBA5419 | reverse complement strand
GAGGGTGGGGTCGGGGGCGGTGTCGTCGTTGCCGAGGGCGATGGCGCGTTCGAGGGCGTCGCGGAAGACTTGGCGGCAGTCGGGGTAGCCGGAGCTGTCGTCCTCGACCAGGCCGCACCAGATGCTCTCGGCGCGCAGGACCTCGGCCCAGGCGGCGGCGATGAACAGGAGGTTGCCGTTGCGCTGGGGGACGTAGCTGGGAGGCAGGCCGGGGCGGTGGGGGTCGGCGCCCTCGGGCAG
>DHNJ01000299.1:11330-11786 GCA_002409445.1 Armatimonadetes bacterium UBA5419 | reverse complement strand
GTCGGCGCCCTCGGGCAGGGGGGCGGTCGGGTCGAGCAGGGCGGAGCCGCCAAAGGCCGTCAGGTAGCCGATCTCGACGACCTGCCTATGTGTGATGCCAAGGGCATCACACACAGCCTCGAAGGCGGTGCGTTCGCGGCGGGCGGTGCGTTGGCCGTAGGTGACATGGAGCGCGGCGAGCTCGTGCCCGGCGGCCTTGGCGATCGTCGCCGTGACCGTCGAGTCGAGCCCGCCGCTGAGCACCACGATGGCGCGGGCCATCGCGCGGCGCCTAGTCTTGGCCCGGGGCGCGGAGCACGCCGCCGCGGTGCGCGCTGGTGGCCAGGGCGGCGTAGCGCGCGAGCCAGCCGCGCTTGATCTTGGGCGCCGGCGGCTGCCAGCCCTCGGCGCGCGCGGCGACGGTGGCGTCGTCGACCAGCACGTCGATCGTCCCGGCGGGGATGTCGATGCGGATGC
>DHNJ01000299.1:358-11177 GCA_002409445.1 Armatimonadetes bacterium UBA5419 | reverse complement strand
ATGTCGATGCGGATGCGGTCGCCCGGCTCGACGAAGGCGATCGGGCCGCCGGCCGCGGCCTCGGGGCTGACGTGGCCGACGCAGGCGCCGGCGGTGCCGCCGGAGAAGCGGCCGTCGGTGATCAGCGCGACGCTGCGGTCCAGGCCGAGGCCCTTGATGTAGCTGGTCGGTCCAAGCATCTCCTGCATGCCCGGCCCGCCGCGCGGCCCCTCGTAGCGCACGACGACGACGTCGCCGGCCTTGACCTGCTCGTTGAGGATGCCGTGGGCCGCCTCTTCCTCGCTGCCAAAGATGACCGCGGGCCCCTCGTGGACCAGCATCTCGGGCAGCACGCCGGCGGTCTTGACCACGCAGCCCTCGGGCGCGAGGTTGCCGTACAGCACGCTGAGGCCGCCGGTCTCGGAGTGAGGGTTGCCCTTCTCGCGGATCACGTCGTAGACGTCGGGGCTGGGGATCGTGCCGATCGCCGGCGGCGGCGGGGTCTCGCCCAGCAGGTGGTCGATCGAGGAGACGCGCTCGGTCGGCACGGTCGCGCCGAGCCGGTAGATCTCGCGGGCCTGGTCGGTGCAGCGCTCGGAGCGCAGGTCCCACTCGGCGATGTTCTCGCCCAGGGTCTTGCCGGTGACCGTCGGGCGGTCGAGGGTCAGCAGGCTCTCGTCATAGCGCAGCAGGGCGCCGAGGATGGTGTGGATGCCGCCGGAGACGTGGACGTCCTGGATGTGGTACTCGTTGCTCGGCGCGACCTTGCACAGGTGCGGGGTGGTCTGGCCGATGTGGTGGATGCGGCGCAGGTCGTAGTCGACCTCGGCCTCCTCGGCCAGGGCCAGGGTGTGGAGGATGGTGTTGGTGCTGCCGCCCATGGCCACGTCCATGCGCAGCGCGTTGTCGATCGTCTCGCGGTTGACGATGTCGCGCGGCTTGAGATCCTCGTCGATCAGCTCGACGATGCGCCGGGCGGCCCACTCGTAGAGCTTGCGCCGCTCGGGCGAGACGGCCAGGGTGGTGCCGGTGCAGGGCAGGGCCAGGCCGAGGACCTCGGCCAGACAGTTCATCGAGTTGGCCGTGTACATGCCCGAACAGGAGCCGCAGGTCGGACAGGCGACGTTCTCGATGCGGGTCAGCTCCTCGTCGCTCATCTGGCCCATCTCGTGCTGGGCGACGCCGTAGAAGGCGCTAAGCAGGTCGGTATCGCCCTCGCCCGCGGCCATCGGCCCGCCCGAGACGATGATCGTCGGCACGTTGGTGCGCAGGGCGGCCATCATCATGCCGGGGGTGATCTTGTCGCAGTTGGGGATGCAGATCATGCCGTCGAAGCAGTGCGCCTCGAGCATCGTCTCGATGGAGTCGGCGATCAGGTCGCGGCTGGGCAGCGAGAACTTCATCCCGCGGTGGCCCATGGCGATGCCGTCGTCGACGCCGATGGTGTTGAAGACGAAGGGCACGCCGCCCGCGGCGCGGACCGCGCGCTTGATGAACTGGCCGACGGGGTTGAGGTGGGTGTGGCCGGGGATGATGTCGATGTGACTGTTGACCACCGCGACGAACGGGCGGTTCTCGTCACCATCGACAAAGTTGCCCGTCGCCCGCAGCAAGCTGCGATGCGGCGCACGATGGAACCCGCGTTTGACGGTATCAGAACGCATAACAAACCTCTCCTCGGTGGGCCAACCCTACCTACTGACATCCTACGCCCGGGCCGGGAACGGGGCAAGGTGGGGGCAGCAGCCCGCCCGGGACCGCGGACACTCCTGTCCGCAGGCTAGCTCAGAGCCCAATCCTGTTTCGGCCTCCGCTGCGCTGCGGCCGAGGCTAAGGTCGCGGGCTGGCAGCCCGCGCCACATGGCGGGACCTGGTCGGCGCCCCGCCCGGGACCGCGGACACTCCTGCTCTGCGGAATATACGTATGACAAATACGCAAGTGCCTTGATCTGCCCTAGCTGGCCTCCTGGGCGGTACTGCGCCCTGCTTAACCTGGTTTCCGATTCGTACGATCCGGCCCGACTCGTCCCGCGTCCGGACCCGAAGGAGGAGATTTGCGAGAAAACCAGAATCCTCTTGCATCGCGCGAGTGGACTTGCCATAGTCCACATCAAGACAGGGGTGGCACATAAGGAGTAGTTGCGGCGGGTCGGAGGATTGACCGATGACACGGCGAGGATGGCTCTGGGTGGGGGTGGTGCTGGTCGCGCTGGGCGCGGGGCCGAGCTGGGGGCAGGAGCCGGGCCGGCGTGCCTGGCCGGGGACGTGGGAGGCTCTAGGCCAGCTCAAAGCGCAGGTCAAGCAACTCCGCGATGGAGGTCGGGCCGGCGAGGCGCAAAGCCTGTGTGAGCAGTTTCTGACCGATAACCCGAGCGCTGGCTGGCTGACGGGGACGGCGGTCGACGAGGCGATCGCTTGTCTGCGGGCGGCGGCACCGAGCCCGGCGGAGCGGGTGGAGGCCTGCGAACGGGTGCTGGAGGTGGCGGCGGGGGTGCCGTGGTACCACGCGGCGGCGACATTCGAGTTGGCCACGGGCTACCTGTGGGCGGGGCACGGCTTCACCGAGGACTTCGACAAGGCGCTCGCGGTGACCGAAGGCAAGTTCGAGCAGTATGTGGACGAACTGCCCGCGGACCTGTACTTGCTGCATTTCGCGGGGTTGTACGAGGCGCGGGCGTTGAGCCGGCTGGGCCGGCACGCGGAGGCGCAGGCGCGGCTGGACAGCCTAATCGCGCGATTGCCGCTGCTGCTGGCGCACAACGACACCTTCTCGGCCTGGTACGACATCGCGTTGGCGGCGGGCCGCACGGCGGAGTTGGCGGGCATCGCCAAACTGGGCTACCTGGGCGCGGACTACACCACCGAGGCATTGAAGGCGGCGATCGACCGTTGCGTGGCGGCGCTGCGGGTGGCGGGTGGGGGGCCGGGCCCGGGCGTGCTGTTCGCCCGCTGCCAGGAGGACCGGACGCTGGACAACCCGTTGGCGCAGGTCGAGCCGGCGGCGCTGCCGCCGGTGGCCGAGCTGCTGGCGGCGGCTGGCGCGGACCCGCACGCGCGGGTGGCCGTCTATCTGGTCAGCGGGCAGGTGACCGAGGCCCTGGCGCTGGCGCGGGAGCAGTTGGCGAGCGGAACGGCGGGCGAGGAAGAGCAGCTGGCGCGGGTGATGCGCAGCGTGGCGCGTTGTTTCAAGGCCCACGACCTGAGCCTGGAGCGGGCCAACGCGTTCTTGGAGTACCACCGCACGGGCGAGGGCGCGGACCCACTGCCCGGGCTGGAGGCGGAGTTGGCGGCGGAGGGTGGGCCATGAGAGTGCTGGTCCTGCTGGTCGTGCTCGCGAGCTTAGCCGGGGCGCAGCCGGGCGAGGGTGGCAGCTATTCGTTGGAGCAGCCGCTGGCCGCGCAGCGGGAACTGAGCCCGGGGCTGGTCGGCGATTTGACGCCGCCGACGGGCGCGGCGCTGGGGTTGCCGCGCGGGGTGGGGCCAGTGCGGGTGGAGGCGGGGGCGAGTGGGGTACCGGGGGCGGTGCGGCTGGACGCGCCGGGGGTGCGGGTCGAGGGCCGGGCGGCGGCGGTGCTGGGGCGGTTAGCGGCGGGGGAGACGGGGGCGAGTGTGCTCGCTAGCTTAGCCGTCTTGCCCACTGACACGCTCTTCTCTCAGTTGGCCACGCTGCGATGGTACGACAATGCCGACAGCGATTATGCAATGTGGATCGTGTATTCGCTGGCGAACCGGTCGGATTACCGAGTCTGCTCCGCGGACGCTGTTCCTGCGTCTATTCGTTGGGCTTTCGGGCGTTACTATGCGCGCTTGAACGACGATCGCTGTAGCGAGTTCTACCTTTCATCAAGTCGGCCGGCAGGTGACTGGCCATTCGCCCTGGTCGAACTGGCACATTATCTCCAACGCTCGGGCCGTGGTCCGGCGGCCGTGCCTATTTGGGGTCTCGCCGCCAGCGAGGCGGGCAACGACGACTGGCGGACCGAGTTCCAACGCAACGCCGAGGTCCTGGGCGCGCTAGCAGCCAAGGATCGTGACGGCGCGGCCAGCATCTTGGATCGTGTGGTCAACGATCGGGGCGTTGACCTCTGGATCCGACTGGTGTCGGCAGTCGATCTGCTCTCAATGCTCACGATGAGTGAGCAGTACGACAAGACGATCGAACACGTCGCAGCCTACAGCGGCTTGCTGGATCACCATCCTGCCGCTCGGCCATTACTCCTGTCAAGCTTGGTGGAGGCGCACCTGGCCATGGGGGACGAGGAAGCGGCTGCGGACGCAGCCCGCCGAATCGCTGCCAGCATGGCTGCCTATGAGCCGGCCGAGCCCTACATTGCCCAGGTCCTATCCAGGACGACCGAGCGCCCGCTAGCTTGGCTTCGGGCGCGCGACTACTGGGCCGTCCGGCCCATAGTCATCTCTGGCCTGCCGGTCTACCTGTCGAAGAGCGGCATAGGCTCGCTCCACGTGCGAACCATGGTCTCGGCGCGCCTGGCTGTGCGCTCGCTGCATCCGGGATTGAAGGTCCTCGAGCCGCGCTTGCTCGGTGTCCAGTCGGCTAAGGTGCTCCCGCTCGGTTCCGCCGCGGCCGAATGGCTGGTCGAGGTGCGTGCGGTTGAAGGGGCAGAGATAAGCGCCGCTATGGCCCTGGAGCTTGCCGTCGCGGGGCACCCGTACCAGGCGATCCGGGTTGGGGTGATGCGAGCAGATGACGAACCTCTCCCTCTGCCAGCGGATCTTGCAGCGGTTTTCATCGGTGATGTCGTGGCCGGCGAGACGGTCCATGTAACCGTAACGTTGCCGCCCGATGCTAGCTCCCCTACGGTAGCGATGGCGGACGATTTGCTTGTTGTGGCGAGATGCGATGCGTCCGAGACGGCCCAGCCCGCCATGGTCTTCACGTGCGCACCGATGGTCGGTACAGCCGAGGGTGTGGTTGGCGTTCCCTACATCATCAGTTACAGCACGCCAGACGGGCCTGTCCGAGGTCGAGGGCGTTGTTGGGTTCGCGTCAGGGATCCAGGCGAAGGCTTGGAGTACCAAGGAGGAGTGCAATGAGTATGATTACACGTTACCTGCCGATCGTGGCGCTAGCGACCATGCTGGCGACTCCGTTCCACGTGTGGGCCGCTGAGGCCGTAACCGATGCCGAGCTCGCGGCAGTCAAGGGCAGCGAAATGGGCTTGTGGCCCATTGAGGGCGAGGTGGTGCTGAGTACTGAGTTTGGTAAGCTGTGCGGCCGTGGCCCCGGTATACCATGCTCTGTGAACGGCGAGGGATCCTACCGATGCTGCGGGCGGTTTAACTGTGGAGGTGTGAACGCAGACGGCATTATGTATGGCTCGCACGTGTTAACGGTTTCAATCCGCGATTCCTGTGGCAGCGATATCGGAGGTCATCCGCTAAACTACTGTCAAACAACAAAGCAGGCGCGATCTGATGCCGGTAGAAAGGAGTGTTTCGAAGACTTCAATTGCTCCCAGATATATTGGGTTCGTACGGTCCTTGTATCGGGAATCTGTGTGGGGTGCGGATGACGAGGGTGGCATGAACGCTGGTGAGCCGGGAGGCAAAGGTGCAGGAGACTGCCATGACGACGCTGAGTTCGAGTAGGCCGAAGTGGGCGCCGGCGCATGCTGTAGTGCTGCTGGCTGTTGCGGCTACGCTGATTTGTGCCCAGACGGCTCAGCAGGGCGAGCCAGACGACCGCGCTAGCTTTGTCAGAGCTGGTGTGGAGGCCGCATGGAGTAGCCTGCCGCCGGTCGATGCAAAGCTACAAATGGCTGTGTTCTTCAACACGGCAAGGTATACGAGCCCTCCTACGGCCGAACTGCCCGATCGTGAGTTGTGGTACCTCGGCTTCCGGTCCGACGGTAACCGCTGGCGGATCGAGGACAAGCGTGTCTGGCCCGAGCCAGAGTGGGGCGTCGCGACCACGGTTTGGGACGGCGCGAGCCGGCGCTCCACGCCGCCGAGTGATACGAGTGGCGTGATGAACGCGGATTACCGGGGCGCCGGTCGCGTGGTGCCGGCGGTGCTTGGCAGGCCTGACTCGTCGGAGGTCGCGGATTGGACCAGTCGGCTCCGCGGTGCGACGGACCTGCGCCACCTGGGCGAGAGAGACCTCGCGGGGCGGACGGCGGTCCGACTAGCCTCGGCTGCGGAGCGTGCCACCTGGGACGTACTGCCCGCGCTGGGATACCGCATCGCCCGCTGGACTGAGGAGGTCATCCCGCCGGCTGGCGCGCCGCTGGCCACCACCCCGCCCATGGGCCGTACCCGCCTCACGTACGTCGTTGACGACTGGCGCGAGGTGGCAGGCGGGTCTTGGTTGCCAGCCAGTTGCCGGCTCATCTCGGAGGTCGAGGACGGCGACGGTGCCAAGTGGGATTGGCAGTATTTGCGGTGGTGCAGGCTGGCGGAGATCGGTGACGCCGATCCTGCTAACTGGTGGGTGACCGATATGTGGCCCGTCGGCACCCTGTTCTATGACCGGGCCGTTGCCATGCCCCGCGCGGGTGTGGTCGGCGGCACGCCGGACAGTTCACTGAATGCGTTATCGCAAGAGCCGACGCCCGCGCTGCTAAGCACGGATCCGCAACCGTCGCTCGCTCAGATCGCGGTCCAGTAGGAGGGATGCGACTATGAAGGAACGCTGGGGGAGGTGGACTACCCAGTTAGTGCTTCTGTGGCTGTTATGTGCAAGTGCGGCCGGCCACGCAAACGATCGGTCATACGCCAACTGTGCTGTGGCGGCGGTCGCCGCGCTGTCGTTCCTTGGAGGGCGGTCGCTAGAGGCCGCCGACCTACGTCAGGTGTCCGCCGTCCAGCCAGCAGCGACTGCCACGATGCTGGACGCACGAGCGATGTGCGCGGCCGTCGGGTTGCAGGTCACGCCCACCAGATGGACCGTTGAGGACTTCGAGCGATGTAGCAGGCCGACACTGATTGCACTGCGCAACCCGGACCACTTCACCGTTCTGCTGGACGTTCAACCTTTGGGCGCGCGCCTCATGGACTCACCGGTCGATGGTCCTACCCTCTACCCGTGGTCTGAGCTCCAGCCGCGTCTCGTTGGGTTAGTGCTCGTGCCGGACTACGATGGAGGGCCTGATGCGGATGGCGACGTGTGGACCAATCGAGTCATTGACGTCGGTGGTATGACCGCCGCAACGGCGACGGCGACGGCAGTCAAGATCGAGAATCGAGGCGAGATCCCACTCGATGTGTCGGTGCTTCGTAGTACGTGCGGGTGCACGGTACCCGTGCCACTGGAGGCGCCCGTGCCACCTGGTGGGCACGCGACGATGGAGGTCCTTCTCATCCCAGACGCCCCGGGGCCCTTTGAGCAGCACGTCTTCCTAGAGACTTCTTCACCATCATTACCAGTGGTCGCGGTATCGTTCGTCGGGGTGGCTACTGCCCATGCCAGCTCGTTTACACCGTCGGTGGTTTCCATACAGTCCGTGCACGGACAGGGTGCGCAGAACGCTGTTGACCTGATGGGCCCGCCGGATCTCATCGTCCGAGATATGCCATCCTCAAACCCGCACCTGGAAGCGGTCGTTACACGTAGCATACGAACGGAGACGTCGAGTCAACACCATATTGAACTTAGGCTAGACCCGGAGGCGCCGGTTGGTGACCACACCGCGTGGATGGAAGTGGAGTCGAGCCAGAAGGCTGCCGCCAACATCAGGCCTCTAGAGGTCCGCATATCGGTCCGCCCCATTGTTGAGATATCACCACGACTCGTCTTTCTGGGCGACGTGCGTGTAGGCAGCATGGCAAGGAGCGTTGTGTTGCTCGATACCGAGCTCGATCTCGATCTCACTGGGAGAATAGGACTTCTCACGGAGAATATGAATGTACGGATTGTTCGTCGTTCTGTAGATGGCGGCAAAGCTAAGTGCGAGATTGAAATGTCAATACACAAGCTTGGACTGATCGACGAGAGGGTGCTCCTAACTTATAGAGGCAAGGTGATTCCGGGTGCTGAAGTGCGAGTTGTCGCATGGGCACACGAAGAGTAGAGGGCATACCGCTATGCGTGCAGGCGCTGCGTGCTCCTGGCTCCGAAGTCTAATTGGATGCTTGGCGGCAGTGCTCGCTATCGCGGCAAGCGTTGGCTCACGGTTAGGTGCGCACCCTGGTGACGGACGACCATCGCCGACCCTGCTCCTTACCGCCGCCACCGCCGGCTATGTCGAGCCTTGCGGGTGCGGAGGGCAGATGGCTGGGGGGTTGGCGCGGCGGGTGGCGATGGTGGCCGAGGCGCGCGCGGCGAACCCCGGGGCGGTCTATATCGACCTGGGTGGGCAGGGCGTGCAGCCCGCGCCGCGCCCGCTCATCGCCCGCGCCCTCGCCGCGCTCGAGCCCGCCGCGGTCGGCGCTGGGCCCGACGACCTGCTGGAGCTGGCGCCGTGGGCGGACCTGCCGCTGACCAGCCTCACCCCGCCCACCACCGGGCCGGCGCCGCCAGCGAGCCGTGTCGTCGAGGCTGGCGGGGTGAAGGTGGCCGTGCTCTCCGTGGCCTTCGGGCCGCTGACCACCCGCGAGCTGGCCGACCAGGCGGCCACGGCGATCGCCGCGCGCCGGGCCGAGGGTTGCGCCGTGGCCGTCCTGCTGAGCCACCTGAGCGCGACCAGCACCGAGCGCTTGGTCGATCGACTGCCCGCCGCCGACCGGCCCCACCTCGTGGCCCTCGCCACCGACGCCGACGAACCGGGCGACCCCTACGAGAAGCTTGGCGCGACGTGGGTGCCGCTGGCGCACAAGGGCCGCTCGCTGGCCACGGTCCGCCTGGTCCCGGCCGCCGACGGCTGGGCGGTCGAGGTCGAGCAGCGCTTGGTCGACGAGGGCCCCGTCGACCCCGAGGTGCAAGCGTGGGTCGACGCCTACCATGCCGCGCAAGCCGTGACCGCCGTCGCGGCGAGCCCCAGCCCGTACCCACGGCCCAGCGCCTGCCTCCCGTGCCACGAGCCGGCCGTCACCGCCTGGCGCGGCCATGCCCACGGGCGGGCGGTGGCGACCCTGGAGGCGGCGGGCCGGCTGACGCCCGATTGCCTGCCGTGCCACGACGAACGCTACCGTCGCGAGCAGGTCCGTAGCGCGCCGCCCGACGCCGGCGTCGAGTGTGCCACCTGCCACGGCGGCCTCGCCGCCCACTTGGCCGACTCGGCAACCCCCACCACCCCGGCCACCGACTGCCTCACCTGCCACACCCCCGAGCACAGCCCCGCCTGGGACGCCCCCCGTTACTGCGCGGCCGTGACCGCCGTCTGCGCGCCGGGCTAGGCTGCCGTCGGGGCGCCGGCGGCCCCAGCCTCGGTCTGGCACGCGCGGCCAGCCCGCGACGAGACCGAGCCCCGCTTGCGGGGCCGGAAGCAGAGTCTGTTGCCCGGGACCGCGGACACTCCTGTCCGCGGGTTAGCCCAGAGCCCAATCCTGTTTCGGCCTTCGCTGCGCTGCGGCTGAGTGTATGGTCGCGGACAAATATGTCCGCGCCACAGGGGAGGGGTTAGGCCACGCCCGCTCGTGACCGCGGGCACGCCGGTCCCGCGGAATATACGTATGACAAATACGCAAGTGCCTTGATCTGCCCTAGCTGGCCTCCTGGGCGGTACTGCGCACTGCTTAACCTGGTTGCCGATTCGTACGATCCGGCCCGACTCGTCCCGAGTCCGGACCCGAAGGAGGAGATTTTCGAGAAAACCGGAATCCTCTTGCATCGCGCGAGTGGACTTGCTATAGTCCACATCAAGACAGGGGTGGCACATAAGGAGTAGTTGCGGCGGGTCGGAGGAATGACCGATGACACGGCGAGGATGGCTCTGGGTGGGGGTGGTGCTGGTCGCGCTGGGCGCGGGGCCGAGCTGGGGGCAAGGCACGGCGGCGGCGTGGCCGGAGGTGTTGGCCGAGGTCAGCGCGTTGCGCGAGGCGGGGGCGCTGGACGAGGCGGTGGGGGTGGTCGACCAGTTTCTCGCGCGGCATACCGCGCTGGACCCGATCAGCGCCGAGGCGGTCTCCTTCATCGATCAGACGATGTGGCGGGTCGGTGGCGGCGAGGCGAAGCTGCCCTTTGGCCAGCGCGCCGCGGCCCAGACGGCGAACGTCTTCTACCATGTTTGGGGTCAGCATATTGTCGCCCGCCATGAGCTGGAGCAGCGGCAGCGGCCGAACGAGGCGTTGCGGCGGGTCGAGGGGGTGATGGCCGAGGTTGGCGCGCGGCTGCCCGAGTGGTGGTACTTCACGGTCGCCCTGCACGCCGACCGGCTGGAGGCGCTGGGCGCGCTGGACCGCGCGGGGGAGGCGCTGGCCGCGGCGGGCGAGGTGATCGAGCGGTACCCGCGGGTGCTGACCAACTTTGACTTCCTGCGCACGCTGACGCACCTGGCGCGGCAGGTCGGCGATGGCGAGCAGGAGCGCGCGGCGCTGGCCCAGTGGTACGCGCTGGGCGACTTCAACGAGGCGGCGCTGCGCGAGCAGACCGAGCGGATCGAGGAGGCGCTGATGCGGCTGGCGGGGCCGGGCGAGGCGCTGGCGTTCGCCAAGAGCCAGGAAGACCCGGCCGTGGCCAACCCGCTGCGCGCCGCGCCGCGGTTCGCGGGTGGGGACCCGGCGGCGGTCCAAGCGGCGCTGGGCGACCCGCTGCCCGACGAGCAGCGCTACCCGCAGTTCATCGTCTACCTCTGGGCGCGCCAGTGGCCGGCGGCGCTGGCGTTTTGTCGGGAAGAGATGGCGCGCGCGGCGGGCAACCTGGAGTGGCAGGCGAACGCGGTGGCCTGGGTCGCGCGGCTGTTCAAGGCCCATGACCTGAGCGTGCTGCGGGCCAACCAGTGGC
>DHNJ01000299.1:0-205 GCA_002409445.1 Armatimonadetes bacterium UBA5419 | reverse complement strand
GGCGAGGGGGTCAACCCGCTGCCCGCGCTGGCCGCCGAGCTGGCCGCGGCGGCGGGGGCGGAGGAGGCTCAGCCATGACCACGCGCCGCCCGGTTCCAGCCCTGGGCGCGGGGCGGGTGCTCCGCGCGCTGGCCTGCGTGCTGTTGGGCGTCTGCTGGCTCGGCCCGCTGGCCGCGCAGCCGGGGCCGGACTTCGACGAGCCGCT
>DHNJ01000028.1:7887-9906 GCA_002409445.1 Armatimonadetes bacterium UBA5419 | reverse complement strand
CCTGGGCGGCGGCCTCAAGGCCAGCTTCCTGCTGACCAGCTTCATGCGCGCCGACACCGGCACGCCCGGCCGCTTCAATGGCGACGTCTTCTGGTCGCGCGATGCGCTGGTGTCGCTGTCCGGCGATTTTGGTGCCGTGACCCTGGGCCGCACCGTGGCGCCCAACTTCGTGCCATCGATCTCGATGAACCCCTTTGGTGATTCCTTCACCTTCTCGCCGCTGGTGCTGCACCAAAACGTGTCGCTGTTCAACAAGAGCGGCTGGCAGAGCAGCAACCCCTCGGACACCGGCTGGAGCAACCAGGTGATCTACAGCACGCCCAAGGTCGGCGGCTTCAGCGGCAACCTGCACTACCAGTTTGGTGAACAGGCCGGCCAAGGCGGCAAGAACAACATTGGTGTGAACGCCACCTATGCCAACGGTCCTTTTGCCATCACCGGCTTCTATGAAGACGTGGACATGAGCAACCCCGTGCCCGCCGTGCTGGCCGAGAACCACCGCAACTGGATGCTGGGCAGCAGCTATGACGCAGGCTTTGTGAAGGCCTATGCGACCTATGGCCAGACGACCGGCAAGGACACCGACTTCAAGATCAAGACCGCCAGCCTGGGTGCCACCGTACCGCTGGGCGCCACCAGCCGCATCCTCGCCGGTTGGGCGCACAGCAAGCTGCAAGACAGCAATGCCAAGCGTGACACCGTCTCCGTCGGCTACAACTACGACTTCTCCAAGCGCACCGACGGCTACGCCATCGTGATGTACGACAAGGTCAAGGACTTTGGCAACGGCACCAGCTTTGGCGTCGGCATTCGCCACCGCTTCTAAGCGGCTCGTGTAGCGAGCCGTGGTGCCTTGGGGCCCACAACGCAAAACGCCAAGCATCTGTGCATGCTTGGCGTTTTTTCTTGCCGCTTGGGCAGACCCCGCGCATCAGCGCCGGAGCGGACAATGGCTTACTTCTTCAGGCACTCGCTCATGAAGGCCTTGCGCTCATCGCCCTTCTTGCCGGTAGCGTCCACATTGCAGGTCTTCATGCGTTCCTGCTGGCGCTTGCGGCCGTCAGACAGGCAGCTGGACATGAACGCCTTGCGTTGATCGCCCTTGAGCTCCTTGGTCTTGGCCTCGGTGTTGCAGGTGCCCATCAGCTGCTGCTGGGCCGTGGGGGTCTTGTCGGCTGCCAGCGCAAACTGGGATGCCAGCGCGATGCTGGCGAGGACGATGAGTTTTTTCATGGTATGGGCTCTTATCTAAACTGCGCCGACGACCAGCGCAAGCGAATTTCGGCATATCTGGCCCGGCGTGTCAATGGGCAGATGATGAAGAAGCGCAAACTGCCTACGACCGTCTCACAAGCGCCCATAAAAAAACGGCCTGCGCGGCCGTTCCAGGAGCGTTGGCACAGACTGTGATCAGTCCACCAGGCCCACGTAGATGTTCTGCACATCGTCGTCATTTTCCAGGCCGGCCAGGAAGGCTTGCACCTCTTCCTGCGCTTCGGCGGGCAGGCTGCCCATGCTGACGGGGTTCTTGGCCTTGTAGCCCAGCTTGGCGGACAGCACCTTGATGCCCTGGGCCGGCAGGGCCTTGGCCACGGTGTCCAGATCGGTGGTGTCGGTGATGAACAGGGTCACGCCCTCTTCTTCGGCGGGCTCGAAATCCTGCGCGCCGGCCTCGATGGCGGCCAGTTCGACGTCGGCGCCGTTTTCAGGCTCGCCTTCGATCATGCCCACATGGTCAAAATCCCAGGCCACGGCGCTCATCTGGCCCTTGCGGAAGCACACGCGCATATTGGGGGCCGTGCGGTTGGGGTTGTCGGTCAGGCACTCCACCATCACCGGCACGCGGTGCGGTGCATAGCCTTCGAACAGCACGGTCGAGTAGTTGACGGCATCGGCGCCAGCGCCCGAGCCCTTCTTGATCGCACGCTCCAAGGTGTCCTTGGGCATCGATGCCTTGCGGGCCGCTTCCACAGCCATGCGCAGGCGCGAATTGCTGGCCGGGTCACCCCCGCCCAAACG
>DHNJ01000028.1:0-7685 GCA_002409445.1 Armatimonadetes bacterium UBA5419 | reverse complement strand
GCGACCAGCGCCTTGCCCTTTGCTTTCCATTGCGCGCCCATGGCTGCGTTTTCCTAGTTGTTGGTTGGGCAGCAGCGGTCGCTGCTGGCAACAATGCCGGGCAAAGCCCAGATTGACAGGGCAAATTTATACACCGCCGCCCAAGGCTGTGCTGGGCATAAGGGGAAATCTTTGCCAAAAACCTGGGGCATCGATGCGGTCAAACGACGCCGGGGCGACGGTGCAGCGTGCGCTGCCCCACTGGTTGCCAGCGTTCAAAGGCACAATACCGCCATGCACGTTCTGCAGCGACTTTGGCGATGGATCCAGGCCCAGCGTACGCCCCTGCTCTGGAGCCTGGGCGGCCTGGTGCTGAGCTTTGTCTCGCTGGGCCTACCCGGCTTTGCCAGTTATGCGCCCGCCGAGCAGCTCTTTGTCTGGGCCGGCGATGGCGCGCTGCTCAAGGCCATCCATGGCGACAGCCTCTGGCCCATTCTCATCTCGGCAAGCTTTTTGCAGGCCTTGCTGATCACGCCCGCGCATTGCCTGCTGCAGCGCTGGCGGCCGGGCCTGCCGCGCTGGCCCCATGTGCTGGGCGTGGCGCTCGGGGTCTGGCTGCTCAGCATTGTCTGCACCTGCCTGATGCTGCTGGCAGCGGTCGATGCATAAAAGCTGCAGCCTGCCTACAATCACGGCGCCCGCTTCTTTTTCCATAGCCCTCACCGTGCACGCCTCCATGCCCAGCCCCCTCTCCCCCATTGGTGTTTTTGACAGCGGTATCGGCGGCCTGAGCGTGCTGCGCGCGCTGCGCGACGTGCTGCCCGATGAGCAGTTCGTCTATGTGGCCGACAGTGGCAATGCCCCTTACGGCGAGCGAGGTGACGCCTTTGTGCAGCAGCGCTGCGCCCACATCACGCAGCAGATGCGCGAGCGCCATGGCATCAAGGCGCTGGTGATTGCCTGCAACACGGCGACCGCAGCGGCCATCGAGGGCCTGCGCGAGCAGCACCCTGGCCTACCCATCATCGGTGTGGAGCCCGCCCTCAAACCCGCCGCCCAGTACAGCCAGACCCATGTGGTGGGCGTGATCGCCACCCAGGGCACCGTCACCAGCAGCCGCTTTGCCACCCTGCAGGCTGCGCATGCCACGCAAACCCGCTTTGTGGTGCAGGCCTGCAACGGACTGGCGCGCGCGATTGAAGACAGCACCCGGCCCGGGCGCGATGCGGCGGCCGATGCCGCGCATATCCAGAGCCTGTGCCAGACCTACCTGGCCGCCATGGGCGCCTTTGGCACCCAGCCTGGCCAGATCGACACCCTGGTGCTGGGCTGCACCCACTACCTATTTGCTGCCGATACCCTGCGTGCGCTGGTGGGCGACCAGGTGCAGCTGATGGACACGGCCACGCCGGTGGCCCGCCGCACCTATAGCCTGCTGCATGCCACCGGCATGCTGCGCAAGCCGGCGCAGGCACCTGGTGCCGATGAGGCCTTCAGCCTGGTGACCACCGGCGAGCTGGCCGCGCTGCTGGTCGCGGGCGTCGACCCGGAGGACCTGCCCGATCCGGCGCGGGCCGTCGAGGCCCTGGACGAGGTCGGTTTCCTGGTCTCCCTGGAGCTGCGGCCGAGCGCCGTCACCGAGCGCGCCGACGTGGTGCTGCCGGTGGCCGCCGTGGCGGAGAAGTCCGGCACCTTCCTCAACTGGGAAGGCCGGGCGCGGATGTTCGAGGCGGCGCTCAAGCCCGAGCAGCTGCCGCGGACGCTCTGCCCGACCGACGGCCGGGTGCTGCACATGCTGGCCGACGCCCTCGACGTACACCTGGGGCTGCCCGACCTGAGGGCGGCCCGCCGGGAGCTCGACCGGCTCGGCGGGTGGCAGGGCTCGTACGCGGAAGACCCCCGCGAGTCCTCCCGGCCGCTGCCCCGGCCCGGCGACGGCGAAGCGATCCTGGCCGGACACCGGTTGCTGCTCGACCGGGGCCGGCTCCAGGAGGGCGACGAGGCGCTGGCCGGTACCCGGCACGCCGCCGTCGCCCGGCTCTCCGCCGCCACCGCCGCCGAGGCCGGGGTGAAGGACGGCGACCTGCTCGCCGTCACCGGCCCGGCCGGCACCACCGAACTCCCGCTGGCCGTCACCGCGATGCCGGACCGGGTGGTCTGGGTGCCGCTCAACTCCGTCGGCCGGGGAGTCCCCGCCGACACCGGCGCGCAGCCGGGCGGCCCGGTCCGGATCCATCCGGCCACCCCGGGCTCCCGCACCGCGCCGGCGGACGCAGTCGTGACATCGGAGGTAGGAGAGTGACCGGCCTCGCCCAACTCGCCGCGGCGCCCCAGGGCGCCGTCCTGGCCGCCGAGGATCTCTCGATGTTCGGCACGGACCCGTGGTGGCTCGTCGTCGTCAAGGCGGTCTTCTGCTTCGCGTTCCTGATGGTGACGGTGCTCTTCTCCATCGTGTGGGAGCGCAAGGTCGTCGCCTGGATGCAGCTGCGCATCGGCCCCAACCGGCACGGCCCCTGGGGCATGCTCCAGTCGCTCGCCGACGGCGTGAAGCTGATGCTGAAGGAAGACGTCGTCGTCAAGCGCGCCGACAAGGTCGTCTACGTGCTCGCCCCGATCATCGCCGCCGCACCGGCGTTCATGGCGATCGCGGTGATCCCGTTCGGCCCGTCCGGCAACGAGGTGTCGATCTTCGGCCACCGTACGACGATGCAGCTCACCGACCTGCCGATCGCGATGCTGTACATCCTCGCGGTCGCCTCCGTCGGCATCTACGGCATCGTGCTGGCCGGCTGGTCCTCCGGATCGACGTACCCGCTGCTCGGCGGTCTGCGCTCGTGCGCCCAGATGATCAGCTACGAGATCGCGATGGGCGCCGCGTTCGCCTCGGTGTTCCTCTACTCCGGGTCGATGTCGACCTCGCAGATCGTCGAGGCGCAGGCGGACCGCTGGTACATCATCCTGCTGCCGGTCTCCTTCATCATCTACGTCGTCACGATGGTCGGGGAGACCAACCGCGCCCCGTTCGACATGCCCGAGTCCGAGGGCGACCTGGTCGGCGGCTTCAACACCGAGTACTCGTCGATCAAGTTCGCGATGTTCATGCTCGCCGAGTACGTCAACATGGTCACCGTCTCGGCCGTCTCCGTCACCCTGTTCCTGGGCGGCTGGCGGGCCCCGTACCCGGTCAGCACGTTCTGGGAGGGCGCGAACCACGGCTGGTGGCCGATGCTCTGGTTCGTCCTCAAGGTCCAGCTGCTCCTCTTCTTCTTCATCTGGCTGCGCGGCACCCTGCCCCGCGTCCGCTACGACCAGCTGATGAAGCTCGGCTGGAAGGTGCTGATCCCGGTCTCCGTGGTCTGGCTGATGCTGGTCGCCACGGTCCGGGCACTGCGCAACGAGGGATACGACTTCTCGCGGATCGTGCTGTACGTCGCCGCGGCCGTGATCGCGATCCTGCTGATCTCCTTCGTCGCCGACGTCTTCCGCGACCGCAAGGCCAAGGCCGCCGAGGAGGCGGCCGGTCCCGAGCCGGCGTTCGACCCGATGGCGGGCGGATTCCCGGTGCCGCCGCTGCCCGGCCAGACCCTGCCGCCGGTGCCGCGCCGCACGCCACGCCGTGAACGCGAGCTCGTTGTCAGTGGCGGCCCGGATACTCAGAGTGACGATCGCGCGGGTAACGGAAAGGAGGCCGACGGTGTCTGAGCCATCGGAGCCCTCAGGGGACACGTTCATGAATCCGGTCGCCGGCTTCGGCGTGACCTTCAAGGCCATGTTCAGGAAGCGGCTGACCGAGCAGTACCCGGAGACGCCGAAGGTGACGGCGCCGCGCTTCCACGGCCGGCACCAGCTCAACCGGCACCCGGACGGCCTGGAGAAGTGCGTCGGCTGCGAGCTGTGCGCCTGGGCCTGTCCCGCCGACGCGATCTACGTGGAGGGCGCGGACAACACCGACGAGGAGCGCTACTCCCCGGGCGAGCGCTACGGCCGCGTCTACCAGATCAACTACGCGCGCTGCATCCTGTGCGGGCTGTGCATCGAGGCGTGCCCCACCCGGGCACTGACCATGACCAACGACTTCGAGCTGGCCAACACCACCCGCGCGAGCCTCATCTACACCAAGGACGAGCTCCTCGCCGGGCTGGAGGAGGGCATGGTCGACAGTCCGCACGCGACCTTCCCCGGCATGGACGAACAGGACTACTACCGGGGCCTGGTGACCGAGGCGGCCCCGGGCACGGAGCGCCAGAGTGCCGTCTCCAAGGGCGAGACCGAGAAGGAGGTGGACGCGTGAACGCCTCCCTGGCCGCAGCGGCCTCCGCCACCTCGACCGGTGAGGCCGTCCAGTTCTGGCTGCTCGGCACCGTCGCCGTCATCGGGGCGCTCTCCACGGTCCTGATGAAGAAGGCGGTGCACAGCGCGCTGTCGCTCGCCGGCACCATGATCGTGCTGGCGGTCTTCTACCTCGCCAACGGCGCCTACTTCCTGGGCATCGTGCAGATCGTCGTCTACACCGGCGCGATCATGATGCTGTTCCTCTTCGTCGTCATGCTCGTCGGCGTCACGGCCGCGGACTCCCTGAAGGAGACCATCAAGGGCCAGCGCTGGCTGGCCGCCGGCTGCGGGCTCGGCTTCGGCGTCCTGCTGATCGCCGGGATCGGCCAGGCCTCGCTGCGCGGCTACAACGGCCTCGGTGCCGCCAACGCCCTGCACGGCGGCAACGTCGAGGGGCTGGCCAACCTCATCTTCACCAAGTACGTCTTCGCGTTCGAGATCACCGGCGCCCTGCTGATCACGGCGACCGTCGGCGCGATGCTGCTCACCCACCGCGAGCGCACCGAACGCGCCAAGACCCAGCGGGAGCTGTCCCAGGAGCGGGTGCGCAGCAGCCACCTGCCGCCGCTGCCGGCCCCCGGTGTCTACGCCCGGCACAACGCCGTGGACATCGCCGGTCTGCTCCCGGACGGCACCCCGTCCGAGCTGACGGTCATGCAGACACTGCGCCGCCGCGGCCAGATCCGTGACGTGTCCGGCGAGGCGCTCGCCGACCTCAAGGCGCTGGAACAGCGCTCCGGCGAGCGGCTGGGCCGCGGCCTCGCGGACCGTGCCGGAGCGTCCGAGGACCACGCAGAAGAAGGGGAGGAGGTCGCCAAGTGAATCCGGTCAACTACCTCTACCTCGCGGCCCTTTTGTTCACGATCGGTGCATCCGGGGTGCTGATCAGGCGGAACGCGATCGTGGTGTTCATGTGCATCGAGCTGATGCTCAACGCCTGCAATCTCGCGCTCGTCTCGTTCTCCCGGATGCACGGCAACCTCGACGGCCAGATCCTCGCCTTCTTCACGATGGTCGTCGCCGCCGCGGAGGTCGTGGTCGGGCTCGCGATCATCGTGTCGCTGTTCCGCTCCCGCCACTCGGCCTCGGTCGACGACGCCAGCCTGATGAAGCTGTAAGGGGTCGCAGTCGTGGAAAACCTGATCGCGCTGCTGGTCGCGGCGCCCTTGCTCGGAGCGGCGGTCCTGCTCTGCGGCGGCCGCCGGCTCGACCGGTCCGGACACTGGATCGGTACGGTGCTCGCCGCCGCGTCCTTCGTCGTCGGTGCGGTGCTCTTCACCGACATGCTGGGCAAGGGCGCCGAGGACCGCGCCCTGCACCAGAAACTCTTCAGCTGGATCCCCGTCGAGGGCTTCCAGGCCGACGTGGCCTTCCAACTCGACCAGCTGTCTATGACGTTCGTCCTGCTGATCACGGGTGTGGGCACGCTGATCCACATCTACTCCATCGGCTACATGGAGCACGACGAGCGCCGCCGCCGCTTCTTCGGCTATCTGAACCTGTTCCTCGCGGCGATGCTCATCCTCGTCATCGCCGACAACTACCTGCTGCTGTACGTCGGGTGGGAGGGCGTCGGCCTGGCGTCGTACCTGCTCATCGGCTTCTGGCAGCACAAGCCCAGCGCGGCGACCGCGGCGAAGAAGGCCTTCCTGGTCAACCGGGTCGGCGACATCGGGCTGTCCATCGCGATCATGCTGATGTTCACCACCTTCGGCACCTTCGCCTTCGGGCCGGTGCTGGAGGCCACCGGGGACACGAGCGAGGGCAAGCTCACCGCGATCGGCCTGATGCTGCTCCTCGCGGCCTGCGGCAAGTCCGCCCAGGTCCCGCTGCAGTCCTGGCTGGGTGACGCGATGGAGGGCCCGACCCCGGTCTCGGCCCTCATCCACGCCGCCACGATGGTGACCGCGGGCGTCTACCTGATCGTCCGCTCCGGCGCGATCTTCAACGCCGCCCCGGACGCCCAGCTGGTCGTCACGATCGTCGGTGCGGTCACGCTGCTCTTCGGTGCGATCGTCGGTTGCGCGAAGGACGACATCAAGAAGGCCCTCGCCGGGTCGACGATGTCGCAGATCGGCTACATGATCCTCGCCGCGGGCCTCGGCCCCATCGGCTACGTCTTCGCGATCATGCACCTGGTGACGCACGGCTTCTTCAAGGCGGGCCTCTTCCTCGGCGCCGGTTCGGTCATGCACGGCATGAACGACGAGGTGGACATGCGGAGGTACGGCGGCCTGCGGAAGTACATGCCGGTCACCTTCGTCACCTTCGGCCTCGGCTACCTCGCGATCATCGGCTTCCCCGGCCTGTCGGGCTTCTTCTCGAAGGACAAGATCATCGAGGCCGCGTTCGCGAAGGGCGGCACCGAGGGCTGGATCCTCGGCTCCGTGGCCCTGCTGGGCGCCGCGATCACCGCGTTCTACATGACGCGGGTGATGCTGATGACCTTCTTCGGCGAGGAGCGCTGGCGCCACGCGGCCACCCCGTCACCGGACGAGCCCGACGTGGAGCCCGCCGCCGACACCCGCGGCGCGGCCGCGGCCGGTCATGCCGCTGCCGCGACGCGCGAGCCGCATCCGCACGAGTCGCCGAAGTCCATGACGATCCCGATGATCGTGCTGGCCTTCGGATCGGTCTTCGCCGGCGGGCTCTTCTCGGTCGGCGACCGGTTCCTGCACTGGCTGGAGCCCGTCACCGGACACGACCACGGCCACGCCCCGGTCAGCGCGACCACCGTCACGGCGGCCACCAT
This sequence comes from Armatimonadetes bacterium UBA5419, assembly GCA_002409445.1. Lineage (GTDB taxonomy): Bacteria > Armatimonadota > UBA10988 > UBA10988 > UBA10988 > UBA10988. The sequence goes on along the minus strand of DHNJ01000028.1, from coordinate 622 downwards.
GGTGGTCCTGGTCATCGGTGTCGCCGTCGCCTGGGCGATGTACGGGCGCAAGCCGGTCCCGGCCGTCGCCCCGCGCGGCTCGCTGCTCACCCGGGCGGCCCGCCGCGACCTGCTCCAGGACGACTTCAACCACGTCGTCCTGGTCCGCGGCGGCGAGCACCTCACCCGGTCCCTGGTCTACGTCGACCACACCCTGGTCGACGGCGTCGTCAACGGCACGGCCGCCTCGATGGGCGGGCTCTCCGGCCGGCTGCGCAAGCTGCAGAACGGCTACGCCCGCTCCTACGCGGTCTCGATGTTCGGCGGTACGGCGGTACTCATCGCCGCGACCCTGCTGATGAGGGCGGTCTGATCCCATGTCCTTTCCCCTCCTGACAGCGACGGCGGCCCTGCCGGCGGTCGGCGCGATCGTCACCGCCGCCGTCCCGGCCGGGCGCCGCACCGCCGCCAAATGGACGGCGCTGCTCTTCTCCCTGGGCACCCTCGTCCTCGCGGGCCTGGTCTTCGCCCGCTTCGAACCCGGCGGCGACCGCTACCAGCTCACCGAGTCGCACCCCTGGATCGCGGACTTCGGCGTCCGGTACGACCTCGGGGTCGACGGCATCGGGGTGGCGCTCCTCGG
>DHNJ01000311.1:10475-11819 GCA_002409445.1 Armatimonadetes bacterium UBA5419 | reverse complement strand
GGGACCACAGAATTGTACCGCCGCCGCTCCCGGCGGCAGCAGCACGGCACATCCTAAGCTCACCAAGACTCCCCCAGCCCCACCGCCCCGCCCCACTGCCGCCGAAGCGGCGGCGGTACAATCCGGCGCCCCGCCGGCGTAACGAGTCCACACCCCGCCTGCTACACTGGGCTCTAGGCCACCCGCTCCAGCAGCGCCTGCGCACCGCCGTGAGCGACATCGGCGCCCGCCGACAGCCCCCATGACGACCCGGAGCTCTCCCGATGACCCACCTAGCAGCACCCCAGAGCAGCCCCATCTCGGCCCTCCTGGTTTACGTCGCCGTGATCGCCATCTTTCTGTCGGGACACACCGCAACTCCCGTCTTGACCATCGTCATCGGGGTGGGCTTGTTCATCCTGGCCCTCGCCCTCGGCGGCGGGTGGCTGATGGCCCGGTCGTCGGCGACGGGCTTGCAGCTCATTGGGCTGAAGAGGGGGCCCTGGCGCTACCTCTGGAGCGACCTCCGGCTGGAAGGCGAGGCCGAGGCAGGAGAGGTCGTCTGGGCCGGCGCGCGGCAACTGTTCGCCGTACGCACCATGTCGTCGTGGGTGACCCTGCGCAACCAGATGGCGGCGGCGAGCGGCGAGCCGCTGCTCATGCCTGACCCAGCGAACCGCGCACTAGCGTTCGAGGACGCCAGCAATACCGCGCTCAGTGGCATGCTGGCCATACCTATCTTCGCCATCTTGGTCCTGATGATGGGCGGTCCGCCGCTGGCCTGGCTGTTGCTCGTGCTCCTATCCATTCCCCTCATCCTGGTCTCGCTGGGTAGCGTCAATATCAGGAACCGGCAACTGGTCGTCGGCTATCCCTGGCGCAAGCGCGTCGACCACCTCGACGACCTCATCGCCTTGGAAAGAACTCCCCGCCACTGGCGACTCAGCTTTGAACGGCACGATGTAACGGTCGCCGCTCTGAGCGCCGTGGGCGCCGTGTTGCACCGCGCCGCCGAACCCGCCGCCCCGGCCCAGTTCACCCAGAGCGGGGGCTTCCTGCCCCTGTGGGTGCGCTCGGCGCCGGAGGTGGCGGACGAAGACGCGGCGGTCGAACAGACAGACTCGGCGGAACAGCCGGTCGAGGCCTAGCCCCGCCCGCGACCACCCAATTGTACCGCCGCCGCTCCCGGCGGCAGCGCCACGGCACACCGTCGCCCTCACCCGTCCCCACCCGCCGCGGACCGCCCTAACTGGGACCGCGGACATTCCTGTCCGCCCTACTCGTTGCACCACGGCACATCCTGAGCGCACCAAGACTCCCCCAGCCCCACCGCTCCGCCCCATTGCCGCCGGAGCGGCGGCGGTA
>DHNJ01000311.1:1949-10271 GCA_002409445.1 Armatimonadetes bacterium UBA5419 | reverse complement strand
CGGCCAAGGGCCGGCGCTCCTTACCCATGCCCCCTGTTGACACCCCCGGGCGTATGGCGCACGATGAGTCCGTCTATCGTGGAGGTTCATCATGCGCCAGACAATAGCTTCCGTCCTTGCTCTGCTCCTGACCGCCGGCCTCGCCGCTGCGCTCGAGGTGGGTGATCGCGCGCCGGAGGTCAAGCTGCCCGACCAGAACGGCCAGCTGGTCGACGTTGCCGATCAGTACGGCCGCTGGGTCGTGCTGGCCTTCTATCCCGCCGACGCCACGCCCGGCTGCACGCTCGAGGCGCGCAGCGTGACGGCCAACTTCGAGGCGCTGCAGGACGCCGAGGTCGAGGTCTACGGCGTCAGCACGCAGGGCGTCGAGAGCAAGTTGGCCTTCTGCGAGGCCGAGGGTCTGCGCCAGACCATGCTCTCGGACGTCACCCAGACGGTGACGACGGCTTTCGGGGTGCTCATGCCCGACCGCGGCATCGCCCAGCGCGTGACCTTCTACATCGACCCCAGCCGCCACATCGCCCACATCAACCGCGAGGTCAATGTCGAGACTGCCGGCGCGGATATCTTGGCGACCGTGGCCCACCTGCGCGAAGAGGCCCAGGCGGCCAGCGCGAACCAGAGCGTGCGCGTCGACTTCGGCGGCCACGGCTGGAACCTGCCGGCCGGCGCGCTGGGCGGCGAGGGCCTGCCCGACGGCGTCAGCGTCAGCCTGACCGCGCGCGCGGGCGACGCGCCGGGCTTCGGCCAGGGCCCCGGTCTGGGCACTGGCGCCGGCCGCGGCCAGGGCCAGGCGGTCCAGGCCGGCGAGCGCTGGGAGGAGATCTTCGTCCTCGGCGACGACACGGTCACCCGCCGCGAATGGACCTTCCGCGAGCGGCTGACGACCAGCCTCGAGTGGGTCCGCGCGGGCACGACCTACCGGCTCGCGCTCAGCGGCGCCGAGACTCAGGCGCCCCTGCTGCGCGCCTGGCTGGCCCAGGCGGTCGTGCGCGAGCCGGCACCGGCCCCGCTACCGGCCGAGTAACACCACCGTAACTTGCGCGTTGACTCGGGTTCCTCTCCCTCCGTCTTGGGTATTAGTCCGCAAGGACGAGAGATGACAAGGAGAGTACCGATGAAGCAGCTACGCTGGAGTTTGGTCTTAGCGATGCTGCTGGCGTTGTCCAGCTTGGCGTTCGCCCAGAACAACGATCGCGGGCGCTCGCCGGGCAATAACGGCAACGGCAACAGCAACGCGCAGCGCGACACCAACCGCGACCGCGCGCCGCAGGCCGAGCGTGAGCGCAACCAGAACGCTGACCGTGGCCGCTCGCCCGGTCAGGCCAATCGTGAGCGCGACGACGACAACGATCAGGGCGGGCGCTACTACGACGACTGGGACGATGATTGGGACGGCTACCCCCGCCCCGGCAATCGCCCGGGCAACAACAACGGTCAGGGCTGGGGCCAGGGTCAGGGGAACCCGAACCAGTGGCCCGATAGCTACGGTCAGTACCGCCGCGTGCCGTATGCCGAGGCGATCATCGACCACGCTAGCCCGCGCACCTTGGAGCTGCGCCTCGGCACGACCGACGGCATGGTCCGCGACATCCCCCTGCGCATCGAGCGCGAGGAGGGCGTGGACATCGTCCGTGGCCGCGACGCCCGGGACCGCGAGTACTGGGACAACATCCCCCAGGGCCAGCGGACCTTCGTCGCCTATGCCGATCTGCGCAACTGGCACCAGTTCCTCGACGGCCGCCGCGAGTGGTCGCTGCGCATCATGGACCGCGCCGGTAACGGCGGCCTGCTGCGCGGCTTCCGCATCGTGACTTCCGGCGGGACCCAGCAGGTCCGCCAGGTGCCCGCACGGTTCCAGCGCAACCGCCTGATGGACGCCCGGCTCACCCCGCGGCCCATGGACGGCTACACCAACCCCCGCCCCGGTGACTGGAACCCCCGGCCCGGCGAGTGGGACGGCGGTAACTGGGACACCAGTGGCGTCGGCGTCTACCGCGAGTTGCCGCGCAACATCACCGCGGGCCGCACGTTCACCTACGAACTGCGGGTTAACCTGCCCAACGCGCGAGTCGACCGCCTGGACGTGACCGACAACGTGCCGCGCGGCTGGCGCATCGTTGACCGCCAACCCCGGACCACCGAGCGTGAGAACAACAGCCAGCGCGCTGTCTGGCGCATCGACCGGCCGAACCGCAACGAGCGCTTCCGCATCACGGTCGAAGTCCCCTACAACGTCCGCGGTACCCACACGTTCAGCGGCACCTACCGGCTCCATCCGGCCCGCGCCGCGACCATCATGGGTCCGACCCGGATCAACCTCGATGGCTACGGTGACTACGGCGACTGGGGCCCCTACGGTGGCGACTACAACGATAGCCCCTGGTGGCGCAGCTCGGACAACCCGCTCGAGCGCATCCTCGATGTGCTGGGCGCCGAGTTCCTGAAGTAACCATCCATCCACACCACGACCGCACCCTCCACGGCGGGGCTGGGCCAAGTGCCCGGCCCCGCCTGGTTTGGGTCGTGGCCGCGGCTGGCGCCTAGGCCGGCGCGCCCAGGATCTGCTCGATCTCGACCGCCGTCCGCTCGCCGAACCGCCGGCCCGGCTGCAGCACCTTGCCCGGGTTCAGGATCTCGTTGGGGTCCAGCATCGCCTTCAGCGTGCGCATCATGGTCAACGTCGGGTCGTCGTACTGGCGCGCGAGGAAGGGCATCTTGACCGTCCCCGTCCCGTGCTCGCCCGAGATCGTCCCGCCCAGCGCCAGCGCGCCCTCGAAGATATCGGTAAACGCCAGCTCGACCCGCGCAATCTCGTCCGTGTCGCGCTCGTCGGTCAGGATCGTCGGGTGCAGGTTGCCGTCGCCCGCGTGGCCAAACGTGCCGATCCACAGCCGGTGGCGAGCCGCCGCCGCCTCGATCACGTCGATCATCTCCGGCAGCTTGCTCCGCGGCACCGTCGCGTCCTCGAGGATCGTCGTCGGCCGCACGCGCGCCAGCGCCGTGAACGCCACTCGCCGCGCCGCGGCCATCCGCAGCGCCTCGGCCGGGTCGGCCGCCAGGGCGAACTCGCGCGCCCCGCAGGCCTCGCAGACCTGCGTCACCGTCGCCGCCTCGTCCGCGACCTGCTGCGCGTGGCCGTCTACCTCGATCAGCAGCAGCGCCCCATAGTTGGTCCGCAGGCCCAGCTTCGCGTAGTCCTCGACGCACTGCATCGTCACCTGGTCGAGGAACTCCAGCGTCGCCGGGATGACCCGCGCGGCGATGATCGCGCTCACCGCCTCCGCCGCCGCGCGCATCGAGTCGAAGTAGGCGACCATCGTCCGCTTCGCCGCCGGCCGCGGGATCAGCTTCAGCAGCGCCTTGGTGAAGATGCCCAGCGTCCCCTCGCTACCGATGAACACGTGCTTCAGGTCGTAGCCCGCGGCGTCCTTCACGCACTTGTTGCCCGACCAGATCGTCTCGCCATTGGGCAGAACGACCTCCAGGCCCATCACGTAATCCTTCGTCAGCCCGTACTTCAGCCCGCGCAACCCGCCCGAGTTCTCGGCGATGTTGCCGCCCAGCGTGCTGATCTTGCCGCTGCCCGGGTCCGGCGGGTAGAACAGGCCCCGCGCCTCGACCGCCGCATGCAGCACCTCGGTGATCACCCCCGGCTCGACCATCGCGGTCAGGTTGGCTTCGTCGATCTCCAGGATCCGGTTCAGCCGCGTCAAGACCATGATCACCGCGTCGTCGACCGGCACCGAGCCGCCCGACAGCCCGCTGCCCGCGCCGCGCGGGATCAGCTTGAAGCCCAGCTCGCCCGCCAGCCGGACCACCGGCGCGATCTGCGCGGTGTCGGTGATATCGACCACCGCCCGCGGCGCGTGGTGCAGCATCGCCGTGCCGTCGTAGCCGTAGACGTACAGGTCCTCCGGCGCGGTCAGCACCTGCTCCGCACCCACGATTTGCGCCAACCGCGCGACAACTTCCGGCCGCCAGGCACCCGCCATTTGCTCGCTCCGCCCCCACCACCATCGTGCCCGCTCGCGAGGGCCGCGTCAATGCCAAGAACGCCGGGGCTGGCGACAGCCGGCCCCGGCGCTGCTTGGTCTCGGTTGGTCGGTGGCTAGTCCACGCCCGCCCGCCGGCCGATCGCCCAGTCGGGGTACGGCTCCTCGCCGCGTGCCGCGTACCAGAGGATGCGATTCAGCGTGTCCTCGACGATCAGGTCCTCCTCGCTGAAGTCCAGCGTGTCGCTGAGGTCCGAGTAGAACCGCATCAGCGGGCTCATCGCCTCCTTGGGCGGGACCATGTCGTCCAGCGGGATCCGGTTCGGCACCGCCTCGTACGGCGTGAAGTCTGGGGTCTCGACGAAGCAGTCGCGCATCGGCTCGGCCAGCAGGTCCAGCTGGTGCATCGGCGGCAGGCCCAACAGCAGCTCGATCGTCTTGTACATGCTGACCTGCGTGTAGTTCGTGCTGCTCACGCTGCCGCGCGGGGTATACGGCGAGATGACGTAACCCGGCGAACGGTGCCCGTCGATGTGGTCCTGGCCGTCCTGGCTATCGTCCTGGCAGATGAAGATCGCCGTCTCCGGCCAGAACTTGCTCTTCGTGATCGCCTCGACGATCTGTCCCACCGCCAGGTCGTTGTCCGCCACCTGGCTCGCGGGCATCGGATAGCCCACGCTCAGGCCCGTCGTGTGGTCACACGGCAGCAAGATCATCGACAGATTCGGGAAGTCGCCCGTCTCCTCGAACGCCTTCAGCTCCTTGATGAACTCGCCGGCGCGGTAAACATCGGGGATGTTGCAGGGGAAGCCCGAGACCGTGTCGCAGTTGTTCTGCTGCACCCGCTCGACCAGCGAGTACGAGCTGATCTCGAAGTCCTGGACGATCCCGTCGTCCATGAAGTCCTCGTAGATGTTGGTCCAGCTGACCGGCTTGTCCGCGCGCTTGGCCTTCGTCACCGCCTTGACCGCCTCGCCGTAGTTGCGGAAGGTCAGGCCGTGCTCCAGCACGTTGTCCCAGATGAAGCCCTTGGGCGAGAACGCCAGCGGGTCGTCTGCGTCGCCCGGATAGCTGCGCACGAAGCCGCCGAAGCTGCGCTCCAGGTAGCTCGTCACGTACCCCTCGTCGACCCACTGGTGACCATCGGCCGAGAGCACGCCGGAGCAGTAGAAGTTGTCCAGCAGCTGGAAATCGCGCGCCAGCTTGTGGCTGTTCGGCGTGACCTCCTCGCCATAGATCGTCAGCGACGGGTCGCCGCGGCCCTCGGGCATGTCGCCCAGGACCTGGTCGTAGGTCCGGTTCTCGCGGATGATGTAGACCACGTGCTTGATCAGCGACGGCTCGCCGTGCCGCTCGGGCAGCGGCGCGGGCGCGATGCCCCGCCGCGGCGGCTCGAGGCCGGCCAGCGACAAGGTGTGCCGGTTGTTCTCCGCCACCTGCTGCGTCCAAGCCGGCAGCTGCGCCTCGTCCAGGTCGATCAGCGACAGCGTGCCCATGTGCTGGCGCGTCGCGTGCCGCTCGGCCTGGCCCAACGAGCCCCAGCCCTTGATGTTCGCCACGTACAGCCGCTGCCCGTTCGCGCTGAGCGCCAGCGCTCCCGGGTACCAGGCCGCCGGGATGAACCCCTGCAGCTCGGCCTCGTCGCCGGCCAGCGCAAACTGCGCGATCGCGTTGTTCGCGCCCAGCGCCACGTACATCCGCTGCTCGTCCGGGCTCAGCACGACCGCCGTCGGCGACGAGCCGTACGGCAGCCGCTCGCTCGGCTTCACGCTCACCTCGCCCACGACGCGGTCGGCCGCGGTGTCGATGATGCTGACCGTGTCGCTATTGCCATTGACCACGTACAGCCGCGTGCCGGCCCGATTCGTCGTCATCGAGCTGGGCAGCAGGCCAACCTGGATCTGCCGCTGCTCGGTGAAGCTGGCCAGGTCCAGCACGCTGACCGTGCCGTCGTTGGCCACGGTGCGCTCGTCCACGCGGACCTCGGTACCCGAGCTCTTCTGCGTGCGGTCACCCTCGCCCGGCAACCGGCCGCCCCAGTTGGTCACGTACAGCTTGTCGCCCAGCCGCACCAGGTCGAACGGCGCCGCGCCGACCGTCACGGTGCGCGGCTCGCCGCCGGCCAGCGGCAGCGCGACGATCGCGTTCGAGCGGCTCGCCGCGACGTAGAGCGTCTGCTCGTCGGCACTCAGCGCCAGGCCCGCCGGCGCCGGATTGCTGCCCGGCACCGCCAGCGGCTCGCCCGCGGTCACCGCGCCCGCGGCGTCGATATTCCAGACGAAGACCTTGTGCGCCGGGCTGCTCGAATACGCGCGCCGACCGTCCCGGCTGATCACCAGCCCGTTGACCGAATGGCCGCCCGAAGCGCCCAGCGTCGCGCGCAGCTCGCCGCTCGCCGCGTCGATCACCCGCAGGTTGGCCCGGTCGGCGATCAGCAGCGTCCGCCCGTCGGGTGTCAGCCGCAGGCTCGTCGGGCGCCCACCCGGCAGCTCGACCTGCTGGCCCGCCGGCCGCAGCCACTGGTTGGTCGCGGTCAGCACCGTGCCGTCCGCCTGCCGGCCCACGCGCCAGAGCGCCATCTCGTCGTCCAGCGCCGTGCGGCCCGGTCGGTCCGGCATCACGCTGGGCCGCGCGGGCGCCGGCGCGCTATGTTCGGTCAGCTCGCGCGTCTGCACCGGCGAGGCCACGCCGGACGCCGCGCGCGCCAGGCCGTAGGGCACTAGCAGCAGCGCCGCGAGCAGCACGCCGCGCACGACGAGGGTTTGCCCACGTCGGCCAAGGGGTAAGGAAGCCATGCTTATCTCCAGCCGCCCAGTGCAGCAGCCGATAGTTAGCACAGTGTGAACGCTGGGGCAACCCCAACCCGCGACAGCGCGGTACGATTCATTGACAGTTGATGGACTCAGGAGTACCGTAGAGGAGTCCAAAATCACGAGGATCGGGAGTATATCCATGGCCGGCAAGATGTCCAAGACCAACGTGGCCGCGCGGCGCCAGGCACGCGAGGGCGCGAAGAAGACCTGCCCCGAGTGCCACAACGAGCTCGAGGTAGCGATGGTTGTCGAGGGCCGGGGCAAGACCACGATGGTCCGCCTCTGCTGCGAGCGTGCCGCGTCCGCGGATGCCTCGAGCGCGACGGCCTAGCCCCCGTCACCAGACCAGCTTCCGCGGACCCAGCCACCCTCCGGGGCGCTGGGTTCGCGCATTCATGACCAGGAAGCTGACATGAGTGTCGCAGGGCCGAAACCCGCCGCCACCCCCACCACCGTGCCCGACTCGCCGTATCTGCTGCGCCGCGCGGTGGCCGCCGACGCCGAGGCCATCAGCACGCTGATCGCCCCTTATGCCGCCGCCGACCTCATGCTGCCCCGCCCCATCGGCCCACTCTATGAAGCCATCCGCGACTTCCACGTCGCGCTCGACCCAACCACCAGCGTGCTCGTCGGCTGCGCCGCACTGCACGTCTTTGACGGCGAACTGGCCGAGATCAAATCGCTCGCCGTCGCCGCCGACCACCAGGGCCGCGGTCTCGCCGCCGAGCTCATCACCCGCTGCCTCGCCGACGCCCGCGGCCTCGGCCTCCGCCGCGTCTTCGCCCTCGTCCTCCGCGACACCCTCTGGACCCGCCTCGGCTTCACCTCCACCGACCGCGACTCCCTGCCCCAAAAGGTCTGGGGCGAATGCATCTACTGCCCCAAGTTCCACCGCTGCGACGAAGTCGCCGTCTCCTTCGACCTCGCCCAAGACCAAGACCAACCAGCCTGATCTAACATCGTTAGATCGATTGCTCTCGCGTGGCGCGCCGGCGCTCCTTCCTGGGCGGTGCCCCGCCCCCTACTCCCCCGGCGCCCCCGCCTCCGCCCACGCCCGGCGCAAGCCGTTCAGCGCCGCCAGCAGCGCCCCACGCGCCGGCTCGGGCAGCCCGCCAGCCACCGCGTACAGCCCCCGCAGATGCGCCCGCGCCGCCGGCCAGGCCGCGGCCACCGCGCGCTCCGCCGCCGTCTGCAGTGGCAGCCGCACGATCACGTCGTACCGCCCGTACTCCGCCAGCGTCCGGTACCCCACCGCCCCGCGCACCCGGCCGACCGCCGTCGAGCTATTCTCCGCCACCCGCCCGTCCTCGACCACAATGCCCACGTGGCCGTAGCCGCCCGCCGCCCCCAGCTTGTACAGCAGATCGCCCGGCTGCGGCGGGCCGGCCACCGCCCAGCCCAGCCGCCGCGCCGCCAGGCCGCTATCCCGCGCCGTGCCCTGCATCATCGCCGCGAACCGTCCGCCCGCAACCGCCTCCACCACCTGCCGCGCCCAGCGCTGACACCAGCCCGGC
>DHNJ01000311.1:1348-1829 GCA_002409445.1 Armatimonadetes bacterium UBA5419 | reverse complement strand
CAGCGCTGACACCAGCCCGGCCGCGCCTCGAACCGCGGGTCGCTCACCGCACGCACCGCCTGCGCCGCAATCTCGCTCATTGGCGCACCTCCTGGTAGGTCAGCACGCCCCCGAACATCGTCAGCGACGGCGGCACGCCCGTCCGCGTCTGCGCCTGCGTTACGCGCGCCGGACCGCCCAGCGTGCTGACCACGGCGCGCGCCAGGGGCATCTCCACCGTGTATGAGCCGGGTGCCTGGGCCAGATGCTCGGCGACCACCAGGCTGTCGATAGCCATCGTGATCGACCAGCAGTTCGCCGCGTCATAGGCGCCGCCCGCCGCCGAGCCCATCATCAGCGCTCGCAGCGGCAGCGCGTCCGTCAGCGTCGAGATCATGCCGCCCGGATACACACCATCGGTGGTCCGCGCGGCGAACGCCACCGTCAGGCCCAACGCCACCTCACGGCCCAGCCACCGCGCCAATCCCGCGTCCCAGCGCCA
>DHNJ01000311.1:0-1165 GCA_002409445.1 Armatimonadetes bacterium UBA5419 | reverse complement strand
CACCGGCCCCGCGTAGTTGGCCGCCGCCGTCACGTCATCCGCCCCGCCGCCGCTCCAAACCGTCGCCCGCGCCGCGCTCTGCTGGACCCAGCCGCCGCCCGCATACCGCCAGCGCGCGCCGCCCCGGTCCTCGCCCACGGCGCCGGCCACCCCGCCCACCGGCGGCCCAAAGTGCGCCCACCGCGCCACCCCCAGGGGCCCCGCCACCGGCGCTACCGCCGCTCCGGAAGCCACCGTGTACGTGCTCAGCCGTCCGCCTACGACCGCCCCCGCCCCCAGCCGCAGGCCGTGCGCCGGCGCCGGGTCGGCCGCCGCCTGACAGACAAACCTAACCTGTGTTAGGGCGCCCGCCGCGACCGCCGGCGAGACGCCCTCGATCAGCGCGGGCACCGCCCACAGCTCGCCCGCGCCGTCGGTCAGTTGGTAGTCGATCGGCGTCGGCTCGGCCGTGCGGTACAGCCACAGGCTGCCCGTCGCATCGGCGACCACCAGCGTCACTGGCGGGTAGCTCGCGCCGCCGGCCAGGTCCGCCACGCTCGCCGCGCCGCCCGCGACCACGCCGGGCCCGCCCAACAGCCCACCCAGCATCCCGCGCGTCGCCGCCAGGGTGTCCGCCAGGTGGTTCAGGTCGTCCGCGCCCAGCCGCTCGCCGACCGCGTACCGCAAGCCCAGCCCGGCCCGCCCGCTCGCATACAACGCCATCCCTCAGCCCTCCCCCCGCCTCACAGCACGTCCTCGCCGCCGACCAGACTGACCTCCAGCAGCCAGCCCAGCCACAGCTCGCCCGCCGGCCCGCGCTGGCTCAGTTCTCCGCCGCCGGTCGGCGCCAGACCCAACACCTCCGCCGCCCGCCCCAGCGCCTCGCCCGCCGCGCTGAGCGGCTTCAGCTCGCTCGCCTCCAGCCGCGTCGGCCGCACGCCGATCCGCGCCCGTAGGTCGTCTCGCCGCCGCTGGTCGCCCAGCGCACCGCGCGTCTCGTCGCTCATGCCACGCTCCACGGCCCCGTTGGCACCGGCGCCTCGGCCGCCGCCCAGGCCCCGCCCGCCGTCCGCCACCCCGCCCGCCAGCCACCCGCCGAGGTCAGCGTCAGATGCGCCGCCACGGGCTCGCTAACCTGTGTTAGAAGCACCGGCGCGAGCCAGCCGCTCGCGGGCGCCGGCCGCCG
>DHNJ01000180.1:4675-6254 GCA_002409445.1 Armatimonadetes bacterium UBA5419 | reverse complement strand
CGACGCGCCGGCCGCGCCCACGGGCCGCCGCAGTGTGCGCCGCAACGCGGACGCGCCGGCCGAGAGCCCGCGGCCCGCTCCCGACGCCGATGACGCGCCGAGCGGCAAGCCGAGCGATGACGACCCCGGTGACGGTGGCAGCGGCCGCCGCTTGGAGCTGTAGCCCATGGGCCTGATACGCGACCTGCGCACGGCGCTGAGCGAGGGGCTCGCGGACCTCTTGCAGAGCCAGAGCCCGGCGGACGAGGCCGAAGAGGTAACCAGCCTTCTCGAGTCGGACATCAATGAGACGCGCACCGAGTTGAACCTCGCGCGGGCCGACGAGAAGCGCCTCCGCGGCCGCATCGAGCAGGAGCGCCACGACGCCGAACAGTTTCACCAGCAAGCGCAAGAAGCCGTCAACCGGGGCGACGAAGACAGTGCCCGCGACCTTCTGCGCCGCCAGCGGCGAAGCCTGCGCGGGGCCGATATCCTGACGGCCCAGCTCGACGAGCAGCGCGAGGTGATTGAGCTGCTCGCCGCCCACGCCGAGGAGCTGGACGACAAGCTGCAGGAGGTGCGCCTCCGCCGCGACTACCTGCGTAGCCGCCAGAAGGTCCGCTCACTGAAGGAACGCTACGAGCGCTACCGCCGCGACTTCGGCCTCGACGCCACGCCCTTGGCCGACGTCGCCGCGCCGGCCCGCCGGCCCGACGAAGGCGAAATCAGCGCTGAAGAGTTGCTGGCCGAACGGCCCGACCGTCGCCCCCGCCGGCATGTGACCGCTGACGAGCCCGCCCGTGATGAGCGCGGCACGCAGCCCTTGACGGGCCTGGGCGAGGTGCCGCGGCCGCGCCGCACAGACGAGCCCGGCCTGCGCACCTCCGACGACGAGCCCGAGCCCGAGGAGGCCCGCTGGGAGCGTCCCCCGCGTGACCTCCGCGCGCTGCGGGAGGGCCTGCTGGCGCGCATCGAGGCGCAGCATGCGCGCGACGCCGCGTTTGAGGCCGAACTGGACGACGCCCTGGCCGCCCTGAAGGCCGGTGCCGCCGCCCAGCGACCCGCCAGCGACGGCGAGGTTACCCGCAAGCCCGAGTTGCCGCCGACGCCCACCGTTGAAGTGGGCACCGCCGAAGCGACGCCCGAGCCCGCGGCCGATGGCGAGCCGCCGACCCTGCAGCCCGAGCCACCCGCGCCCGAGCCCAACCCCGAGGCCACGGATGGATCTGCTGGTGAATCTGGACCCGCTGCGTGACTTCTTCAGCGGGGAGCCGCTCGAAGCCGCCACCCGGCGGATCTGCGCACGGCTCGAAGTTGACCGCCCGGCCCTGCGGCTGCTGCGCCGTGCCGCCAGCCGGAACGACGCCCGCGCCGCACTGACCTACGCCTGGGCCGCCGGCGCGCGCACGGGTAGCGAGACGCTGGGCAACCCCACCGCGACGACCGATCTCGCCGCCCAGGCCGCCGACCTCGCGCCCGAGTCCGCCAGCGCCCAGGTCTGCCTCGGGTTGGCACACGCCGGCAGCTTCGGCGGCCGGCGCGCCACACCGCTGACCGCGCGCCGCGCGTTCGGCGCCGCCGCCCGCCTCGAACCCGACAA
>DHNJ01000180.1:1069-4413 GCA_002409445.1 Armatimonadetes bacterium UBA5419 | reverse complement strand
ATACCGCTTGGCGAAGCCGCGCCGTGGCTCGCTTGGCCCCTGCAGCAGCTCTGGCCCGAGCGCGCCGAGGCGGCGCTGCGCTACGCCGCGGACGGCCTGCTCCGCAGCCAGCGGACCGGCGATACGCTACGCCTCGCCGCGCTGCAGGCCACGCGCGGACCCCAGCGCGGTGCGCACCTGCTGGCCTGCCTCGGCTGGGCGACCCGCGCCCTGCGCGCCGCACTAGCCGCCAACCAGCCCGGCGCCGCCGACGCTCTCAACCGAGTCGTCGCGCTCACCACGCGCGTGGTCGAGGAGCAGCGCGGTCTCGCCTTGCGCTTCGAAGACGCCGCCACGGGCCTGGTCCGTGAGGCTGCCGCCGCTACCATTGGCGGTACAACCTTCGGCCTCGTCGGCCTGGTCCGCGGACGCCGCCGCTGGCCGCCGCCGATCATCGCCGCGCTGCCTGGGCGGACGATGGCCTGGCTCGGCCTCGGCACGGCTGCCGTCGCCGCGGTCGTTAGCCTGGTCGAGAACGGACCCGCACGCGCGCGCCGGCGAGTGATCGAACGGCGCCTGCTGGCCGCCGAGACGACGATGTGTACCGCGGCCAGCGGCGAATTGGTCACTATCTTGGGCGACTACGGCGTCCTCGTCACGCCGCCACCGGCCTAGCCTGCTCGCCCGGAGCCCGCTGTGTCGACCTCACCCCCTGTCCCGCCGTGCCGCGCGCCCGGCCTCCTGCTGTGCCTAGTCATCGGCGGGGCGGCCTGGCTGCTCGGCCGCGCCTGGCCCGTGGTCGGCGCGGCGGTCTTCGCGCTGGTCATCGGCATTGCCGCCAACAACCTTTTCCGCTTGCCCGCGAGCCTGCGGCCGGGCGCGCAGTTCGCGGCGAAGAAGGTGCTCCAATACGCGATCATCGCCCTGGGCGGCTCGCTCAGCCTGGCCCAGGTCGCCGAGGCCGGCCGGCAGTCGCTGGCGGTCATGTTGTGTACGCTGGCGCTCGGGCTCACCGCTGCGCTGGTCCTCGGCCGGCTGCTGCGCGTCCAGCGCAACCTGACTGCTTTGGTCGGCGTGGGCACGGCGATCTGCGGCGGCTCGGCGATCGCCGCGGTCGCACCGATCCTCGATGCCGACGACGGCGAGGTCGCCTTCAGCATCTCCACGGTCTTTCTCTTCAACCTCGCCGCGGTGTTGATCTTCCCCGCCGCCGGCCACGCCCTGGGCCTCAGCCAACACGGCTTCGGCATCTGGGCCGGCACCGGCATCAACGACACCTCCTCGGTCGTCGCTGCCAGCGCGGCCTACGGCGCCGAGGCGCTGCAAGTCGCCACGGTTACCAAGCTGGCGCGCACGTTGATGATCGTGCCCGTGGCGTTCGCCATCCTGCTGCTCGTCGCCCGTAGCCGTGAGGCGAGCGGCGGCCACCTCCGCAAGGTCATGCCGTGGTTCATCTTCGGCTTCCTGGCCCTTGCGCTAGTCAATTCGAGCGGCCTCCTGGGCCCTAGCTTCCCGCACTGGGCCGGCCTCGCGGGCAAGTTCCTCATCGCGGTGGCCCTCGCCGGCGTCGGTCTCGGCACCGACCTGCGCCGCCTCGCGGCCACAGGCGCGCGACCGATCCTCCTCGGCCTGCTGGTCTGGGCCGCCGTGGCGCTGGGCAGCCTGGCCCTGCAGTTCGGCTTGACGGGGCAGGTGTAGGAACCCGTCTGGCGAACCGGCAGCACGACCGGAGCGCTGCCATGCTGACCGCCAAGGTGACCCTCGACCGTGACTTCGTCCTCGACCGCGTCGACCCGCGGCTGTTCGGCGGCTTCGCTGAGCACCTGGGCCGCTGCATCTACGGCGGTCTGTACGAGCCGGACCACCCGACCGCCGACCAGCACGGCTTCCGCCGCGATGTGCTCGAGCTCGTGCGCGAGCTGGACATGCCCGTCCTGCGCTACCCCGGCGGCAACTTCGTTTCGGGCTACCGCTGGGAGGACGGCGTGGGCCCGCGCGACCAGCGCCCCGCGCGCCTCGACCTAGCCTGGAAGACGACCGAGCCGAACCTCTTCGGCACCAACGAGTTCGTCGACTGGTGTCGCGCGGCGGGTAGCGCGCCGATGCTGGCCGTCAACCTGGGCACGCGTGGCCCCGCCGAGGCGCGGGAGCTGGTCGAGTACTGCAACCACCCGGGCGGCACGCAGCTGTCCGACCTGCGCCGCGCGCACGGCTGGGAGGCGCCGCACGACATCAAGCTCTGGTGCCTGGGCAACGAGGTCGACGGCACCTGGCAGATGGGCCACAAGACCGCCCAGGAGTACGGCCGCGCGGCCTGCGAGGCGGCCAAGCTGATGCGCTGGACCGACCCGCGGGCCGAGCTGGTGGTCTGCGGCTCGTCTTTCCGCGGCATGTCCACCTTCGCCGCCTGGGAGCGCGAGGTCCTCGAACACACCTTCGACCACGTCGACTACGTCTCGATCCACTCCTACTACGGCAACCAAAACGGCGACACCGCCAGCTTCTTGACCCGGCCCGACGAAATGAGCGAATTCATCGACGAGGTCGTCGCGACCGTCGACCACGTCGCCGCCCAGCGCCGGAGTCGCAAGCGGATCATGCTCAGCTTCGATGAATGGAACGTCTGGTTCCACAGCCACGACGACCGCCGCAAGTACGACATCAAGGACTGGGATGTCGCGCCGCCGCTGCTCCAAGACGAGTACACGATGGAGGACGCGCTGGTCGTCGGCGGCATGCTGATCACCCTGCTGAACCAGTGCGCGCGGGTCAAGATCGGCTGCATCGCGCAGGTCGTCAACGTCATCGCACCGATCATGACGCAAGCCGCCGGCCCCGCCTGGCGCCAGACCATCTTCTGGCCCTTCGCCCAGGCCTCCCGCCACGGCCGCGGCACTGTCCTGCGCGCGCTCGTCGACAGCCCGCGCTACGACAGCGCCGCGCGCCAAGGCGCCCCAGTGCTCGCCCTGGCCGCGGTCCGCCCGGATGATGACGCAGCACGCCTGACGCTGTTCGCGGTCAACCGCAGCCTGACCGAACCGTTGGCAGTCGAGGTCGACGCGCGGTCGTTCGGTGACTTCACCGCCATCGACCACCAGGTGCTGCGGCACGCCGACCTGCTGGCGACCAACACCGCCGAGGCCCCCGACAACGTGCGGCCGGCGGCGGCCCAGGCGGCTCGGCCCGAGGGCGGTCGCGTCCGACTCGAACTGCCGCCCGCCAGCTGGAGCGTCGTGCGCCTGTCGTAAACAGCGGCCGAGGGAACCGACTCCCCGCGACCTGTCTCCCTGCGACCATACGGCCCGCATCCGCGACGCCGTGGAGGTGCCGCTGCTGGTCGATGCCGACACCGGCTTCGGCAACGC
>DHNJ01000180.1:0-1001 GCA_002409445.1 Armatimonadetes bacterium UBA5419 | reverse complement strand
ACCATACGGCCCGCATCCGCGACCGTGCAAGGAGACCGATCGTGTACAAGCTGCTGACGATATCCGCCGCCTGCGCCCTGCTGGCGCTGAGCGTAGGCTGTGCGCCGACCGCCGAGTCCGCGCCGCCCCCGCCCCCTAACTCCGGCGCGACCGCCCCGGCCGCACCCGAAACCGCGAGCGCTGAAGGCACCGCCAAGCCGGTCAACCTCAGCTGCCCGGTCGAGGTGGGCCAAGCGGTGAACCCCAACCTGACCGTCGAGTACGAAGGCAAGACCTACGCCTTCTGCTGCAACGGCTGCCCGCCGAAGTTCGAGGCTGACCCGGCGAAGTACCTGGCCAACTTCGACCCGACCACGCCGCCGACCAAGTCGATGACCGACGACGCCTCGCACGACGCGACCTAACCGAGACAGTACAACCCATGCCTTCCCCTAAGCTGGCCGTTTGGGCCTGGCTGGCGGTGATGGTCGCCGGCCCCTTCATCGCGACCCGCCTGGCCGCCAAGCGTCTGACCGGCGAACAGCGCGCCCTGCTCGCCGCCGCCGTCCTCCTGGTCGGCGCGGTCGGCTTCGCGCGCACGGTGGTCGACGTCTACCGGCGACCGGGCCAGATGAGCGTCATCGAGGCGCAGGCGATGGACATGGGTGTGATGAAGCCGCCGGTCGGTCTGACCCCGGTCGCCGTCGAGACCGTGGCGGAGTCGCGCCTGCAGGCCGCCGTAACCTACTCGGGCTCGGTCGTCCCCTACGCCCAGCAGGATGTCTACCCGCGTGTTACTGGCACGTTGGTCGACCTGCCCATCTACCCCGGCGACACGGTCCGCGCTGGTCAGGTGATCGCCCGGCTCGACACCCGCGAGCTCGACAGCAAGCGCCAGGAGGCGATCGCCGCCCATCTGGCCGCGAGCGAGGCCGCGGGGGCGGCGCGCGCCGAGGCACGGGCCGCGGCCTCGACCGTCTCGCAGGCGACCGCCGAGCAGTCGATGGCGCAGGCCCGGCTGC
>DHNJ01000071.1:428-4465 GCA_002409445.1 Armatimonadetes bacterium UBA5419 | reverse complement strand
CCGCCGACCAGCTTCTCGCGCAGGGTCAGCCCGTCGAGCAGCTCCATCGCCAGCCAAGGCAGGCGCTCGTGCTCGCCCGAGCCGTGGCTGCGGACGACGTTGCTGTGCGAGATGGCCGCCAGGACCGCGGCCTCGCGGCGGAACAGCGCGCGCCGGTGCTGCTCCTCGCGCGGCGACCAGTCGGCGCGCCGGCGCATGACCTTCAGCGCGACGGTCCGGCCCGCGTCGTCGCGCGCCTCGTAGACGCGGCCGACGGAGCCGGCACCCAGCTCGGCGACGATGGTGAACGGGCCGACGCGGTCGTCGACGGCGAAGCGTGTCTCGTGGCCGACCGACTGCAGGCGCAGGGTCAGCTCGAAGCCGCCGACGCGGATGCGGTCGTTGATGCGCAGCAGTCGGGCCTGGGTCAGCCGCTGGCCGTTGACGAAGGTCTTGGCGATGGTGCCGCCCGGGGCGATGATGACCTGGTCGGGCCGCACACGGAGACCGCAGTGGGTCGGTGCGACTTCGGCGTCGGCCAGGACGACCGAGCAGCGGGGGCTGCGGCCGACGACCAGGTCGCCCTCACGCAGGCTGAAGATTCGCCCGCGCTGTGGCCCCTCGACCACTTCGAGGGCAAAGATCGGCCTGCTATCGGTCATCGTACGCTTGCACCCGTCTGTTCTGACGACAGGCTAGCGATGATGTTGCACAGCGCGCAGCGGTTGACGCAAGCCGGCGGATCGTCAATGCTAGGAGCCGAGGGTAACGCGACATGGGAATCCTGGCTGGTGCCGATACTCGACTGCTCGTGCAGGGCCTGACCGGACGTGAGGGGACGTTTCACTCCGAGCAGATGCTGGCCTATGGTACCCAGCTGGTCGCCGGTGTTACGCCGGGCAAGGGCGGCACCGAGCATCTCGGTGTTCCGGTCTACGACACCGTGGCCCAGGCGGCCGCGTCGACCGGCGCGACAGCCAGCTGCATCTTCGTCCCCGCGCCCTACGCCGGCCAAGCGATCTGCGAGGCGGCCGACGCCGGCCTCGAGCTGATCGTCTGCATCACCGAGGGCATCCCGGTCGCCGACATGCTCAAGGCTGTGGCCTACGTGCAGGCGCGCGGGTCGCGGCTGATCGGCCCCAACTGCCCCGGCCTGCTGACCGCCGGGCAGACCAAGATTGGCATCATCCCGGGCCACATCGCCGCACCGGGCCGGGTCGGGGTCATCTCCCGTTCGGGCACGCTGACCTACGAGGTGGTCGCCGGGCTGACCGCGGCGGGCCTCGGCTTGACGACCTGCGCGGGCATCGGCGGCGACCCGGTGCTCGGCTCGCGCTTCGCCGACCTGCTGCCGCTGTTCGAGGCCGACGCGGAGACCGCCGCGGTGGTCATGATCGGCGAGATTGGCGGCACGGACGAGGAGGACGCGGCAGCGGTCATCGCGGAGATGAGCACACCGGTGGTCGGCTTCATCTCCGGCCGCAGCGCGCCCGAGGGCAAGCGCATGGGCCACGCCGGGGCGATCGTCTCGGGCGGCCAGGGCACCGCGCAGTCCAAGATCGCCGCGCTGGAGGCCGTGGGCGTGCCCGTGCCCGAGACGATCGGCGAGATCATCGCGCTAGTCGCTGCCCGCGTCTGATGCTAGACTGGGTCGCGAGTTGACCCCCTTGACCATGCGATCCTGGCTCCAGCGCGGTTGGCCGCTCTGGCTGGCCGCGGCCCTCTGCCTGCTCTGGCGCGGGGTCTATTGGTACACCGACGCGGCCTGGTTCGCCTCCCTCGGGTACAGCGACCTGTACCTTCGCCGCTGGCAGGCCAGCGCCACCCTGTGGCTGCTCGGTGCCGGTCTCAGCGGGCTGGCCCTGGCCCTGGCCCTGCGCACCTCGTACCGTCAGCCGACCCCGCGCTGGGCCGAGCCGGACCCCGAGGGCCCGACCGTCGGCGCTTGGGCCTGGCGCGTGCTGCCGTTCATCGCGCTGCTCGTCGCGGCGGGCATGGGCTGGTACCTGCAACGGCTGTGGCCGCAGTGGCTGACGTACTGGGCGGCGGTGCCCGAAGGCCAGCTGGACCCAGTCTTCGGCCGCGACGCCTCCTTCTATATGCTGCGCTTGCCGCTGCTGGTCACGGTCCAGCGCACGGCGCTGCTGTTCGTCCTGGTGCTCTGGGTCGTGGCCTATCTGCGGTACGTCGAGCTGCCGCAGTTCCACGACCCCGAGGCGCGCATCGACCTCAACGCGATCTCGCCGGGCGGTCTCGCGCACCTGGCGCGGCTGGCGGCGCTGTTCGTCCTGCTCTGGGGCTGGGGCTTCTGGCTGGGTCGGTTCTGGCTGGTCTGCAGCAGCCGCGGCGGGGTCATCGCGGGCGTCGGGGCGACCGACACGGCCGTGCGGCTGCCGGTGCTCGCCGTCCTCGCGCTGGCCTCGCTAGCCGGCGCGGCCTGGCTGTTGCGGGTCGCTGGGCAGCCGACGGCTAAGCGGCTGTTCCTCGGCATCCTGGCCTACGCGCTGCTGGTCATGCTCGGCGGCGGCCTGCCGTCGCTCTACCAGCGGATCATCGTCGCGCCGAACGAGGTCGCCCTGGAGCGGCCGTACATCGCCCGCGCGATCGCCGCCAGCCGCCACGCGCTGGGCCTGGAGGCGGCGGTGACCGTGCGCGACGTGCCCGCACCGAGCCCCGCGGCGCCGGCCTCGGCGGCGGCGATGGCCGCGGCGATGGCTGACCTGCCGCTCTGGTCCGGCCGCGAGCTGAGCGAACACCTCGTCGGCACCGAGGCGCTGCGCACCTACTACAGCTTCGCCAGCATCGACTTGGACCGCTACGAGCTCGACGGCCGCGTGCAGCCGCTAGCGGTGATGCTGCGTGAGCTGCAGGCGGACCGGCTGGACACCGCGGCGAAGACCTGGGTCAACCGCAGCCTGGTCTACACGCACGGCTACGGCATGGTCGCCGCGCGCGCGGCGCAAAACGAGACGCGGCCGCTGACCGGCACGCCGCAGCGCGTCCTGGGCGGCTTGCCGTCGCGCGGCGCGCCCGAGCTGGCGGTCACGCGGCCGCAGGTCTACTACGGCGAGACGCCGGCCGACTACGTCGTCACCGGCTTGCGCGAAGGCGGCGAGCCGGAGTTCGACTACCCCGCGGGCGACCGCAACGTCTATTCGGCCTACGCCGGCACCGGCGGCGTGCGGCTGGGCGGGTGGTGGTCGCGGCTGGCCTGGACGCTGCGGCTGCGCAGCTTGAACCTGCTCCTGAGCCGCTCGGTCGGCCCCGACTCCCGGCTCCACTGGCGCCGGCCCGTCGTCGAGCGGCTGAACGCGCTGGTGCCGTTCCTCGACCTCGATTCCGACCCGTACCCGGTGCTGTCCGAGGGGCGCCTGGTCTGGCTCGCCGACGGCCTGACCGTCAGCAGCCGCTACCCCTACGGCTGGGCCTTCCCGCTGCACTACGCGCGCGCGCTCAACGCCGAGCAGCCCGAGCAGTACAGCCGCCTCTCCTGCAACTACGCGCGCGGCAGCGTGAAGATCGCGGTCGACGCCTACGACGGTACGGTCACCTTCCAGCGCATCGACCCCGACTGCGCGTTGGCGGCGACCTGGGCGGCTGTTTTCCCGCGGCTGTTCGCGCCGGCGCCGATGTCGGCCGACCTGACCGCCCACTGGCGCTACCCGGCAGACCTGTTCGTCCTCCAGTCGCGCGCGGTGGCGCGGTTCCACATGACCGAGCCGGGCGTTTTCTACAACGCCGAGGACCTCTGGGACATCGCCCACGAGGAGGCGACGGTCGTTCAGCTGGACGAGGCCGACCGCGCCAGCTACGGCGAACGGCACGAGCGGATGCTGCCGTACTACCTGCCGCTGGCGCTGCCGGGCGAGACCGAGCGCGGCTTCCGCCTGGCGGTGCCGTTCACCCCCGCCGCCAGCCGCGAGGCGCGCACCAGCCGCGACAACCTGACCGCCTTCCTCGTCGCCGACTGCGACCCCGCGACCTATGGCCGGCTGACGCTACTACAGTACCCGAAGGGCGCGCTCGTGCTCGGGCCGCTGCAGGTCGAGGCGCTGATC
>DHNJ01000071.1:0-301 GCA_002409445.1 Armatimonadetes bacterium UBA5419 | reverse complement strand
CGCTGCAGGTCGAGGCGCTGATCCACCAGGACCCGGC
The DNA here is from genome assembly GCA_002409445.1 of Armatimonadetes bacterium UBA5419. Lineage (GTDB taxonomy): Bacteria > Armatimonadota > UBA10988 > UBA10988 > UBA10988 > UBA10988. Next base: position 264 of record DHNJ01000071.1, on the reverse strand, counting down.
GGTCGCCGAGCAGCTGACGCTGTGGGGCCAGCAGGGCAGCCAGGTGGTCCGCGGGCGGCTGTTGGTCCTGCCGGTCGAGGACGACTTGTTGTACGTCGAGCCGCTCTTCCTGACCGCCGAGCGGCGCGGGGCGCTGCCCGAACTGCAGCGGGTGATTGTCGTCCATCGAGATCGGGTGGCGATGGCGCCAACGATCGAGGCGGCCCTGAGCCGCGTGCGGGCGACGGGCGACGACCCGGCCGCGGGCGGCGGGCTGGCCGAGCC
>DHNJ01000142.1 GCA_002409445.1 Armatimonadetes bacterium UBA5419 | reverse complement strand
TATGGGCGCCTCGGCCGCGGGGGCTGCCGCCGCATCCGCCGCGGGGGCCGCCTCTGCCGCCGGTGCATCAGCCGCCGCCACCGCGCCCGCGGGCGCCTCGCCCGCCGCCGCCGCCTTGGCCGGCGCGGCCGCCGCGGCGCGGGCGGGCTTCTTCTTGCCCTTGCCGCTCTCCGCGGCGAACTGGAAGTACGGGTTGCCCTCTTCCTCGGGCACGATGCTGACCAACTCGCCCTCGGCGTCGAAGACGCGCCCGCCAGCCCGCCGCGCCGACTCGTGGTCGCCATTGGCGATCAGGTCGTCCTTGGTCAGCAGCAGGCTCGGCCCGAACCGGTCATAGGCCGCCCACTCGAAGACATCGGTCATCACCAGCGCGCGGTACGGCGTCGGGCAGACCTCCGAGCAGAGTCCGCAGAAGCAGCACGGCCCAATATCGATCGTGAAGGTCACCGGATAGCGCCCGCTATGCCCCTCGCGCTTCTCCAGGTCCATCGAGATCAGGTGGTCCGGGCAGACCAGCGCGCAGGCCAGGCAGCCGATGCAGTTCAGATCGCCCGTCTCCGGGTCACGGGTCAGGCCCTGCAGCCCGCGGAACCGCGGCGAGATCTGATACGGCTGGTCGAAGCGGTCCTTCTCCCAGTACTTGCGGTCCAGCCGCCCGGCGATCTGGGGCATCTTCTCGGGGTAGCGGACGGTGTTCTTAGTCCGCGCGAGCGCCGCCCAGGTGACCTTCAGCCCCTTGCGGAAGCTGCGTGGGATGGCCGCGAGTTTCTGCCAGAAGTTGCCCACGGCCTAGCCTCCCGCCAGCAGCCGCAGCACGGCCACCAGCACCAGGTTGAGCAGGCTCAGCGGGATCAGGAACTTCCAGCCCATGGCCATCAGCTGGTCGATGCGCACGCGCGGCAGCGTCGCCCGCACCCAGAACAGCGCAAAGATCATCGAGAAGGTCTTGAGGAAGAACCAGAGCACGCCGAAGATGCCGTAGTCCAGCCCGAGCACCGGCCAGCTCGCGGGGAACGGCGACTGGTAGCCGCCGAAGAAGATGGTCACGCCGATCGCCGCCAGGACATAGGCGTTCGAGAACTCGGCGAGGAAGAACATGCCGAACTTCATCCCCGAGTACTCGACGTGGTAGCCGGCGACCAGCTCGCTCTCGGCCTCGGGCAGGTCGAAGGGGATGTGCCCCAGCTCGGCCAGCGCGGCGACCAGGAAGATCAGCATGCCCAGGAAGTTCGGCCAGCAGTACCACTGGAGCAGCGTCGGCTGGTCCTCGGCGATGCGCGAGAGGTTCAGCGACCCGCTCCAGAGCACCGGCGCCAGCACCGCCAGGCTCAGCGGCACCTCGTAGGTCATCAGCTGCGCCGCCGAGCGCAGGCCGCCCAGCAGCGCGTACTTGTTGTTGCTCGCCCAGCCCGCGCCGATCACGCCGATCACCGAGACCGAACTGATCGCCAGCAGGTACAGCAGCCCGACGTTGAGGTCCGCTGCGACGAAGCTCGAGACTAGCGCCCCGCCCTCGACCCGCTGCGGGCCGAACGGCAGCACCAGGTAGCTCATCGCCGACGGCGCGAGGACCAGGACCGGCGCGATGAAGAAGACCCACCGGTCGGCCTGGGCCGGGATGACGTCCTCCTTGGTCAGCAGCTTGACAACGTCGGCGAAGATCTGCAGCAGCCCGTGCGGGCCGACCTGCGTCGGGCCGACGCGCGCCTGCATGAAGCCGAGGATCTTACGCAGCCCATAGATCTGGACCATGACCATCGGCAGCATGAAGCCGAAGATCAGGATGCACCAGTTGAGGATGGCGACCAGGATCGGCACCATGCCCTGGCCCGGCCGCAGCCAGTCCAGCCAACCCCAGTTGCCGCCGCCCCAGGTGTTCGGCCAGTCGACCAGGTAGAGCTGGACGAACGCGGTCAGCGTCGCGCCGCCGCGCGCCCAGGCGCTGCCGGGCACCGCCCAGAGCACGCCCAGCGCCACGCCGACCAGCGCGAAGAGCACCAGCCAGCCCAGCAGCACGACCAGCACGCGGCCCGGAGCCGCGGCCGCACGCCCCTTCTGACGCGGATCAGCCATCGACTTCCCCCATGACCACGTCGGTCGTGCCGAGCACGGCGATCAGGTCGGCCACCTTGAGGTCGCGGCCGACCTCCGGCATGACCGCGAGGTTGCTGTACGACGGCCGGCGGATCTTGTAGCGCCAGGGCCGCTCGGTCCCGTCGCCGACCAGGTGCAGGCCCAGCTCGCCGCGCGGCGTCTCCACGCAGGTGTACCACTCGCCCTCGGGCACCTTGATCGCGCGCGGCGTCTTCGCCTGGATCTGCCCGCGCGTCTCCGCGTCGTTGGCCTCCAGCCAGTCGCAAACCTGCTCCAGAATGCGCAGGCTCTGCCGCGCCTCGGCCAGGCGCACCGCGTAGCGGTCGAACGAGTCACCGTTCTGGCCAATGGGGATATCGAACTCGACCTGGTCGTACCGCGCATAGGGCAGCGCGCGACGCACGTCGTAAGCCACGCCCGAGGCCCGCAGACACGGCCCGGTCACGCCGTAGTCGATGCACAGCTCCGGGCTCCAGATGCTGACGCCGACGGTCCGTTCGAGGAAAATGCTGTTGCCCGAGAGCAGCGCGTCGTGCTCATCGAGCTGGTTCTGCAGGTAGCCGAGGAACGGCCGCACGTAGTCGCTGAGGAAGTTGCGCGGCAGCTCCGCGGCGACCCCACCGATGCGCAGGTAGTGGTAGGTCAGGCGCGCGCCGCAGAGCAGCTCGAACATGTCGAGGATGCGCTCGCGGTCGCGGAAGCAGTAAAGGAACGGCGTCTGCGCGCCAACATCGAGGCCGTACGTGCCGAAGAAGATCAGGTGCGAGGCGAGCCGGTTCAGCTCGAGCACGAGCATGCGGATCCAATGCACCCGCTCGGGCAGCTCCAGGCCCAGCGCGGTCTCGACCGTCTGGCAATGGACCAGGTTATTGCCCATCGCGTTGAGGTAGTCCCAGCGGTCGGTCAGCGGCACGCCGTTGACGTACGTCTTCAGCTCGCCCAGCTTCTCGAACGAGCGGTGCAGGAAGCCCAGGTCGGGGTCGCAGCTGCGCACGTACTCGCCGTCGACCGCCAGCCGCAGGCGCAGCACGCCGTGGGTCGAGGGGTGCTGCGGGCCCATGTTCAGCGCCAGGTCCTCGGTCCGCAGGCCGTCCTCGTCGCTGGACAAGTCGAGCGACTCGCTCGGCTCATCGCTGACCAGCTCAGCGGCCAGGACCTCGCTGACCATCGTGTCGCTGTCCCAGATGTAATCCTTGCGCAGCGGATGGCCGACCCAGCAGTCGGGCAGCAGGATGCGCCGCGGGTCCGGATGGCCCTCGTAGTCGATGCCCATCAGGTCGTGCTGCTCGCGCTCGAGCCAATCGGCGCCGCGCCACAGCCCGGTCAGCGTCGGCACCGCCGGCGCTTCGCGTGGCACGCGACAGCGCAGCGCGACCCAGGCCGGGTCGACGGCCGCGCTCAGCCCGCCCAGCAGGTAGACCAGCTCGAACTCGGTGCCGCGGTCGACCGTGCTAACCAGCCGCAGATAGTCGTAGCCGCGCGCCCGCAGCCAACCCGCGACCTCGGCCAGCGCCGCCGCGGGCAGCTCGTAGCACGGCTGGTCGCCGAGGCCGACGAGGGTCAGCTCGACCCCGGCACAGGCTGCGCGCAGGTCGGCGTCCCAGGCGGGGGTCGGCGGGGGCGGCGGCGGCCCGGGGGCCGGGGCAGGCTGGGGCAGAGGGCGCGGGGGAC
>DHNJ01000213.1 GCA_002409445.1 Armatimonadetes bacterium UBA5419 | reverse complement strand
ACGGTGGTGGTGGGTGGGGGCGCTCGGCGCGGGTCTGGCTAGTGGGGCGTGGATTGTCCTCGTCCTGCCGAAGATCGCCCACCCGCCCGACAGCCGCCTCTGGATCACCGTGACGCTCGTGAGCTTCGGGCTGGCCGGTATGTTCACCGCGCGTCGGTGGCAGACATTGGTTGGTGAGTTCGCGGGCAAAGCGCTGGAGCGCGCCGCGAGACGGTACGGGAGCGATCTGGGGAAGCTCGCCAGTCTGCTCTTTGCTGCTGACGTACTGGTCTACGTTGTCGGGCCGGTATGGCGGCGACATGATCATCGACCCACTCTACTTTCTTGTTTCGGGTCACGTGTTCGGTCGCCTGTTTGCCGACGTCCACCTGTGGCGGCACAGGCGCGCGGCGAAGGGGCAGAGCCAGTCATGCCCGCCTGATGGAAGCGCTCCGGACCACGCATGCCTTGCGCCGGGCGCGGCCGGTGCGAGTGGTCTGAGCACCGGGGAAACGGAATGCAGCCGTGAGCCCCGGAGCTGTGCGGCAAGCATCGTTGGTGCCGGTGTGCTTGCGCTCCTGGGCTTGGGGCTCCTGGTCGTCGTGGTCGCGGTGGTCGGCCCGGCTCAGGAGTGGAGTGTCAACCGACGCGACGCGTGGGTGGTTCAGAAGGTCGTGCCGGGTCAGGCCGAGGCGGACGTCGTCCGCGAGCTCGGCCAGCCGTGGCGGCGGTATGGCGCCGGCGATGGGGAGTTGGAGCGGCTGCTTGAGTCTGGCTCGTACCAGCCGCGGCCGCTGGTCGAGGGCTGGGCCTCGGCGTTGGTATACCAGCCGCGGCATGACCGGCTCTGGGTGGTCTACCTCGATGCCGCGGGCCGGGTGGTACGGGTCGTCCCGAGCAAGACCTGAGGGGCGCGGCGGCCGCGCCGGGATCGCCTTACTCCCTCATGTCGGAGGCTTCAATCATGGAACAAGCAAACGCACAGGTTGCCAGTCCCGCCGCCGGGCGACGACGGGTCGCTGCCCTACCGCTCACGCTGCTGCTGGCCGCCATGGTGCTGGTGGGTACAGCCCTCGCGGTTGAGGTGGCCCGCAGCCGGGATCTCGGCCGACAGCTGACCGCGCGGAGCGCCTCGATCGAGCGAGACCTCGCTTGGGCTGGTACAGCGGAGGAGCCGCCCACGTTGGCTGTGGGCACGCCGGTGGCGTGGGTGGTGGTTTGGCCGGTGCATGGTGCTGAGCCACGTGTCGAGGTGGTCGAGTTCTACTTCTGGCCAGGACAACGCACGCGCGCGGCGGTTGCGCTGGTTGGCCCGCGGAACCAGACTCTCGCGGTCTACGGGTTGGCCGGCGGGGCGGCGGCGGACCAGAGTCGCCTCCAATCGGCGCTCGCGCAGGCGGCCGCCGCAGGTCGATCGCCGAACGAGACGCTGCGAGCGTTGCGCATCCACCGCGGTCCTGGCAGGGTGATCGACACGCGCTCGCATTTGCAGCGCGGGCGGCTGACCTTCGGGACGACGGGCGGGCCCGGTCTGCTCGAGGTGAGTGACGTCTACCTCCGAGACCGGTGGGAGCCTGAATCGGAGACCTGGGCACCGACCGTCTGGCTGCTGCGGAACGATGGTTCCGTAGTCCTTTGCCTCCACCTGATGTCGTAGATTTGACAGCCCACGGTGCGATGCTGCTGAGGAGGCACTGGAGCGCCTTAAGACACTCTGTCAGAGACTACAACCATGATGCAACCGAACACACCGACCCCGCGGCCCGCCGCCGCGCGCCGACGGGTCGTAGCCCTGCTGGTAGCGCTGCTGTTAGTCGCGTTGGCGGTCGTGGGTGCCAGCCGGCTGCGGGCGCGGCCGATTGCGGCGGGGGATGGGTCGTTTGCGCTGGTGGCGGCGGGCTGGGTGAGCCCCTATGATGCCGAGGCCGTCGGGCAGCCGATCGCCATGGCCCAGGCGGGCGAGGAGGGGGCTTGGGTCGGCGTCGTCCCGGCCGACAGCCCGCGCGGCCGCGAGGCCGAGGGTCTTACCCGCGCTACCGCGCGGTGGCGCGGGCTGCGCTACCTGCGGGCGGACGACGCGGCGGGCACGACGGCGGAACTGGTCCAGGTTCCCGACCGCGGTTTGCGGCTCTCGGCGCGCAACGGCGAGCATGCGCTGTTCGCCTCCTACAGCACCAAGAACCTGGCTGCCGACGAGCTCGGCGTGGCCGAGCAGCGCTTGCTGCGTCTCGCCGCCTCGGTTCGCTTGATCGATGGTAGCCGTCCCTTCCGGGCCCTGCGCGGCCTCGCGGCCGGGCCGTGGACCAACGAGCCGGCGCCGACCGATCCCCGCCGTGTCGAACTGGACGCGGGTTGGCTGGTGCTGCCAGCGCGCGTGGTACCCTCCGCGGACGCGGAGTGGTTCGGTATGCCTGAGCCGATTACCCGCACCGACGGCATCGCGGCGACGTACCTCACCTACCGGCCCGACGGGCCAACGGGGCACGAGCTATCGCTGCACGCCTCGTGGGCACGCGAGGACTGGTCACCGCCGGGCGATCTGAAGGCCGTCGAGCGGCGGTTCGATGTCCGCGATGTCGCTAGCACAACCATCGCAGCACCGGGCCTGCCCACGGGTTGGACCATGGAGCACAAGGCGGTCCCGTCACTGACGACCGAGGACGTGGCTCAGGTCTGGCTCGTTCGTCACCCCGGCGGTGCGCTGCTGATCCGGCTCCCACCCGGCGGGGACGAGCCGCACTCCGCGGCCGAACTCGCCGCGCTGGAGGGCACGGTGGCGCAGTTGGCCGTCGCGCTTCTGCGCACAACGCCGCCGGCGCGGGAGGGGTGACCGGCCCTAGGCCAGCAACACCCCCAGCACCACCAACGCCACCCCCAGCGCCACCAGCCCACAGGTGACGGTGCCGGCGCGTTCTTCGGCGAGGCGGTTGGCGATGGGTTCGTTGACGGCGGTGGGGCGGTTGTCGTCGCGGGGGTCGGCGGGGCGGTGGTCCTGGCCGGTGAAGACGTCGATGTCGCCGACGAGGCCGCATTGGCGGCAGCGGAACTTGCCGCGGGCTTGCGCGGTTTCGTCCAGTTCGTTGTCCGTGCCGCAGTGGATGCACCGGACGATGACGACGCCCTCGGCCTCCATGGTGGTCCTCACTTCGCCCGCGGGCTTACTCGGGCAGCAGGCTCTCGCCGGTCATCTCGACGGGTTGGGGCAGGCCCAGCAGCTGCAGCATGGTTGGCGCGATGTCGCCCAGGCAGCCGCCCGCGCGCAGCTCGGCGCCGCGGTGGGCGTCGTCGACGAGCACGCAGGGGGTCAGGTTGTACGTCGTGTGCTGGGTGTGCGGGATGCGCAGCGCGTAGTCGAACTTGCCCGCCGCGTCGCGTACCTGATCGTAGGCGATCATCTCCTCGCAGTTGCCGTGGTCGGCGGTGATGATCGCGCGGCCACCCAGCTCGCGGACCCGCGCCAGCAGCAGGCCGAGGCACTTGTCGACGGCCTCGACGGCCTTGACCGCGGCCTCGAAGACGCCGGTGTGGCCGACCATGTCGGGGTTGGCGAAGTTGACCACGGCGACGTCGAAGCGCTCGATGTTGTCGACCACCGCGCCGGCCAGGCGGAAGGCGCTCATCTCCGGCTGCAGGTCGTAGGTGGCGACCGGCGGCGACTTGACCAGGATGCGCTCCTCGCCGGGGTAGGGCTGCTCGAACTGGTTGTTGAAGAAGAAGGTCACGTGCGCGTACTTCTCGGTCTCCGCCGCGCGCAGCTGCGTCAGCCCGGCGGCCGAGACGACCTCGCCGAGGATGTTGACCGGCCGCTCGCGCTTGAAGCCGTAGGGGATGGTCAGCGCGGCCTCGTACTGGGTGACCGAGGCGAGGGTCATGTCCGGCACGACGCCGGTCGGGAACTCAGCGAACTCGGGGCGGTGGAGCGGGTAGAGGATCTGGCGCGGGCGGTCGCCGCGGAAGTTGAAGAAGATCAACGCATCCCCGTCGCGGAAGCGCGGCAGCGGCGCGCCGTCGGGGCCGGCGATCAGCCGCGGCTTCATGAACTCGTCGTACTCGCGCGAGTCGCCGGTGGCGTACGCATCGGCGATCGCCGCCGCGGCGGTGGGGAAGACGCCGAACTCGATGTCGGCCAGGTCACCGCTGTCCTGGGTGTTGCGGCCGTGGACCAGGGCGTCGTAGGCCAGGCGGGTGCGCGGCCAGCGCTTGTCGCGGTCCATCGCCCAGTAGCGGCCGAGGACGGTCGCCAGGCGGCCGTAGCCGGTGCGGTCCATGTGGTCCTGGACGACCTGGACGAAGCCGGCGCCCGAGCGCGGGTCGGTGTCGCGGCCGTCCATGATGGCGTGGAAGAGGATCTGGTCGGGCCGCAGGCCGGCGCGCGCGCCGAGGTCGATCAGCGCGAGGTAGTGCTTCTCGGAGCTGTGGACGCCGCCGTCGGAGGTCAGGCCCATCAGGTGGAGGTTGCCGCCCGACTGCTTGACCCGCTCGACCGCGGCGACGAAGGCGGGCTTCTCGAAGAAGCTGCCGTCATCGATCGCCTTGTCGATGAAGAGGATCTCCTGGAGCACGGTGCGCCCAGCGCCCAGGTTCTCGTGGCCGACCTCGCTGTTGCCCATGAGGCCTTCGCGCAGGCCGACGGACTCGCCTTGGCAGCGCAGGAGGGTGTGCGGGTAGGTGGCGATCAGCTCGTCCCAGACGGGGGTCTGGCCCGTGCGGATCGCATTGGCGTAGCTGTGCGGGTTATAGCCCCAGCCATCAAGAACACAGAGCAGCAGCGGTTGTTTGGCCATCGTTCACCTTCGCCTTGCATCATAGAGCGGGGTGGGGGGGTGTCAAGGTAACTGCCAGGCGCCGCGGTGGGCCGGCGGGGCCGGTGTTTGGCTTGACGGCGCGGCTGGCGGGCCCTAGAATGGGGGCCCACCCGGGGCTTGCTAGCGTCTACTCGGGGGCCTGAGATCGACAGTGGCCGGTAGGGGCAGGGCCGGCGGACAGGAGCGGTGCATGGCTGGACATAGTAAATGGGCCACCATCAAGCGCGCCAAGGCGAAGACCGATGCGGCGCGGGGTAAGCTCTTCTCGCGGTATGCGCGCGAGATCATGTCGGCCGCCAAGCTGGGCGGCGGCGACCCCACGATGAACCCTCGTTTGCGCTTGGCGATCGAGCGTTCCAAGGCGGACGGTCTGCCCAACGACAACATCGCCCGCGCGATCGCCAAGGGGACTGGCGAGGGCGAAGTCGACAACACCGAAGAGGTCACCTACGAGGGCTACGGTCCGCACGGCGTGGCGATCATCATCGACACGATGACCGACAACCGGAACCGCACCGTCGGCGAGATCCGCGCGGCTTTCAACAAGTACGGTGGCAGCCTGGGCGAGAGCGGCTGCGTCGCGTATCAGTTCGATACCCTCGGTATCATCGAGTTTGAGCCCGCCGGCCGCAGCGAGGACGACGCGCTTGAGCTGGCGCTCGAAGCCGGCGCTGACGACCTGGTCACCGACGAGGATCTGTGGCAGATCCGCTGCGCGGTCGAGCAACTGCACGAGGTCTCCAAGGCGCTGACCGACGCCGGCCTCGAGGCCGGCGACATCCGCGTCGACCGCCTCCCGCAGCACACGATCGAGCTGGACGAGAGCCAGGCGCGGGGCATCCTGCGGCTGATCGACGCGCTCGAGGAGTGCGAGGATGTTGAACGCGTGGCGGCCAACTTCGACGTCAGCGCCGACGTGCTGGCGGCTCTGGAAGCGTGAGGCCGAGCGCCGGCTCGCGATGTGTTGTAGTAACCACCCCGCCGGCGGTATACTCCCCTTCTGAGTGAGGTCGGCTGACATGGCGTGGCGTGGTGTGCGGTGGGGTTCGCGGCAAGGGCCGGTGGCGCTCGAC
>DHNJ01000019.1 GCA_002409445.1 Armatimonadetes bacterium UBA5419 | reverse complement strand
TCTTGGCGATCACCTGCGCCTGCCACTGATGCTCGCCCGGCAGCGCGCGGCTGGCCCGGCCCGCGGGCGGCGGCACCGCGCCACCCAGCGGCCGCGGTGGCACCCGCAGCTTCAGGGTCGTGCCCGTCGGCGCGTAGCTGCGCAGCCAGTAGCCCGTGTACGGATCGAGCCGATAGACCTGCTGGTAGGCGCCGAAGTTCAGCGTGTACAGCGTGCCGCCGACCAGCCCGCGCGCGACCGCGTCGGGGAAGTCGAGGACCGCCGTGCCCGCGCCACCCTCGGTGATCACCTGGCAGGTGTTCAGGTCGACGGGGAACTCGTAGGGCGCGCCGATCAGGTTCCAGCCGGTCGGCAGCGGGATCTCATAGCCCAGCCCGGTCGTCGCCGCGCGCACACCCTCGCGGGTCAGCGCTTGGTTCGAGTCGAGCTTCATGAAGTACCCGCGGCCCAGACTGAAGGTCTTGGCCGGCGCGTTCGGATAGTAGGCGTACGACCCGCGCGGCGTGACCCAGGTCGCCAGCCGCAGCGGCCGACTCGGATCGTCGTCGAACAGCTGCTGGGCGTCCGGCGCGGTCGTCGTGTAGTCGAACGGCATCGACGTCATCGTCAGCCCGGCGATGAACGTGTGCAGCGGCTGCAGCACGAAGTTGATGCCGCCGGTCATCCGCCCGGAGGTCACGACGATGTTGCTCTGGGTCTGGGCAGCGAAGCCCGCTCCCTGTGCGCGCACCTCGTAGGTGCCCGCGGGCACGTCGTCCAGTCGCCAGTTGTAGGTCAGGCCGCCCGCGGTCGTCGCCTCGGCCAAACTGACCACCGTACGCACCGTCGCGCCACCGGCCAGCAGGCTGATGGTCACGCCGGAGACCGGCTGGTTGCTGCCCGCGATCGTGATCAGGCCCGAGACCTGACCCGGTGCGACCGACGAGAGGGTCAGGTCAGCGGTGGTCGTCTCCCCCGAGGTGACCACGACGCCCGCCTGTCGGCCCTGCTCGTAGCCCGGCGCGGTGACCACGATTTCGTAGGTCCCCGCCGAGATGTTCACCGTGTACTTGCCGGCCGCGTCGGTCGTCGTGCTGGCCACCGTCGCGCCGCCCGCGGTCAAAACGACCGTCGCGCCGCCGACCGGGCCCTGCTCACCAGAGATGGTGCCCGTCAGCTCGCCCGGTTCGCTCTGCAGCGTGATGTCCAGCCGCTGGTCCGCGCCCGCGACGATCACGATGTCCGTCACGGTCGCCGAGGCGTAGCCCGGCGCCGACGCGGTCACCGTGTAGGTGCCCGAAGGCAGCTCGAGCGAGTACTGGCCGTCGAGGTTGGTCACATCGCTGACCACCAGCGGGTTGCTGCCGGTCGACGCCAACTGTGCGGTAACCGTCGCGCCGGGCACGGGCTTACCGTCCGGGCTCGTGACCGTACCGTACAGCGCCGCGGTCTCGAAGCGCAGCAGACGCATCGTCAGGTCCGCGTTCTCGGTGATCTGGCCACCAAAGACGCGCTGGACCGGGCGGTGGTCCGCGGTGAACTCGGCCGACTGAACGAAGAACGCATAGTCACCCGCCGACAGGCCCTGGATCAAGTAGGTGCCGTCCGACAGCGATACGGTCGAGCCCATGATCGCGCCGTTCGTGCCGGTGCCCAGCCGTGCGATGACGGTCATGCCGCCCATCGGCGTCACCCCGTCGGTGCCCACGATCTTGCCCCGCACACCGCCGGTGCGCAGGTAGTCGCTGATGTTGCTGAACATCTTCGAGCGGTGATCCAGGCCGCAGATGTGGTGCGTGACGGGGTTGCCCGGATGGTCCTCGTAGCGCCAGTCGCCGGAGATCGACTCCATGCCGAAGGCCGCGTAGATGACGCGCGAGCCGGTCACCGGGTCGAGCCGGCGGACCATCGCTGTGGTCCCGGTGCTCGCGTAGTTGTACGTCGCCTGGCTGCCCAGCGGGACGATGTCATCGATGAACCAGGCTGTCGGGCTGCCGTCGGAGCCGAAGTCCAACAGACCACCGTTGAGCCGCAGCGGCTCGAGCGTGGTCGGGATGCCGGTGTGGATGCCGCCGTCGTTGTAGTTGCGCAGCGTCAGCGTGTTGTGGATCGGGTTGACCACGCCATTGACCGCACCGATGAACTGGAACATCGCAGTCTCGGTCGCGCTCGCGCCACTGACCGCGGTCAGCGCGTTGCGGTCGCCCGGCCAGGGCCCCATCGGCCCGTAGATCGCGTTCTCGGTGACCGCCTGCGGCATATCCGAGAGGAAGTTCGCGCCCAGCACCTCCTGGAGGAACGGGCTCATCTGCGTGCCGTTCTTGGTCAGCGCCCAGGCGATGTCCTGACCCGTGACCAGCAGACCACCACCGGCGGCGACAAAGCCGCGCAGCGTGCCCTGCGTACCCGCGTCGAGCAGCGTCCCGGGCTGGGCGAAGACGTTGCCCAGGTACGGCGCGGTCCAGACGACCATGCCGTCGGCATGCAGCGGCCGCGGGTTGCCCTCGGTCGCCGGCAGCGCCAGCGGCGTGTAGTAGCCCAGCGTCCCCGTGTCGACCGCGCCGCGGCTGAGGATGCGCCAGATCGCCATCCGGTCATGCTGCGTCGGCCCACCGAACGGCGCACCGTTCTGTGTCTCGAACGCATAGGGGCTGGTCAACCGCTGGTCCGGCAGACTGGACAGCGGCATCAGCGAGCCCGCCGTCCCCGGCCAAGCGAGGCTGAACGCGCCCCAGGCCGTGCGGTGGACCGCGGTGATCGCCGGCGGGTTGTTCCCGATGTTGACGAACAACGGGTGTCCCGTGGGCGAGTCCGCGCCCGGGTTATCGTCGTCGCCGAACCAGTAGTGTTCGGTCGGCAGGACGATCGGCCAATAGCGGTTCAAGGCCGCCAGATCGGGCGACGAGAAGTCGGCGGCGAGGAACTTCTGCCCCGCGCCGTAGTCGCTGACGAACAGCACGCGGCGGGTCACGTCCAGCTGCCGGGTCGTGAACCCAGCCACCTTGTCGTAGCCCAGCGCGTAGGGCCGCATGCTGGGCGGGAACGGGTAGTTCGCGTTGCCCTCGAGCCAGTTGAAGCCCAGCGGGTTGCGGTTGTAGCCCGAACGGCTGCCCAGGTCGGTGTCCAGCGGCAGGTTGGCCCGCAGGTCCACCGGCACGATATCAACGTAGTAGTCCTGCGGGTCGGCCGGGGTCTGCCACTGGCCGGTGTAGATCCCGTCGCCCGCGGTCGCGTCGCCGTGGGTGCCGTCGTCGTACATCGCCAGCCCGTAGGTCTGGACAAAGGCCAGCGCATCTTCCTTGCTGAAGTACTGGTCGCGCCCGACTCGGCTCACGTTGAACAGAGCGGGATTCATCGGGTTGACCATCGACAGCAGGCCGCCGGCGCTGCCCGGCACGTCGACGACCATCTGATCCATCTCGATCTGGTTCATCGACGTCGTGTAATGGCCGCTGTTGGTCACCGGCGCGGTGTTCCGCGAGGTCCAGTCCATGCGCGAATAGACCGGCCGGTCGGCCAGCCGGAACAGCGCCCAGACGCCCGAGTCGTAGATGCCATCACCGTCGTGGTCGATCGGTGCTGGCGCGACCCCGCTGCCGCGATCGAAGATCGCCGCGGTCACGGTCACCGTCGCCCCGCCGAACGCGCGCTGCGGCGTCACTTGCGGCAGCACCGTGGTCACGCCGTTGGAGAGGATCGGCGGCGACACGTCGTACATGTCGATCAGGTACAACTGGGCCCGCGCGCCCGCCCCGCGCTTGCCCGAGTAAATCAACTGGTTGTGGATCACGCCCGACTGGTAGGGCGAAGCAACCGGCTGGATTTGGTCGCCGGCCCCCGCGTAGACCACCTCCGGCGTGGGGTTCTGGTCCGGGTTGAGGACCATCACGTCGAAATCGCCGTTGGTGTTATCGGCGTAGACCACGTAGTACGGCTCGACCGCGCCCGGCAGCGCGTTGCGCACCCAACCCGGGTACATCTGGTCGCCGGTGCCCCCGACGACCCGGTCGGCCGCGCCGAAAGTGGTCGGCGGCGCACCGACGGTCGGCGGCGCGACCCGGTAGATGTCGTAGTCGCCGCCGGTGTTCGAGGCGAACAGGATCTGGCGCGGATCGGTGCCCGACGAGTTCGGGAACCAAGTCGGGTTGACCTCGTTGCCCGGCGCGTTGGTGATGCGCACCATCTGCGGCCGACCCGTCGCCGGATCAATGGCGCTCGGGTCGGTGCTGACCCAGTACAGGTTCAGGTCCGCATCGCCGGCCAGCCGCGCGGAAAAGACCAGCCGCGCGCCATCCCCGCTGTAGGTCAGACCCTGGGCCTGGGCCAAGCCGTCGATCAAGCGGATCTCGACGTTCGTGCGCAGGTTGCGCACATAGATCGCGTTGCCCCGCAGGTAGGCGATGTCCATCCCACCCGGGCTCCACGCGGGGTAGCGCTCGTCGCCGGGCTGGCCGGAGAACAGCTTCGGCGTCAGCGCTGCGCCCGTGTCCGGATGCGAGCCGTCAGGCCGCGCGATGTAAATGTCGTAGCTGCCCGCCCGGTTCGAGGCGAAGGCGATCCGCGCCGCGTCGGGCGACCAGACCGGATCGACGTTTTCCGAGGGCGACTGCGTGATGTCGCGATCGGCGGTCGGCGGTTCGGTGGCTTGGCGCGTGCCGACCGTGCGGATCCCCACGTCGGGGGCGCCGCCCGGCAACTGCGCGCGCATGAAGGCGGGGCCGTCGGGACCAACCCATTCATGGTCGGTGTTGTTGGGCTGTGCGCCCGCCAAGACCGCCAGGGACACCAAGACGAGGCTGGCCCAGAGCCAACTCACGCGCCTCACACGCATGGCCGTTCTCCCACTTCCTGCGCAACCAGGGCGTGTGTCGGCGGCAGCACCTCGCGGTCGAGGCGCGTCGTCCGCACGCGGTAGCTGGTCCAAGGGGGAGCGGACCCTATGCTACTGCGACCAGGGTCGAGACCCCGGGGCGGACAACCGATTGCCACTACCATATTCCCGACTCACGTGCCCGTCAAACGCTCTTGCTTCCCGTCGCGCACCCGACTCTTGTCAGGCCGCCCACGGACCGCGATCGTCAGACACCATACCAGGCCAGAAGGTCCGTGCCAACAGCCCGTTCGCAGACTGTGGTACGCAACAACTTCTGCACACCGGACGCCGCTTCGACGCGGGTCGGGACACTCCTTCTTAAGAGTCCTCGGCCGGCGAGTCAGTTTCGCTCGTCGGCGCGTCGCTCGACGCGGACTCGGCGCTCTCCGCACCCTCGACCGGCGTCGCGGCGTCCTCGGCGGCCGGCGCAGCCGGCTCCTCGGTCGCCTCCGGCTCGTCGTCGCCGCCACCGATCAGCGCGCGCAGCCGGTCGCCCATCAGGTCGCCCAACGTGCGGCGGATCGGCCCGGTGCTCATGTGCTCGGGCGGGACGCGGTCGAAATCACGGTCAAAGTCGCGCTCGCGCCGACGCTCGCGGCGCTCGCGGCTCGGCCGCTGCTCAGCGCCCTGCTCCTCAGTCTGATCCACGTGCCGATCGGAATAGCGACCGCGGGCCAGCGGCGCCCGGCCGCGCTCACCGTCGGCCAGCCGGCCCCGGCCACGCTCGCGGTCGACCGCGGCGCGCGCACTGGCCAACGAGCAGAGCAGTTCGCGCTCGGGCGGGGTCATCCGCTCGATGCGC
>DHNJ01000104.1:4646-17893 GCA_002409445.1 Armatimonadetes bacterium UBA5419 | reverse complement strand
GCCTGGCCGCGCGTGCCGCCGCGGGCGCGCTCGAGGTTGATCAGCGAGATGCGGTAGGCCAGGCGGTTGGTCGCCAGCAGGCGGCCAGCGCGGTCGACGATCGCACCGCGCGGCGGCGCGGTCGGCTCGAGGCGGACGCGGTTGCGGGCGGCCTGGCGCTCGTAGCGCGGGCCGCGGACGACCGTCAGCACCCAGACGCGGGTGCCCAGGGCAAGGAACAGCAGGATGGTCAACAGCCGCAGCAGCCGGACCTGCCCCGCGAAGGGGACGCGGGGTCCTTCATCCAGGCTGACCGGGACCGGGGTGGTGGCGAAGCGCACACCTCGAGTTTACACCAGGGGCCCGCGGGGCGTCGCTGGTTAACGAAGCTTAAGGTGTGAGGCCCGGCCCGTTGGGGAATGGGCGCTATGATGAGGCTAATGAAGGCGAAAACAGGACTGGCTATAGGTGTTGTGGGCTCGTTGCTGCTGCTTTGGGTCGTCGCGGCCTGGGCGCAGACGGAGACTCCGCCGCCGCCGCTAGGGGCGGTGAAGGTCGTTGATGTTGACCTGACGGGGCTGACCCAGGACGAGGCGCGGAGCAAATTGGCCGAGGCGCTCGACTCGCGGCTGGACGCGATGATCAGCCTGACCGACGGCGCCAAGCGGGTCGAACTCAGCCGGCGGGCGCTCGGCGCGGCGCTAGATCTCGACGCGATGATCGAGTCGGCGGCGGCGGGCACGGCCTGGACACCGCTGAAGCTGACGGTCGACGTCGAGGTGGCCAAGGCGGCCTTCGAAGAGCTGACCGACACCTTCGCTTTCCCCGGCCTCGATGCCAAGGTTGTCGACCAGGGCGGGCGGGTCTACGTCGACCCGGGCCAGATGCGCCGCAACATCGTCGTGCCGACGAGCGCCGCGCGGTTTGCGGCACAGGTGGCCGAGGACGCGGCGACGACCAGTTTCCACATCACCGTGGCCAAGAACCCGCAGAACGTCACCGCCGACGTCTTCGCCGGCATCAACGCCCGGCTTGCGCGCTTCAGCACGAGCTTCAACCCGCGGGTCATCGGGCGCACGGAGAACATGAAGCTCGCCGCGGCGACGATCGACGGCCTGCTCATCCCGCCCGGCGCGGTCTTCTCGCTGAACGAGGCCGTTGGTCCGCGGACCGCGGCGCGCGGCTTCCGCGAGGCGATCATCTTTGTCGACGGCAAGGAAGAGAAGGGCCTGGGCGGCGGGGTCAGCCAAATCACCGGGACGCTGTTCAACACGGCGCTGCTGGCCGGCCTGAAGATCGTCACCTACCGCACGCACAGCAAGCCGGTGGTTTACCTGCCCGTAGGCCGCGACGCGACGGTGGCCTGGGGCCAGTTCGACATGAAGTTCGAGAACAACACGGCGACCCCGATCTTCATCCGCTACGTGCTCTCCGGCACCCAGCTGGTCTGCACGATGTACGGCGCCGAGCCGCCGGAGCGCAAGATCAGCCTCAGCGTGACGCGCAAGGACATCGGCCCGCGGCGCATCGACGCTTCGCTCTACCGTCTCTGGACGCGCGACGGCAAGACCACCCGCGAGCACATCGGCAACAGCCGCTACGACTGGAAGCCGAACGACCCCGAGTAGCGTTTGCCGTCCACCGCGCCGCTAGTACAGCGTGCGGGCATGGGTCGAGGCAAACTCCTCATGGTTGGGTAGGGCCATGACGCGGTCGGCGATCAGGCCCTGGCCGGTGCGGTCGTCGACGCGGCCGGCGACCATGACCACGGGATTGTGCAGCACCACCTGCCCATCGCGCTGGTAGACGTCGCGGAAGCAGGTGATGGGGATCACGCCGCTCTCGTCCTCGAGGTCGAAGAACAGCGTGTTGCGGCCGGTCTTGGTCGGCGGGCGATGGGGCCGGATGACCAGGCCGCAGACGCGGTGGGCGGTGCCCGGCTCGGAGCCGCGCACGACGGCCGCCGGCGACAGCCCGTAACGCTCGACCGCGCGGCGGGTGAGGGCCACGGGGTGGGCGGTCGGCGAGAAGCCCAGCACATCCCACTCGCCAGCGACCTGGTCCCATTCGCTCATCTCGCGCAGCCGCGGGTCGGGCGCGGGGTCGAGGTTGCCTAGGTCGAGCCGACCTTCGGCCTCCTCGGGCTCGTCGGGCAGCCGGGGCATCTCCTGGACCAGCCAGAGCAGCATGCGGCGGTGGGCCGGCTCGCCGCGAGGGCCGGTCAGCTCGTCGCAGGCGCCCGCGCGGACCAGGCACATGAGCTGGTCGCGCGGCAGGCGGGCGGCGCGCTGCAGGTCGCCCAGCGTGTGGTGCGGCCGCGTGGCCACCAGCCGCTCGGCGGTGGCGACGCTGATGCGTTTGATCTGAGCCAGCCCCAGGCGGATCTCGCTGCCCGAGCCCTCGGTCCGCGCGGGCCCGTGGTTGAGGTCGGGCGGGAGGATGCGCACCCCGCGCCGGCGGGCCACGCCGACCAGCGTATGCACGGGGTAGAAGCCCATCGGCTGATGGCGCATCAAGGCGGCGAAGTACTCGGCGGGGTGGTGCTCGATGAGGTAGACGCTGCGGTAGGCGGTGTCGGCGAAGGCGGCCGAATGGCTCTCGCAGAAGCCGTAGCCGGCGAACCCGCGGACCGACTCGAACAGCGACTCGGCGACCTCGGCCGAGTGCCCCTGGGCGACCGCCTTGGCGCAGAAATCGCGGCCCAGCTCGTCCATCGCCTCGCGCGAGCGGTAGTGGCTGATGCTGCGGCGCAACAGGTCGGCTTCGGCCGCGGTCAGCCCGGCGGCGATGCGCGCGACCTCGATCACCTGCTCCTGATAGACCAGCACGCCGTAGGTCTTGGCCAGCACCGGCTCGAGCTCGGGCAGCCAGTAGTCGATCGCTTCCTGGCCGTGCCGCCGGCGCAGGTAGTGCTCGGGCATGCCGGTATGCATCGGGCCGGGGCGGATCAGCGCCAGCGCGGCGACCAGCGGCTCGAAGCAGTCGCAGTGCAGCCGGGCGTGCAGCGCGCGCTGGGCCGGGCTGCCGACCTCGAAGGCGCCGTGGGTCTCGCTGCGGCGCAGGCGGGCGTAGGTCGCCTCGTCGTCGAGCGGCAGGTCGAAAACCTCGAACCCAGGCTGCCGCGCGCGGACCCAGCGGTTGGCGTCCTCGAGCACCGAAAACATCGGCAGGCAGAGGCAATCGAACTTGGTCAGCCGGTCCTCGACGTCTTCCTTGTCGCCCTGGATCACCGCGAACGGCTGCCAGTCGCCCTCCTGGGTCTCCCACAGGCGCGCGGCATGCTGCACGCCGACCAGATCGGCCAGCGGCGCCTCGGTGATCACGACGCCGCCCAGGTGCGTGCCCAGATGGCGCGGGATGCCGGCCAGCCGCGGGATCACCTGGCGCAGCATGGCGAACCGCGGCGCCGCCCACTGGCTGTGCCGCAGGTCGGGGTAGACGTCTTCGCGGCCCTCGAGCTGGTCGCAGGCGAGATGCGGCAGCGACTTGGCCAGCGAGTCGATCTCCTCGGGCGGCAGGGCCAGCGCGCGGCCGAGATCGCGCACCGCGCTGCGCACGTGGTAGCGCACGTAGGTCCCGGTCATCGCCACATGGGCCGCGCCGTAGCGGCGCAAGATGTAGTCGAGCACGTGGTCGCGGCCGTCGCGGGCGAAGTCGACGTCGATATCGGGCAGGCTCTCGGTGCGCTCCTCGTTGAGGAAGCGCGCGGGCGTGATGTCGCGGGCGTAGGCGTCGACGTTGGCGATGCGCAGCACATAGCAGACCACGCTGCCCGCCGCGCTGCCCCGGCCGGCACAGCGGATGCCCTGCTCGCGCGCCCAGCGGCAGACGTCCCAGACCAGCAGGAAGTAGCCGGCCAGGCCCAGCGCGCCGATGATCCGCAGCTCCTCGGCCAGCCGCGGGCGCACCTTGGCCCACAGCCGCCGCGGGTAGCGCTCGCGCAGGCCGGCCTCGACCAGCTGCGCCAGCAGCCCGCTCTGCTCATCGGCCGCGGCGCCGTTGAAGGACGGCACGAAGCGGTCGCGGGTCAGGTGCATCTGGTCGCACGCGTCGGCGATGCGCAGCGTCTCGGCGACCGCCTCGGGCAGGTCCGCGAAGGCCGCGGCCAGCTCGGCGGCGCTGGTCAGGTACTGGCGATCGTTGATCGGCCGGCCGGGGAACGGCGTGTCGACCGTCTGCAGCTGGCGGGTGCAGGCCAGCAGGTCGTAGACCGGGTAGTCGGTCGGGTGGACATACCGCACATCGCCGGTGGCCACATAGCGCAGGCCGAGTCGGCGGGCTAGGGCGGCCTGTTGCAGGGTCAGGCGGTGGTCGCCCGGAGCGCCCAGCCGCTGCAGTTCGAGGACCACCGACTCGGCGCCATAGATGTCCATCAGCCGCCGCAGCAGGCCCTCGGCCGCCGCCTCGTCGCCCGCGCGCAGGGCCTGCGCCAGCGGCCCGCGGCGCCCACCGATCAGCACGAAGCTGCCCGGCCCCGCGCAGGCCTCGAGGTCGGCCCAGCGCGTCCGCGGACGGCTGCGTTCGCCGCCCAGATGGACCCGCGAGACCAGCTGACAGAGCCGCCGATAGCCCTCGCGCTGGCGGCAGAGGAAGGTCAACGAGCCGAACTCGCCCGACAGCGCGCAGCCCAAGATCGGCCGTAGCCCCGCCCGGAGCGCCGCCTGCTCGAAGCGCGGCAGGGCGCAGAGGTAGTCCTCCTCGGTCAAGGCGAGCACCCGCTGCCCCAGCTCCGCCGCGCGCTCGACATACGCCTCGGGATGCCCCGCCGCGCGCAGGAAGCTGTAGCAGCTCGTGACCCGCAGATGCACCGCCTCCGCCACCATCACTGACCCGCCTCGACTGCAAACATGTGTTTGCATTATGGCGAGGCGGGGGTGGGGCGTCAAGTCTTGGCGCGGACTCGGCGGGTCGTTATGCTGGGGGCGGGAGGCAGCGATGGCAGTGGGCTTGGCGCCAGGGTGGACGACGGTGATGGTCGAGTTGGAGGTCCTCAGCGACCGCGGGCTGGCGCCGTTGCGGCCGGACCAGGGGCATGGGCTGGTCTTCGAGCTGCTCAGCGCCTGGGATCCGGAGGCGGCCACGGAGCTGCATCGCGACCCGCGCGACAAGGGTTTCCGTTCCGGTTGGCTGCAGACCGCCGAGGGCGATCTGCCGGGCCCGGACCAGCCGCAGGGCACGGTGCAGTACTGGCCATTGGGCGCAACGCGGCCGGAGGTGCGGCAGATGCTCTACGCGCTGGCCGGCGACGCGCCCGAAGAGGTGCGGTTCGGGGCGAACGTGCTGGGCGTGCGGATGGTTTGGCCGGGGGTGGACGTCGCGGCGGAGGACGCGATCGACGAGTCGGGCGACCCGGCCTGGGCCGACGTGGATTTCCAGACGCCGACGGCGTTCCGCGGACGGGACTCGGCGGGCCGCAACGTGGTCCACTCGTGGCCGGCGCCGCGCCTGCTGATCGAGGGGCTGGCGCGGCGTTGGGAGCGGATGATCCCGGTGCCGCTGCCGGTCGACCTGCGGGCGATGGACGAGGGGGCGGTGACGATCGAGCGGTGGGCCGGCCGTTGCCTGCGGGCGGAGGTGGAGCGGCAGACGGTGTGGGGCGGGGTGGGCCAGTTCCGCTACCGGCTGCCGGTGGAGCCGGGGGCGGCGCGCGCGGCGGCGGTGCTGCTGCGCTGGGCCGAGGCGGCGGGCGTCGGCTGGCGGGCGCCGCATGGATTCGGGCAGGTGGCCGTTGAGCTAGGAGGAACTCAACGCGGACGGTGAACGTTATCGTGGAGTAAGGGGTCGGGGAGGGCAGCCTGGATGACCGAGCGCAAGACCTTGATCGTCGACGCGGAGACCACGGCGGAGGACTTGGTGGAGTTCATGCTGAGCCGGGCGCAGCCGTTGGAGATCGGCGGGTCGCTGATCTACGACTTCACCAACCATCCGTTCGACGCGGCACGCTTCGAGGCCAGCGCCATCCCACCGGGCCGCTACGTCATCCCCTTCAGCATGAGCGACGTCAACGTCGACCTGTTCGAGTTGCTGCCAATGACCATCCGCGCCCTGCCGCGCCTGCGCTTCAACCCGCGCGCGGAGGTCGGCGGCTACAGCGTCCAAGCGAGTCTGCTCCCGAGCGACACAGCAGCGGAGCGGCGGCTGCGCGTCCGACTCGAGTCGGAGTTTGCAGCGGTCTAACACTAGGTGCTTGCAGCACGGCCGACGACCTGATAACGTTCGTTTTGGCCAGAGGGGCGTAGGCCAGGGGTAGCGGGCTTGCCCGCGGAGAGGGTGGAACATGCGCAAGCCGAGCATTGACTTGCCCGACCAGATGCCGGAGAGGCGAAGGACGGCGTTGGTGGATGGGCAGCGGGTGGGGGTCGAAGAGATCACCGTTGAGTTAGAGGTCGTCACGCCGATTCTCGGGGGAGGGACCAAGACGCGCGACGTCGACGAGGTCGACATCATCCGCGTACCGA
This sequence comes from Armatimonadetes bacterium UBA5419, assembly GCA_002409445.1. GTDB lineage: Bacteria > Armatimonadota > UBA10988 > UBA10988 > UBA10988 > UBA10988. The sequence goes on along the minus strand of DHNJ01000104.1, from coordinate 11,456 downwards.
CGATCCGCGGTCACTTGCGCTTCTGGTGGCGGGCGCTATACGGTCAGAACTATGATTCGCCGAGGGCGTTATACGCGGCTGAGAAGCGGCTGTGGGGCGGGACCACGGACGGCGACGACGAAAGCGGGGGGCGGTCGTTGGTGGAGGTGACGGTCTCGGTCGACAAGCAAAGAGCGGCGGCGGTCGATGAAAGCCAGATTCAAGCCTATGGCACCGATGCGACGCCTGGTGCGTACGCCCTGTGGCCGGCGCGCGGTGCAGATGGGCAGACGCCCGCACCTCGTCGCACTCCGGGGCAGCGATTCGAGCTGAAGGTGTGCGTGCCAGCGGTCGCGGATGACGATGGCGCAGTCGTCATCGAGTCGCAGGTGCGGGCGGCGGTGCACGCCTGGATCCTCTTTGGTGGGTATGGTGGGCGGACGCGGCGCGGCCTTGGAAGTCTGCGCGTGACCAGCGCAGAGGCTGCAAAGTGGCTGCCGCAGCCGGGCGAGGACCTGCGCGCGGAGCTGGCGCGGTTGTTTGGTCGCGACGTGTTCACGCTGCCGTCGCCTGCGCCGGCGAGGACTGACCTGCCACAGCTCATCGGCGCGGAGTTGCTGGTCGCTGCCGACCCCGTGGACAATCACGCCGCTTGGATATGTGCCCTCGGCTGGCTGAGGGAGTTCCGGCAAGGCGATGGTACGACTGCGTACGACGCTCGAGAGCCTGATACCGGGATTGGTGACCCGCGTCCGCATGTTAGCCGCTGGCCAGAAGCTGACAAGCTACGCCATCTGGCTGGAATGGAGAGGACTTCCGCTCACAAGCCCGCCCACAATGCGGCGCCGGTGTGGCCTCGGGCTGGGTTCGGCCTGCCGATCATCGGCCAGTGGCAGACGACGGACCGGTTCAGAAGGAAGCGGGCGTACACGGAGCCACAACCCTACGCGTTGAAGTGGCAGACCGCGGGTCGCGATCCGCAGATGATGGACCGGCTAGCCAGTCCGCTGATCGTCAAGGCATTGCCGCTGGCCAACGGCCAAGCGTTGCCGTGTGCGCTGTGGCTGTACCGAGCGTACCCTAATGGCACGGTCCGGCCAGAGATGGGCGGAATGGGCTCCGCGTCACCCAACGCGCCATTCGATCAATTGGTCGCGGCGGGCGACACCGCACGATTCGCTCCGCTGGCCCGCCGGGGGACACCCACCGGTCACAACTTGCGCGACGCATTCCGTGACTGGCTGACCACCAAGCGCAAGGCGATCGTCGCGATTCCGGGGGCCTGACCATGAGTGACTATCTGATCCAACTCGCCCTCGGCCCGGTGCAGGATTTCATCGCGGCGGCGCGGCGGACGCGGGACTTGTGGTTCGGCAGCCACCTGCTGTCGGAGTTGTCGAAGGCGGCGGCGAAGAGCCTGGCGGATGCCGGGGCGCTGCTGATCTTCCCCGCGCCGCGCGACGCGGCCGACCTCGATCCCTGGGATGGACCGGTCGACGAACAGGGGAATCACGCCTTCAACGTGGCCAACAAGATTCTCTGTCGTGTGACAACCGACGACCCGGCGGCCTTGGCCGCGGCAGCGCGGGCGGCAGCGCAAGCGCGGCTGGAGCAGTTGGCGGCGACGGCGCGCGTGAAGGCGAAAGGTCTGGTTGAGGACAGCGAGGCGGTGGACGACGACTGGGCGGAGCAGCTGCGCACCGTGCTCGAGTTCGTCGCGGCGTGGGTGGAGATCGACTCGGTCGGCGGGTACCCCGCAGCCCGAGTCGAGCTAGATCAGGCGATCGCCGGCCGCAAGAACCTCCGCGAGTTCCAGCCTTGGCGTGACGCCCGCCCCAAGGTACCAAAGTCCAGCCTGGACGGCGAACGCACCAGCGTGCTGCGGCCGCCCGCGGACCGCGCGCCGGTGGCAGTGCGCAAGTACCGCCTCGGCACCAACGAGCAGCTCGACGCGATCGGGGTGCTCAAGCGGTGCGGGGGCGAGCCGGACCAGTTCGTGCCCTTGCGTAATGTCGCGGTTGGCGCGTGGCTGGCGGCGGCGGCGCGGCACCAGACGAGCGCGGAGTGCCTCGCTAAGCTAGAGACGGCGTGCCGGCCCTACAACGAGCTGCTGGCCATCCGCCGGCCCAAGACACCGGTTGCGGTCCAGTTCCCGTTCGACGCCGATGTGCTGTTTGAGGACCGTTGGCGGGCCATCCGCAAAGAGAGCGGTTTCGAGGTACCCGAGGACGTCAAGGCGGCGGTGCAACGCCTGGTGCGCGCCAAGGGCGCCAACGGTCGGCGCGTCGTCGGTCCGCCCCCGGCTTACGTGTGCTGCCTGGTGGCCGATGGCGACCAGATGGGCAACGCGCTGAACCAGCTCAAGACTCCGGAGCAGCACCAAGCCTTCAGCCGGGCGCTGGCCGCCTTCGCGCCGGTCGCGCGGCGCGTGATCGAGGAGGAGCATCTCGGCGCTCTGGTGTTCGTCGGCGGCGATGACGTGCTCGCCTTCCTGCCGGTGCATACCGCGGTCGCCGCGGCCAATCGGCTGCGCGCGGAGTTCAACGAGTGCATGGCCAAGGACGCGCCGGCCGGCCACGTGCCGACGCTCTCGGTCGGTCTGGGTATCGGCCATGCCTTGACGGGGATGGGCGACCTGCTGGAGCTGGGCCGGGACGCCGAACGTCTGGCCAAGCGCGGCCGCCACGGGCAGCAGGGCCGCGACGCGCTGGCGATCCACGTGCAGAAGCGCAGCGGCGGTGCGGACGTCTGGTTCGCACCGTGGGCCTCGACCCCGGCCGACACACTGGCTCAGGCCCGCGACGACCTCGGACCGACGGTGCCGCGGGGCAAGGTCAGCGAGGTGCGCGACGCACTCCGGCGCATGCCGGAGCCAACGAAGCTGGCGGCGGCCGAGCACGACGCCTGGCGCAAGGTCCTGAAGGGCGAGGCGGAGCGCATCATCAGCCGCGCCGGGGTGGGGCTCGAAGATGAGCCCGGGCGCGCGAAGGTGCAGCCGGACGACGTGGAGCTCAAGCTGAACGGCGAGACCTACCGGGCTGTCTACCAAGCGGTGGCGGACTGGATCGACCTGCAGCGCGTGGCGATGGTCCTGGCGGAGGCGCAGCCGTTGAGCGAGCGGAATGAGGAGGGGCGGGGCGATGCGTAACGACGTTGTCATGCGCGCGCGCGACGGCTGGTTCGTGAAGGATGGCCGTGGCTGGTACACGGCGGGCGCGGGCCGGGCCTACGGACATCTATGGCCGCCGCCCAGCACGGTCCTCGGTGCGCTGCGCGGCGTCTACGGGCGGCAGCAGGAGAAGGTCGGCGGGCGAGCGCTCCGGCCAGAGGACTGGCTGGCGCTGGCGCCGCAGGTGCAGCTTGAGTTCGCGCTCCCGTTGCGGGCCGGGTTGGGCTCGACGCCGTCCGCCGCCGACCGGCTCTGGCCGCGGCCGCTCGATGCGCTGTACCAGGAGAATGTGGACACGGTCACGCCCCTGCGACCGGTGCGGCCGACCATCGCGACGATGGGCTGTGATGACGGTCGTGCGGACAGCGCGGCGCGCGAGGCGCTGTGGTGGCCGCGGGTCACCGATCCGAACAAGCCCGAGCGACTCCGCGCGTGGTGGACGGAAGACGAGTTTTCCGCCTGGTTACGCGACGCGCAGGTGGCCAAACCAGAGCGGGCCGGGGCCGGGGTGGAGCCGTACGAACCCGTCGAGCGGATCGATGTCCACGTCACGATCAACCCGGCGACGCTGACGGCCGCCGACGGCCAGCTGTTCAGCCACCCGGTGCGCGAAACCGTGGGGTGGGGAGATGGTTGGCAGCACGAGTTCGTCCTCGCGGCGCGTTTCGAGGCGCCCGACGATGCGGTCTACAACGGTGCCGTGGCGACGCTCGGTGGCAAGCGCCGGCTGGCGCGGCTGGAACCGCCGGGTGCGGACTGGGTGGACCCGCCCGCGGGCCTGGTGGACGCACTGGTCGACAAGCGCCATCTGCGCGTGTTCGTGGTCACACCCGCCGAGTTTGACCAAGGCTGGCTGCCCGATGGGCTGGGCGCGGCGGGTGCGGAGTACCGGGGCGACCTTGGTCTGCCGGGCCTGCGGGACGTGACGCTGCGCGCCGCGTTCGTCGGGCGGGCGCTGGGCATCTCGGGCTGGGACATGGCCGCCGGCAAGCCTGGCGCCGGAGGCGCGCCGAAGGCTACGCGCCGGTTGGTGCCGGCCGGGTCGGTCTACTTCCTAGAGTTGGCGGAGGCGTTGACGGCGGAGCAGGCGCGCGGCTTGTGGCTGGCGGCCTGGGGCGGGAGCCAAGACGAAGGTTACGGGCGTGTGGTGCCGGGTGTGTGGAACCCAGCAGAGGGTGTAGGGAACGACTGATGGAGACGAGACCATTTCTGTTGCATGCGCTGTCGCCGCTGCACGTGGGCACGGGGCAGTCGGCGGACATCATTGACCTGCCCATCGCGCGGCAGCGGGCGACCAACATCCCCTACGTGCCGGGCTCGGCGCTCAAGGGGGTGCTGCGCAGCGCGTTTGAGCCAGGCGATGAGCAGTATGCGCTGTTCGGACCCGAGACGACCAATGCCGACGCGCATGCGGGGAGCATCATCGTCGGCGATGCGCTGCTGCTCGCACTGCCGGTCCGGAGCTTCAAGGGCACGTTCGTCTGGGCTACCTCGCCGCTGCTCCTGCAGCTGGCCAGGCACGACTTGCCCGAGCTGAAGGTGCCGGCGTTCCCGGACCAGAAGCGTGCGGTGGTCAGCGATCGACGTCGGATCCTATACGAGGAGAAGCAGCTATTCCTGGAGGACCTCGACCTGCCGGCCACGGCGACCACCGAGGTCAAGGACCTGGGCGCCAAGATCGACGGCTGGCTGGGGTACGGCGACTGGGTGCAGAACCGGCTGGCGGTCGTCGATGACGAGACGATGACCTTCTTGCTGGAGACTTGCACGCAGCTGGATACGCGCGTGCGGATCAGCAACGACACGCGGACCGTGGCACGCGGTGCGCTGTGGATCGAGGAGAGCTTGCCGGCCGAGACGCTGCTATGGGGCCTGATGGCGGCGGACACCGTGCGCAAGCAGGAGACGACGCTGACCCCTGAGTTGGCGCTTGACCGTGTGTTCCAGGTCGGCCAGACCCTTCAGGTTGGCGGCAAGGCCACGGTCGGCCGTGGGCGTTGCGCTCTGTGGCCGGCAGTCGAAGGGAGAGCCTGATGTCGAGGAAGCCAAAGCGTCAGCGCCGCGACCCTAGCCAAGGGCATCTCTACGCCGGGCAGAGCCCGAGGGAAGAGGCCCCGCGACCGGTCGCACCTACGCCCACGCATGGTGGCTCGGCACCGGCAGTGACCGGCGCGCGGACGGTCGTGGCGGCCGCCGCGGGTCCGGCGCCGACGGTTCGCACACGCGACCAGGAGCGCGCGCGGTTCGCCTACCAGCGGGTGGGCGCCGTTGTCAAAGAGAACTGGGCCAGGGAGTACCGCACCCAACTCTACAGCCTCGGCGCGAATATCCTGCGCAGTGGGCTGAGCGTGGCGGTGGGTTTCGTGCAGCGTTCGGCGCGCACCAAGAACCAGAACCAAAGTGAGGCGGCTGAATGCTTGCTCGAGCACCTGATCGGTGCCGGGCTGCCCGGACTGAGCGGGCACAAGAATGGTGATGCCTTCGGCGATGCAGTGCGCGGGCTGGATCTTGACGGTTATATGCTCGCCAGCCGCGAAGCGCTGGCTGTGGTCACCTGGCTTGAGCGGGCGGCGCAAGTGCTGATCAAGGACCCGGCCGACGCTATGGAGCGGGACGATAGCCAGGCAGGGGATGGCGATGCGTAACGGTCTACCCACGATCAAAGGGCGCTCCGCGCAGCCAACGAGTTGCCACGCCGGGCTGGCCTATGACGTGTACGTGCATACTGACCCAACAACCCACAAGCTGCCCGAAGGGGCGCAGCACGACATCTTGGCCAAGGTCGCGGAGATCCCCCTACCGGTCGGGTATGACCAGGCCTACGAGCGCCTTCAACGGTCCTTCACCCGCGATCCGCACTGCAGGTCAGCCGAGCTGATCTCGGCTGGACGCTTGTTGGTTGGTCACGGCAACGCTGCGCCGACCGAGATCGGGCTGACGTTGCACCCGACTTGGGGCACCCCGTACATTCCCGGCTCGGCGCTCAAGGGTCTCTGCGCGCACTACGTGGAGACGGTCTACGGCGCCGACCCAGCTTGGCGCGGCGTGACCTGGGACGGCAACCGCGTGGCTGCACCGGCGGGCGCCCTCTACCGCGAGATGTTCGGTTCGCCGGATGTTGACGGGTACAAGGGCCAGATGCTGCAGGGCGCGGTGGTCTTCCATGATGCCCTCTGCCGCTACAGCTCGCTGGGCGGGCCAAAGGTCGCGGGCGGACGCCGGTTCACCCAGCTATTGCAGCCCGATGTCCTGACGCCGCACCAGTCGACCTACTACCGCGCGCAGGGCGTCGGCGCATGGCCTAATGATTACGACGACCCGATCCCCGTCAACTTCCTTTCAGTCGCGCCGCACGTCCCGTTCCTGTTCGCCGTGTCCGGGCCGGAAGGCTGGGTCGACTGGGCGTTCAGGTGGCTCGATGAGGCGCTCACTGAATGGGGCGTGGGTGGAAAGACCGTCGCCGGCTATGGCCGCTTCTTCGCGCTGGACGAGACCGAGCCAGGTAAGGCACAGGCCGAGGCGCCGGCCCCGCCGTCCGCCAAGGCAGCGCCGGCAGCGCCGTTGAGTCCGGACGAGGAACGGGCGCAGGCGATCTTCGATGGCGAGGGAGGCGAGATCAACAGGGTGAAGCGGGAGCGGTTGACCGCCGAGAAGGGGCGGAT
>DHNJ01000104.1:4196-4460 GCA_002409445.1 Armatimonadetes bacterium UBA5419 | reverse complement strand
CATCGCAGAGGAGCCCGAGGCCGTGCGACGAGCCTTGCGCAAGCTGATCCGGGGTTCGCTGGTCTCGGGCGGGCAGAAGAAGGAAGCGCGGGCGCTCGCCGACGAGATCTGGCCACCGGAGCCCTAAGCTGCCGGCATTCACGTGATCTAAGCGGTGGGCCGTCGCCGACACCTAACCCGCATAGCAGTACAAACACCCCGCCCCGCACGCCCCGTACCAGCCGATGTCCACGCTCGCCGCGCAGCCGCAGCCCGGACGGCTGG
>DHNJ01000104.1:3292-4092 GCA_002409445.1 Armatimonadetes bacterium UBA5419 | reverse complement strand
CCGGACGGCTGGGGTGGGCGGGGAGGGGGACCGGCGCGCCGCGGGCGAGGGTGACCAGGTCGGGGTCTATGCAGCGGGCGGCGGGGAGCGTCGTGCCGGCGGTCAGTTCGGCGTCGGCGCAGACCGATAGGGCTAAGCCCTCGGCGGCGGCGAGGGCGGCAAGTTCCTCGGCGCGTTCGCGGCGTTCGGGCAGCGTGTAGGGCTGGCCTAGCGCCGGCGGCCGGTAACGGGGAGCGCCGCGGTCGAGGTAGCGCCAGGGTTTGCCGAGGCGCGCCAGCCGCCGGTCGGGGCGGGGGTAGCCCTGGTAGAAGCTGATCACCACCCGCCGCGTGTGGGGCGCCAGCGCGGCCGCCAGCTCTCGAAACTGCGCCGCGTGCCAGGCCCACGGCGTGGCCGGCGTCTCGACGATCGGGTCGTAGCGCCAGACAACTAGCTCCGGACCCACGACGCGCGCCGCCGCCGCGAACGTCGCCAGCCGCTCCTCCCGTGCCGGCACACCGGGCTCCAGCTCCGCGCCGTACGGCGTCAGCGTGTACTGCAGGTAGGCTGGCCAGCCGCGCTCGCGCAAGCCCGGGAGGTGCGGTAGCAGCGGGGCGGGGTGCTTCGACCAGTAGACAACGGCCAGCACTGTCGCTGGGTCGAGCGCGACGGTCAGCGGCTGGCGGGTGTATGGGTGGGGGAAGGTGGCCGCGCCGGCGGCGAAGGCGGCGAGCAACCAGTCGGTGTGGAACGCCGGCAGGTCGCCGCGGCGCGAGGCGGAGATGACGCGCGGCACGGCCGGCGCCGACGGCACGCGGCCC
>DHNJ01000104.1:772-3140 GCA_002409445.1 Armatimonadetes bacterium UBA5419 | reverse complement strand
CGGCACGGGGCCCGCCGTCACCACGGGGGTGAGCGACGGGCCGCGTGGGTCAGGGGTAGGGTCGGCCAGGTCAGTCCTCGACCACGGCCGGTGCGGTGGGGTCGATGCCCTGCTCGGCGAGCAGGTTCGTCGCGCGGTAGCCGCCGCGGCTGCGGTCGTAGAGCCACCAGGCAACGAAGATCGGCACCAGCACCGCCGGCAGCCAGGCGACGAACTGGAACGACTTCGTCGACGCCTCAACGAGCCACGCCTCGACCTGCGCCGGGCTACCAGAGTTAAAGGCGACCTCGCTGCCCGCGGCGGCGATCTTGGCGGCGTCGAAGACGCGGCCGATGGCCGGTAGGGCGAAGTAGATCGCTGCGTTGCCCATCGAGCCGATGATGCCCAGGGCCAGCGCGCCACCTTCGGCGAACCGCTCGCTGGTGATGCCCAGCATCGTCGGCCACATGAAGCAGACGCCGAGGCCCCAGATGGTCGCCGCGAGGAAGCCGGTGATCGGACTGTTGGCGATGCTTAGCGCCCAGAGACCAATCGCCGCGCCGATGCAGCTCATGGCCATCAGGCCGATGGGCGAGAGCCGATGGGCGAAGGTGCCGGCGAAGTGGCGGCCGACGAACATCAGCGCGCTGACGTAGATCAGCAGCCAGATGCCGCGCATGCCGACGGTGCGGGTCAGGGCCGCGTCGACCCACTGGCCCGGCGCCAGTTCGGAGCTCGCGGTGAGCGCCATGGCCAGGAACAGCAGGATGAACAGGGGATTGAGGCAGGCGCGGATCATGGTCTCGTTGGAGACACCGGCCTGCACGCGCTCGGTCGCCGGGAACTTCATCCGTAGGCTCCACAGCCCGTAGATGATTGCCGGCACGAAGATTGTGGCCACCTTGACCTGCCACGATAGGCCCGTGGCGGCGATCAAGCCGCCGATGACGATGCCGCCTGGCCACCAGGCATGGAGCACGTTGAGGCGGTGGGTCTTGTCGTCGGGGTAGATGGTCGCAATGAGCGGGTTGATGACCGCTTCCACGAAGCCGTGGGCGAGGCCAACGCCGGCCATGCCGACCGACATGACCAGGACGGTCATGCTGTAGGAGTCGACCGTGCCCTGGGGGATGAGCAAGAGGGCGACCGTGCCACCGATGTGCAGTGCGGCGGCGAAGCGCAGCAGCGTGCCCATGCCGAGCACGTCGCACAACGGACTGCCGACGAGCACGCCGAAGGCCAGGCCAAGGAAGGCATAGCCCGCGGCCTGCGTGGCCAGGGTCGCGGCGCTGGCCGGGTTCACTGTGTCGAAGAAGGTCTGCTGTAGGTTCAGCAGGACCCCTCCACGCACGCTGAAGCTCATGCCCGCGGTGACGAGAGCCAGGTTACTCAACCAGAACAGGCTCTCTCGATTGATGCCCTCGTGGCCCGAGGGCGACACTGTCGAATCCTTCATTTCATCTCTCGCGCCATCAGGCGACAGCCACGGCTTCGCCATGCTCCCGAGCAGTCCTTCACACGTCTACAGCGTCGTTAATTTGCCGTTAGACGCCGCTCGCAGAAACCTCATCGACGCAACATCAGAATCACGCCAAGCGTGCCTACGATCGTCGTAACCCAGGCACGGCCTGGTACCCAAGGAGCCACACGATGCGCAACAACCAAGCCCCCCGGCGGGCGTTCACCTTGATCGAGTTGCTGGTGGTCATCGCGATTATCGCGATCCTGGCCGCCATCCTGTTCCCCGTGTTCGCCAAGGCGCGCGAGAAGGCGCGGTCGTCCAGCTGTCTGTCCAACCTCAAGCAAATTGGCCTGGCCCTGATGCAGTACAGCCAGGACTACGACGAGATGATGCCGCAAGCCTACTACTACCTGAACGACAATAACTCGTCGGGTGGGTACATGCAGTGGAGCGGCGCGGTCCAGCCGTACGTGAAGAACTGGGGCATCTTCGTTTGCCCGAGCGACAAGTTGCGCGGTCTTGGGCCGACCAACTTCATCGGTGACAACATGGGCGCCGGCGTGCCCGCGGGCCAGACCTCGCAGAACGCGATCCAGGACCTGCAGGCGCCGCGCCTCTCCTACATCGCCAATGCCGCGGTCATGCCGCGCAAGCGCCGCACGGCCGATCCGTCCAACGTGGTCTCGCTCGGCGCCATCGACGCGCCGGCCGAGGTCATCATGGTTGTTGACATGACCGATAACCCCGCGGCGATCAACGACAGCTCGCAGGCCTCGGGCGTGGCTTTCAAGACCCACCGCCCGACCAACGCGTTCTTCCAGTACGTCGGCGAGACGGCGCCGCTGCCCACCGTGGTGCAGGCGCTGACCCCCGAGCAGGCCGCGACGGCCGTGCAGGTGGCCAACGCCCACGGTCTCCACAGCGCGG
>DHNJ01000104.1:0-652 GCA_002409445.1 Armatimonadetes bacterium UBA5419 | reverse complement strand
GGCCGTGCAGGTGGCCAACGCCCCCGGCGGCAGCGGCGCGGCGGCCGGCTCGCACATCTGCTACACCAGCCCGTACCGCCACACCGACGGCATGAACTACCTGTTCTGCGACGGGCACGTCAAGTGGATGAAGCTCGAAGCCACGCTGAATCCGCGCGCCTTCCTCTGGGGCAAGCGCAACTACGGCGGCGGCGGCGCGGCGGTTGTTGATAGCGCGGGTAACCCGGTTGGCTAACTCCTAGCCGACACAGGCACACCCCCACGGGCCGGCGCACGGCGCCGGCCCGTGGCGTTGGGACCGCGCGCGAGCGCGCGAGCGCGGCCGAGGAGGAGTCGCGCGGCACAGGTCGAAAGCAAGCCGCCTAGTGACGATGTGGGGGCCCGCCGTGGCCCAGAAAGGTACGCTGACCATGGCCGATGACCAGACCACGCCGGTTCCGCCCGAGGAGCCCTCGCAGCCGATCAGCCAGGACGACCTGGACGAGTTGCGCGCGGCGACCGCCGAGGCCCTGAGCGCCGCCGCCGCGGCCGAGGACGAGGCGGGCGTCGCCGAGGCCGCCCAGGACGTGGCCGATGCCGCCGCGGATGCCGCCGACGAGGCCGCAGACACCCTCGGCGCGGAGACGATCGTCCTCCACGCGGGGGGGGACCT
>DHNJ01000119.1 GCA_002409445.1 Armatimonadetes bacterium UBA5419 | reverse complement strand
ACTCGCCGCCCAGCTGCCAGACCGCCCGGAGCAGCGGCCCGTCGTCGGCCAGGCCGCCCAGCAGGACGACCAGCAGATGCTGCGCCGGCCAAACCAGGCAGGTCTGCCCGAACGCCCCCGACGCGCGCCACGAGCCGTACGGCCCGGCCCACGAATGCCAGCCGTAGCCCTGCGCGTCGGCGCCGCCCAGCGTGCCGCCCAGCAGCACCCGCGGCTGGCCCGCCTCCTCGGCCCAGCCGCGCGGCAGGACCGGGCCCTGGGGCAGGGTCTCGTTGGCCAGCAGCGCCGCGCCGAACGCCGCCAGCTCACGCAGCGTTAGCTCGAGCCCCCAGCCGCCCACGCAGACCCCGCGCGGGCAGGTCTCCCAGCGCGGCGGGGCGCCGGCGGTGCCGATGCTCAGCGGCTCCCAGAGCCGCGGCCGCAGGTACTCGACCAGCCGCTGCTCGGTGACCCGCTCGAGCGCGGCGGCCAGCAGGTAGCTGCAGCCCGCATCGTAGAGGAACCGCGTGCCCGGCTCGTGGGCGATCGGCTGGGCCAGAATTGTGGTGGCCCAGTCGGCGTCCGGTTCCCGGCCCAGGCGGACCACCGTCTGGCCCTCGTGGCCGGCCTGCATGGTCAGCAGGTGGCGCAGCCGCAGGGCGCGCAGGGCGGCGCTCGGCGCGGCCGGGGCGGCGGCGGGGAAGTAGTCGAGGACGGGGTCGTCGAGGCTCAGCTGCCAGTCGGCCGCGGCGTAGGCCAGGGCGGCGGAGAGGAAGGTCTTCGAGACCGAGTAGAGCTGGTGCGGCTCACCCGCGCGGTACGGCGCCCAGTAGGTCTCGGCGACGATCTGGCCGCGGCGGGCGACCAGCAGCCCGTGCGGCTGCGGGCAGGCGGTCTCGACGGTCGCGACGAAGGCCTGCAGGGCGGCCGACGGCACACCGACCGACTCGGGGCTGGCGGCGAGCTGGAGCGGATCCACGGTTTCTAACCCTCCGTTAGACGGCCGATCAGCGGCTCCTTGACGCCGCCGAGGAAGCTGCCGGAGACCGATCGCTCGAGCCGCAACTCGTCGCCGGTGAACTTGGCGCTGAGGTGGACCTGGGCCGGCGCGCGGTGGAGGACGATGGTCAGGCGCAGCGTGCCGTCGGCGCGCCAGCCGCCAGAGGTCGAGACCGGCCGGCCGTCGCCGTAGGCCACGCCGGCGATCGCGTGGCCGGTGTCGCTGCGGCCCGGCTCGCCCTCGTCCGGCACGCCGTCGTAGATGCCGAAGACCTCGATGCCGCGCCCCTCGGCCCACTGCCCCTGCCAGCCGAACGGCAGGCGGACGGTGCTCCCGCCCTGTCGCTCGAGGAGCAGCGCGGGGGTGTCCAGATCGAAGCTAACCCGTGTTAGATCGAGGTCGTTCGGCTCCAGCGTGTACCACCGGCGGCTGATCGCGGCCGACGACGGCCAGCAGGACTCGCCGCCGGGGGCGCTGCCGAGCGAGAGCGCGTCGAGCCGGCGGGTCAGGCGGCGTTCGTCGGCGGGGTTGGCTGGCAGCGCGCGGCGCGGGCCGAGGGCGGGGAGCAGGGTGTCCCAGATGACGTTGAGCAGGCCCTGGAAGTCGTCGATCCCGGCGGTCAGCGCGACGACGGTCTCCTGTTCGGGCATGACCAGACAGAGCTGGCCGAAGGCGCCGTCGCCGCGCCAGGCGCCGTGGCGGCAGCGCCAGAATTGGAACCCGTAGCCCTGCGCCCAGTCGCTGTTGGGGTCGTTGCCGTTGCTGATGTGCTTCGAGGTAGCGTCGGCGACCCAGGTCGCGGGCAGCAGCCGCTGGCCGCGCCAGACGCCGCCGTCGTGGTACAGCTGGCCGAACTTGGCGATGTCCTCGGTGCGCAGGCTGAGGCCCCAGCCGCCGACGTTGATGCCGCGCGGGCACTCCTCCCAGGGCGGCGGGACGATGCCCAGCGGGTCCCACAGGCGCGGCCGCAGGTAGTCGACGATCTTCTGGCCGGTGACCTGCTGGACGATCGCCGAGACCATGTAGGTCGCGCCGCTGTTGTAGAGGAAGTGGGTGCCGGGCGGGCGGTTGACCGGCACGGCGAGGAAGGTGCGCGCCCAGTTGTCGCCGGGGCGGCGGGCGAAGTGCGGCAGCGTGTCCTCGGTGTGGCCGGTGGACATCGAGAGCAGGTGGCGCACGCGCATCGCGGCCAGGTGCTCGTTGACCTCGGCCGGCCGCTCGGCGGGGAAGAACCGCAGGACGGGGTCGTCGAGCGAGAGCTTGCCCTCGGCGACGGCGAGGCCGGCGGCGGTCGAGGTGAAGCTCTTCGACAGTGAGTAGAGCAGGTGCCGCCCGAGCCGGCGGTAGGGCTCCCACCAGCCCTCGGCCAGGACCGACCCGCCGCGCACGACCATCACGCTGTGCGGCCAGCGGGTGCGGCTCTCGAGCGCGTCGACAAAGGCCAGCAGATCGGCCGAGCGCACACCCTCGGCCTCGGGGCTGACGCGGGGCAGGCGGAAGTCAGACATCGGGCACCTCTCCAGCCGCGCCGCTTCGCCCCGCACGGGCCGAGTCCTGCGCCCGGGCAGGCGTGGGCGCATGGTAAACTCAAGCCATGTTGCTCGCCGTCGATGTTGGTAACAGTCGGGTCAAGCTGGCCTGGTTCGAGGCCGGCCGCCTGCGCGCGCATGCCAACCAGACGGCCCACACCGCGCCCGGCGTCGGCCTGGTCTGCCCCTCGGGCTGCCGGCTCGACCTGCCCGCGGGCGGCACCGCCTACCTCTCCAGCGTCTACCCGCCGGCCGCTCACGCCTGGCTGGACCACCTGCTCGAGCAGGGCTGGCGCGTGCGCTGGGCGGGGGTCGACTTCCCCTCGCCGCTGCCGCTCGATTACGACCCGCCCGAGGCACTGGGCACCGACCGCTGGCTCGGCGCGCTGGCCGCGACGCGGCTCGTCGGTGGGCCGGTGCTGAGCGTCGATTGCGGCACGGCAACGACCCTGAACGTGGTCGACGCGGCGGGTGTCTTCCGCGGCGGGGCGATCGCCTGCGGCCTGGGCACGTCGCGCGACGCGCTGGCCAAGCAGGCCTCGGCGCTACCCGCGCTCGAGCTGAGCCTGCCGGCCCATGCCTTGGGCCGCACCACCGACGCCGGCCTGGCCAGCGGGCTGATCCTGGGCCACGCGGCGCTGATCGCCGGGCTGGCCGACCAGCTACGGGCGGAGGTGGGGCAGCCGGACTGCCCGACCGTCGCGACCGGCGGCTGGTCGGGTCTGCTGGCGCAGGCGCGACCGGGCCTTTTCGACCAGGTGGAGCCGGACCTGGTGCTGTGGGGGCTGCATCAGGTATTTATGGAGGAACGGCGATGAAGCGCCTGCGTCTCGGGCTGCTGTGTGCGGCGTTGTTGGTGGGCGGCTCGATGGCCCAGGACGAGCTGGGGCCGGAGCCGCCGCCTGCGGCCGCCGAGGACGACGGCGCCGCCCCGGCGCCGGTCGCGGTGGCGGTCGATGGACCGCTGGAGACGCTGCAGGCCTTTTGGCTGGCGCTCTCGGCGGGCTATGCCGAAGCTTTCGCGACGACGGTTGCCTGGCCGCTGACGCTGCAGGACCTGGGCGAGGACGGGCAGCCGGGCGGGCGCTACGTGGTCACCGCGCAGAGCTGGCCGGCGTTCCGCGGCGCCTTCCCCGCCGCGCCGCAGCCCGGGCCGCTGATCGAGGTCAGCGAGCCGCGCCTCGACACCGTCGGCGCGGGCCTGGTCGTGGTCACCTACACCCTGACCTCACCCGACGCGCCGGGCCAGCCGGGCGGCCGGCAGACGGCGATTTTGAGCGACGAGGACGGCTGGAAGGTGGTCTTCGCGACGCTGCCGGGTGCCGGGGTGGAGGAGCCGCCGCCGGGGTTCGACGGGTGGCTCGGCCCATGACGCTGCCGCCGCCGATCCGCGTCGGTGACGTGGTCATCGACCCGCCGCTGGTCCTGGCGCCGATGTCGGGCATCTCCGATCTGGCCATGCGCCGGCTCTGCCGCGAGGGCGGGGCGGGCCTGGTTTGCAACGAGTTCGTCAGCGGCGTGGCGCTGTTCTACGGCAACGAGCGGACGCAGGAGTACCTCCGCTTCGACGAGATCGAGCGGCCGGTGAGCTGCCAGATCTTCGGCGCCGACCCGGACAAGCTGGCGATCGCCGCGCGGCTGGTCGAGGAGGCGGGGGCGGACATCCTGGACCTGAACCTGGGCTGCGCGGTGCCGAAGGTGACCAAGACGGGCGCCGGCGCCTGCCTGCTGCGCACGCCCGCCGCCGTCGGGCGGCTGGTGCGGGCGATGGTCGCCGCGGTCTCGCTGCCGGTGACGGTCAAGGTGCGGCTGGGCTGGGACAACGGCTGTCGCAACGCCGCGGCGATCGCGCGCATCGCGGTGGCCGAGGGCGCCCAGCTGGTCGCGGTCCACGGCCGCACGGCGACCCAGGGCTATCGCGGCGAGGCCGACTGGGCGGCGATCGGCGAGATCGTCGCGGCGGTGCCCGAGGTGCCGGTGGTTGGCAACGGCGACGTGCGCTCGGGGCCCGACGCGGCGGCGCTGCTGGCGGCTAGCGGGGCGGCGGGGGTGATGATTGGCCGCGGCGCGGAGGGCGACCCGGGGATCTTCGGCCGCGTGGCGGAGTATCTGCGGACCGGCCACGAGCCGCCGCCGCCGAGCGCGGCCGAGCGGCTGGCGCTGGCGCGGCGGCATGGCGACCTGGTTGTCGAGTACCGCGGCGACGAGCGCGCCGGCCGCGAGATGCGGAAGCACCTGGCCTGGTACAGCCACGGCCTGTATGACGCGACGACCTTTCGCACGGACATCAACAAAGCGCCGGATTGGAGTACCATGAAGCAGTTGTTGGACGCGTACGGGGCGCGTCTCGCTGAGCATGGAGCGCAGCTCACGGCCCAGGCAGCGGCGGTGGCAGACGGTGCGCCGCCGGTCCTGGTGGAGGGCTACACGGGTTGAAAGACAAGGCCACGGCAATCGTGCTGGCCATCCTTTTTGGCTGGTTTGGCGCCCACAAGTTCTACCTCAACGAGGGCGGCGCGGGGGTGCTGTACCTGATCTTCTCGGTCCTGACGTGTGGTGTCTTCCCCGCGTTTCTGGGCTGGATCGATGCGCTGTTCCTCGCACTGATGTCGTCCGAGGAGTTTGACCGGCGGTACAACCAACCGCTGGTCATGGTCGGTAACGTGCCCACGCGGGTCACCGTGCGGCGGACCGTCGTGGGGCCGGACGGCGTGGTGCGCGAGGTGATCGAGGAAGGTTTCGTCGGCGGGGCGCCGATGAGCGAGGGGCGGGTCAGCTGGGAGGAGCTGCACGCGGCCAACCGCGCAGCACAGGCCGGCCAGCGGCAACGCTTCAGCGACGACATCCCGGTCGGCCGCGTGCCGCGCAGCGCGCAGCGGACCGGCACCCGTAGCGCCGACCAGCAGCCGTACGCCCTGCGCGCCCCGCGTGACCAGGCTGAGCTCGAGCGGTTCGTCCTGCTCGCCGCGCAGGACAACAACGGCAGCCTGGCCGCCGCCGAGCTGTCGCTGATGACCAAGCTGAGCCTAACCGAGGCCAAGGATGCGCTCGAGTCGATGCTGCGCAATGGCGTGGCGACGATGGACCTCGACGACGACGGCCACGTGCGCTACCTGTTCGCTGAGCTGACCCCCGCCGAGCCGCAGGCCCGCCCCCAGCCGCAGACGCAGGCGGAGGCGTCCCCGCGGCCCCAGCGCCAGCCGCGCCCGCCACGCGAAGAGCGCGCCCAGCCGCGGATGAGCGACGACCGGCCAACCAAGGAGCTGGTCGACGAGTCCCTCGATGGCGACTGACCGCCCCCTGCACGTGGTCAGTGTCAGTATCGGTTCCAGCACCCGCGACAAGTCCGTCGAGGTGACCTTGGGCGGCCGCGGGTTCATCCTCGAACGCCGCGGCACCGACGGCGACCTCGCCGCCGCGCGCGCGCTGATCGCCGAGCTTGACGGCCAGGTCGACGTCTTCGGCCTGGGCGGGATCGACCTCTACCTCTTCGCCGCCGGCCGCCGCTACACGATCCGCGACGCGGCCCGCCTGGCCGCCGCGGCGCGGCGCACGCCGGTCGTCGATGGCAGCGGGCTGAAGGCCGCGCTCGAGCCGGCGGCGGTCGACTGGCTCGAGGCGCAGCAACTGATCGACCTGCGCGGCGCGAAGGCGCTCGTGGTCACCGCGGTCGACCGTTTCGGCCTGGCCGAGACGCTGGCCGCGCGGGCGCGCGAGATCTGCTTTGGCGACCTGATGTTCAACGTCGGCCTGCCCGTGCCGATCCGCTCGGCGCGGACGCTGGCCTGGGTCGCGCGCGCGGTGCTGCCGGCGGTGGTCCGCCTGCCGTTCCGCTGGATCTACCCGATCGGCGAGAAGCAGCGCGAGATCACCCCGCGCTGGGGCAAGTGGTTCGCCTGGGCCGACCTGATCGCCGGCGACTGGCACATGATCCACCGCTACCTGCCGGCGGGCGCCGACTCGCTGGCGGGCAAGGTCATCTTGACCAACACGACGACCAGCGAGGATCACGCGGCGCTGGCCGCGCGCGGGGCGCGCGCGCTGGTCACGACCACCCCGGTCTTCGACGGCCGCAGCTTCGGGACCAACGTACTGGAGGCCGCCCTGACCGCGGCTGAGGGCCAGGGCCGGCCGCTCCCGCCCGACCTGCTGTTGAGCCGCTTGCGCGAGTGGGGCTGGACGCCGAGTCTGGTACCCTTGGGGCCATCATGAATCGGTTCGGCTTCGTCATCCATCCCATCTCGGTCGCCGACTACGCGCGGAAGTACCCGATCGCCCGCTTCCTGCCGCCAGGTCTGGTCGAGCGGCTCGGCCGGCTCAAGTCGCCGATGCCCGTCGGCGAGATCCGCGGCATTCGCTCGGAGGCGACGGGCGAGGAGGTCAGCGGCCTCTTCGTCGTCTGCCCGCTGACCACGCGGCAGCTGACCGAGGACCCCGCCGAGCGCAGCCTGCCGCGAGTCATCGAGGCGGTCCGCGTGGCCGGCGAGGAGGGCGCGCAGATCGTCGGGCTGGGGGCGATGACCGCGGTCGTCGGCGACGCGGGTGTGACCATCGCCGGCGCCAGCGAGCCCGCGGTGACCACCGGCAACACCTACACCGTCGCTACCGCCCTCGAGGGCACACGGCGCGCGGCGGAACTCATGGGCACCGACCTGCCCACGGCGACGGCGGTCGTCCTCGGCGCAACCGGCTCGATCGGCCGCGTCTGCGCCCAGGAGCTGGCCGACGAGGTGGCGCGGTTGATCCTGGTCGTGCGCGACCGCGAACGCGGCGAGGCGCTGGCCGCGAGTCTGGGTGAGACGCGCGCGCAGGTCAGCGTCGAGACCGACCTCGACCACGCGCTGCCGGCCGCCGATCTGCTCCTGTGCGTTTCAGCTAGCGCGGAAGCGCTGGTCCACCCGCGGCACCTCAAGCCCGGCGCGGTGGTCTGCGACGTGGCGCGGCCGCGCGATGTGTCGGTCAGCGTGGCGCGCGAGCGCGACGACGTGCTGGTGCTCGAGGGTGGGGTCGTGCGGCCGCCGGGCGAGCACGTCGACCTCGGCTTCAACTTTGGTTTCCCGCCCGGCCTGATGTACGCCTGCATGGCCGAGACCGCGCTGCTCGCGCTCGACGGACGGTTCGAGCCGTTCAGCCTCGGCCGCGATCTGCAGCGCGAGCGCGTCGCCGAGATCTCCGCCCTGGCCGCGCACCATGGCTTCCGCCTGGCCGGCTTCCGCAGCTTCGAGCGCGCGCTGACTGACGACGACCTGACCCACATCCGCGAGCACGTCGCCGCCCGCCGCGCGGCCGCCAGCCAGGGAGGCTAGCCCATGCAGTACCCGACCACCCGCCGCGACGAGAGCGTCGTCGACGATTACCACGGCACCCGCATCGCCGACCCGTACCGCTGGCTCGAAGACCCGAACTCGGGCGAGACCCAGGCCTGGATCAGCGCGCAGAACGAGGTGACCAGCGCGTATCTTGACGCGCTGCCTGGGCGCGATACGTTCGCCGCGCGGCTGACGGCACTGTGGGACTACCCCAAGCGCAGCCTGCCCTGGCGGGTCGGGCCGCGCTGGTTCCAGTCGCGCAACACCGGCCTGCAGAGCCAGGCGGTGCTGTACTGGGCGGACTCGGCCGAGGCGGCCGACGACGAGTGGCACGAGCTGCTCGACCCGAACACGCTGTCGGCCGACGGGACCGTCGCCCTGGGGCCGATCGCGGTCAGCGAGGACGGCCGCTACCTGGCCTACGCCCTGGCCGAGGCGGGCAGCGACTGGCATGTCTGGCGCGTCCGCGAAGTGGCCACGGCGACCGACCTGGACGACCGGCTCGAGTGGTCGAAGTTCTCCGGCGCGAGCTGGACGCACGACGGCCAGGGCTTCTTCTACGCCGCCTACGACCCGCCCGAGCCGGGCCAGGAGCTGGTCGCGGCGAACCGTAACCAGAAGCTCTACTACCACCGCCTGGGCACGCCGCAGAGCGAGGACGCCCTGGTCTACGCGCGGCCGGACCAGCCCGACTGGGGCTTCGGCGGGCAGGTGACCGACGACGGCGCGTACCTGATCATCGGCGTGTGGGAGGGCACGCAGCCGGTCAACGCGGTCTTCTACCGCGACCTGCGGCTGGCCGACGCGCCGGTGGTCGAGCTGCTCGGCGCGTGGGACGGGCAGTGGTCGTTCGTCGACAATGAGGGCGGAAGGCTCTGGTTCCAGACCACGGCCGGCGCGCCGCGCGGCCACGCGGGCTTCAAGCCCGGCGTGATCGAGGGCGGCGGTCGTCCCAAGGCCGCCGAACCGGCCAACGACACCCGCGAACTGTCCATGATGGGCAAGATCGCCGCCGGCACCCCCATC